>NZ_JBGQOQ010000004.1:0-196061 GCF_052119765.1 Pseudorhodobacter sp. W20_MBD10_FR17 | reverse complement strand
GGTGAGAGCCATTGTTGTTTGGGTGGGGGGGGGGGTTCTGCTTGTGGGGGGGGGGGGGGGTTTTGGGGGGGGGGGGGGGAAAGGGGGGGGGTTTTTTTCCCCCCCCCCCCACCCCCCCGAGGATATTTTTACCGAAAAGAATGCGGATACAGAAGATCTGGCCACGCGAGGGGCAGTGGGCATGGTAGTGGGTGGGCAAGACCTTCCGGTGCCTGCGGGAGTGCAAACCACGCCCTATCATATGCCTGTTGAGGATTTCATCGGGGATCAGTTGGTTTCGGCTTTGGAGGTGAGCGCGGGTTATACTGCGCGGCGGGCCGCGATTGCCGCCTGGAATGCCGCCAGCCCGATCTTGAAGCGCGGGATTGCGTTGACGCCGGTGAAGTTCGGGATTTCCTTTACCTTGACGCATTTGAACCAAGCCGGTGCTTTGGTCCATGTGTATCAAGATGGGTCAATTCATCTGAACCATGGCGGCACCGAAATGGGGCAAGGCTTGTTCCAAAAGGTGGCGCAGGTGGCGGCGGGTGTGTTTAGGGTGGATGTTAGCACGGTCAAGATTACCGCGACCGATACGGCCAAAGTGCCCAACACCAGTGCGACGGCGGCTTCCTCGGGGTCGGATTTGAACGGCATGGCGGCGCAGGCGGCTTGCCTTACCATTCGTGATCGGATGGCGGCGTTTTTGGCCGAAAAGCATCACACGCAGGATGTGCTGTTTTCGGGAGGGCGGGTGATGGTTGGCGATGCGATTTACAGCTTTGCCGAGGCCGCGGCTTTGGCCTATGCGGGGCGTATCTCGCTGTCCTCAACCGGGTTTTATGCCACGCCAAAAATCACTTGGGACCGCGCGGCAGGCAAAGGACGGCCGTTTTTATACTTTGCTTACGGTGCGGCGGTGACCGAGGTGGTGATTGATACTTTGACCGGCGAAAACCGTATTCTGCGCACGGATCTGTTGCATGATACGGGGGCGAGCCTGAATACTGCTTTGGATATAGGCCAGATTGAAGGGGCTTATGTGCAAGGCGCGGGCTGGCTGACGATGGAAGAATTGGTTTGGGATGATAAGGGCGCGCTGCGCACCCATGCGCCCAGCACCTATAAAATTCCGGCTTGTTCGGACCGCCCGCCCATTTTCAACGTGGCGCTTTGGGGCCGCGACAACCCCGAGGCGACGGTAGGCCGATCAAAGGCCGTGGGCGAACCGCCATTCATGCTGGGGATTTCCGCGCTGATGGCGCTGTCGGATGCTGTGGCCGCCTGCGGCGATGGCACGCGATATGTGGCGCTGGATGCCCCTGCAACACCGGAACGGATTTTGGCCGCCGTGCAACGGCAGTGCGATGTTTGATCGGGATGCCGTTCGCGCTGCTGTTGTGGCACATGGTCGGGTTGCACGGGTAGTTATTGCGGCAATTGCGGGGTCCTCGCCACGCGAAGTGGGGGCCGCGATGCTGGTTTGGCCGCAAGGGCAATCGGGCACCATTGGCGGCGGCGCGTTAGAGTATCAGGCCGCCCAAACCGCGCGCGAGATGCTAGAAAATGGCACAGCACAGCGGCTTACCCGCGAGGCCTTGGGGCCAAAGCTGGGCCAGTGCTGCGGTGGCACCGTGACCCTGTTGACGGAAGTGTTTGAGGCCAGCACCCTGCCTACAGCCGATATATTCGCACGCCCCGTTGATAGCAGCACAATGCCTTTGGCCGTTAGTCGCCTGTTGGCGCAGGCACGGGGGCAAGGGCAGCGCCCTGTACCCGCCTTGATCCAAGGTTGGATGGTTGAGCCGATTGCGCACCCTTCGCGGCAGATTTGGGTTTGGGGTGCGGGGCATGTTGGCCGCGCCTTGGTGGGGGTTCTGGCCCCTCTGCCTGATTTGGCAATCACTTGGATTGATGTCGCGGCAGACCGGTTTCCGCCAGATATTCCGGCGGGGGTGACAATGCTGCCCGCCGCGGCACCCGAGGCCTTAATGCCCCATGCGCCCGTGGATACAGAGCACCTTATCCTGACCTATTCGCACAGGCTTGACCTTGCGCTGTGCCATGCAGCCTTGAACCACGGGTTTACCCGCTGCGGCCTGATCGGCTCAAAGACCAAATGGGTGCGGTTCCAAAGGCGGCTTGCTGCCCTTGGCCACGCCCCACACACAATTGCCCGCATTGACTGCCCTATTGGCGATACGGGTTTGGGAAAACACCCACAAGCGATTGCGATCGGGGTTGCGTCACAGCTAATAAGGCCCCGAATGGGCGCGTCACGACAGGAGAACGCGGTATGACAACAGAGCTTTTGCGCATCAGCGGCGTGACCAAGGCCTATCCGGGCGTGGTTGCCAATTCGGATGTGTCCTTTTCCATCGCCAAGGGCGAGATACACGCGCTGCTGGGCGAAAACGGGGCGGGAAAATCCACCCTTGTCAAAATGATTTACGGATTGGTGAAACCAGATAGCGGCACGTTGCACCTGCACGGCCAACCCTATGCACCTGCCCGCCCCAGTGCGGCCCGTTCGGCAGGCGTTGCCATGGTGTTCCAGCATTTTAGCCTGTTTGAGGCGCTGAACGTGGCCGAGAACGTGGCGCTTGGCATGGAAAACCCGCCGCCCATGCGCGAGCTGGCGCAAAAAATCCGCTCCGTTTCCGAGGATTACGGCCTGCCGCTTGACCCTGACCGCATGGTTGGGGATTTGTCGGCAGGCGAACGCCAGCGGGTCGAGATTATCCGCTGCCTGCTGCAAGACCCCAAACTGCTGATTATGGATGAGCCGACCAGCGTGCTGACCCCGCAAGAGGTGGATATCCTGTTCCAAACCCTGCGGCAACTGTCGGCCGAGGGCACGGCGATCCTGTATATCAGCCACAAGCTGGAGGAAATTCGCGCGCTTTGTGATGAGGCGACGATTTTGCGGCGTGGCAAAGTGGTCGGCACTTGTACGCCGCGCGATGTCTCGGCCCGCGATATGGCCGAAATGATGGTGGGGGCCGTGCTTACGCCCCCTGCCCGCGCCGCCCGCAAGGATTGGGGCGATGCGCAGGCCGCGCTTGAGGTATCAAACCTGAACGCGGCCTCGCCCATTCCGTTTGGCACATCTTTGAAAGATATCAGCTTTTCGGTGCAGCGAGGTGAGGTATTGGGCATCGCAGGCGTGGCAGGCAACGGCCAAGATGAGCTGTTGCTGGCCCTGTCGGGGGAATTGCGATCCTCGCCAGACATGGTGAAATGCCACGGCAAACCGATTGGCGACACCTCCCCCAATGCGCGGCGCGCGATGGGGTTTGTGGCCGCGCCCGAGGATAGGCTGGGCCATGCCGCCGCCCCGGATATGAGCCTTGTGGAAAATGCTTTACTCTCGGGCACCGTGCGCAAGGGTTTGACCTACAAAGGGTTTATCAACTGGCCCAAAACCAAGGCTTGGGCCGAGGAGGTGGTGGCGCAATATGATGTGCGCACACCGGGCACATGGGTCGCAGCGCGCGCGCTTTCGGGCGGGAATTTGCAGAAATTCCTGATAGGACGAGAGTTAAGCCAAGCGCCGGACGTGGTAATCATCAACCAGCCCACTTGGGGCGTTGATGCCGCCGCCGCGGCGTTCATCCGGCAAGAAATTTTGAACCGCGCACAGGAAGGGGCTGCTGTGGTGGTGATTTCTCAGGATTTGGATGATCTGCTAGAGGTATCCGACCGTTTCGCCGCGCTGAACGAGGGGCGTTTGACGCCCACGCGCCCGACCGAAGGGCTGACGGTAGATGAGATTGGCCTGATGATGGGCGGCGCACATGGTATGGAGGTGGCACATCATGAATAGCTTTTGCCTGACAGCGCTGAGTTGCGGCGCGGGCGGATTAGGTACTTGGACCAAGATGAAATCGGGCGCTTGTTTGGGGGTGGTATATGTTGGTTCTTGAAAAACGCCCGTCACCATCGCGGTTCTGGCAATATGCAACGCCGGTTTTGGCGGTGGTTTTGACGATGATCGCAGGGGGGATGCTGTTTGCCTTGCTGGGCAAAGACCCCGTTGTCGCCATTCGCACGATCTTTTGGGACCCGCTTTTTGGTGAGTTTGCCTTTTATCTGCGCGGGCAACTTTTGGTCAAAGCAGGGCCACTGATTCTGATCGCGGTCGGGTTGTCGTTGGGGTTTCGTGCAGGCATTTGGAACATCGGTGCCGAAGGCCAGTATATTATGGGCGCGATTTTTGGCGCCGGTGTGGGGCTGGCGGCATTTCCGACCGAGAGCCGCTGGATTTTTCCGGCGATGATTGTCGCGGGTGCCTTTGGTGGCTGGCTATGGGCGATGATCCCTGCGATTTTGAAGACGCGGTTCAACACCAATGAGATTTTGGTGTCATTGATGCTTGTCTATGTGGCGCAGACGATCCTGTCCAAGGCGGCCACGGGGTTCTTGCGCAACCCGCAGGGCATGGGCTTTCCCGGCAGCCGCAACTTTTCGACCTTTCCCGCCGCACGAAATGTAGAGCTGATCGCAGGCTCGGGCATGCATTGGGGCGTAGTGGCGGCGTTTATTGCGGTCATCGCGGCCTATGTTTTGCTGCAAAGCCATATCCTTGGGTTTCAGATCAAACTGGCGGGGCAAGCGCCCCGTGCCGCGCGCTTTGCAGGTGTGCAGCCCACCCGTTTGGTGGTGATGTGCATGGGGATTTCGGGCGCTTTGGCAGGCCTTGCGGGGATGTTTGAGGTATCAGGACCCGCAGGCCAGATCAGCATCGATTTCGCCAGTGGCTACGGTTTCACCGCGATTATCGTGGCATTTTTGGGCCGGTTAAACCCGCTGGGCATCTTGCTGGCAGGCCTTGTTATGGCGCTGACCTATGTAGGCGGCGAGATGGCCTCTACCAACCTTGGCCTGCCATCCGCCGCCATTCAGGCGTTTCAGGGGATGCTCTTGTTTTTCCTGCTGGCCGTTGACCTGCTGTCAAACTATCGCATCCGATTGATGAAAGGGAGGGCCGCGTGATGGATTTTGGAGGTATCAATCCGGCGGTTCTGGTAGCGTCGCTTATGGTTGCATCGGTGCCGATCATGCTGGCGGCGATCGGCGAGTTGGTGGTGGAAAAGGCCGGTGTTCTGAACCTCGGGGTTGAGGGCATGATGATCATGGGCGCGATCTGCGGCTTTATTGCTGCCGTGGAAACCGGCAGTCCGTTTTTGGGCTTTGTCGGCGGGGCCTTGGGCGCGATGGCGCTAAGCCTTGTGTTCGCCGTTTTGACCCAAGTGTTGCAGGCCAATCAGGTGGCGACAGGCCTTGCGCTGACGTTGTTCGGGCTGGGGTTATCCAGCTTGATGGGACAAGGCTATGTGGGCATCAAACCGCCCTCGACCGGCGTTGTGCCCTTTGGTCCTTTGGCGGATTTACCAGTTGTGGGGCGGATCTTGTTTGACCATGACCCGATGGTTTACCTGTCTATCGTTGTTATTGCCATCGTTTGGGCTGTGCTGAAATTTAGCCGCATGGGCCTGATTTTACGGGCCGTTGGTGAAAACCACGATGCGGCGCATGCACTCGGCTATAAGGTCACGCGCATTCGCATTCTGGCAATTATGTTTGGCGGTGCGATGGCGGGGCTTGGCGGCGCATACCTGAGCCTTGTGCGGGTGCCGCAATGGACGGATGGAATCACTGCAGGCGCGGGCTGGATTGCGCTGGCGATTGTGGTGTTCGCCAGCTGGAAACCATGGCGCGTGCTGATCGGGGCCTATCTTTTTGGCGGAATCAGTGTGTTACAGCTAAATCTTCAGGCTGCGGGCACCCGTATTCCGGTCGAGTACTTGTCGATGTCGCCTTATCTGATAACCATCTTTGTGTTGGTCATCATGTCGTCGGGCAAAGGGCGGTCTACAATGAACGCCCCCGCGGCCTTGGGCCAGAACTTTCACGCCTCCCGCTAAGGGGGGCCAAAACCTAACCGGGCCGATGAACGGCCCATCCAACCCGGAGACGACTATGAACCGTAGAATTATGATGGCAACGGCTGCAATGGCGCTTGGCCTTGCTTTTGGTGGCGGCGCGCAAGCGGCTGGCATGGATAAAGTAAAAGCCTGCTTTGTGTATGTAGGCCCCGTGGGTGATGGCGGCTGGACCTATCAGCACGACCAAGGCCGTCAGGCCGTTATTGCCGAATTTGGCGATAAGGTAGACGCCAGCACATTCCAAGAAAACGTGCCCGAGGGCGCCGATGCTGAACGCGTGTTGACGCAGATGGCGCTGGGTGGCTGCAATATCATTTTCACAACATCCTTTGGCTATATGGACCCAACAAACGCGGTTGCGGCCAAGTTCCCGAATGTGAAATTCGAACATGCAACCGGCTATCGCCGCGACAGCGACAACGTGTCGACCTATGGCGCGCGTTTCTATGAAGGCCGCGCAGTGATTGGCACAATCGCGGGCCGTATGACCAAAAGCAACAAGATCGGCTATATCGCGTCCTTCCCGATCCCCGAGGTTATTCGCGGTATCAACTCGACCTATTTGCACGCCAAAAAGGTGAACCCCGATGTGACGATGTCGGTGGTTTGGGCCTATACTTGGTTTGACCCTGCGAAAGAGGCCGATGCCGCCAAAGCGCTGATCGAACAAGGCGTGGATGTGATCGTGCAGCACACAGATTCGACCGCACCGCTGGCCGAAGCGTCGAAAACCGAAGGCGTAATCGGTTTCGGCCAAGCCTCGGATATGAAAGAGTACAAGCCAAGCCCACGTGTTTCGTCGATCATCGACAACTGGTCGCCTTACTACATCAAGCGTGTTGGCGCATTGCTAGATGGCACCTATGCGCAGGTTGACAGCTGGGAAGGCATTGGCGCCGGCGAAGTGGAAATCGGCGAGATCACAGACGCGGTTCCTGCCGACGTGAAAGCAGAAGCCGAAGCGCTGCGTGATGCGATTGGCGCAGGCACCTACCACCCGTTCACTGGCCCGATCAACAAGCAAGACGGCTCGGTTTGGTTGGCGGATGGCGTGACTGCACCAGACGGCGATTTGCTGGGCATGAACTTCTACGTCGAAGGTATTACGGGCGATATTCCGCAATAAGACTGATCTTAGATTGTTAAGATAAATTCAGTGACAAACACTGGGGGGCTGTCTGCCCCCCAGCCCCCCCGAGGATATTTTTGCCGAAAAGAAAGCGGGGACGATGTTACGTCTGGCTCGCTCGGATATATGGACAAAGCGGAGCTGGCTAACGTAATGGATTATGATTTTCTGATTATTGGCGGCGGTATTGCTGGGATTTCCTGTGCTGCGCGGCTGGCCACTGCAGGCAAGGTTTTGGTCTTAGAGGCAGAGGCCAGCTTGGCCTATCATGCATCGGGCCGATCGGCAGCGCTTTATGAGCCGCGCTATGGGCTGGGGCCGGTTGTCGCGTTGTCGATGGCGTCGGGGGCCTATTTCCACGCAGCCCCTAATATTTTATCGCCGCGCGGCATGATGATTGTTGCCAAGGCCGAGGACGCCGCAACCTTTGAGGCAGATGCTGCGGGGATGGATCTTGCCCCGGTTTCGCTGGATGCCGCGCGCCAGATTGTGCCGATTTTGAACCCCGAAACGGTAGCACATGTGGCCATTGCCGATCATGCTTGGGACATTGACACCGATCTGTTGCTGCAAGGCTTTGCCCGACAGGCGCGCGATTTGGGTGCCGATATTCTGACAAAAGCCCCTGTAACCGCGATTTCACGCGATGGCAAAGGCTGGCAGGTGACCACGCCGCAAGGTGTTTTTTCGGCACGGGTTATAGTCAATGCCTCGGGCGCTTGGGCCGATGTGGTGGCCCATATGGCGGGGGTTGCGCCCTTGGGCTTTACCCCCCTACGCCGGTCAATGGCGCGCATTCCGGCACCCGGCGGCCATGATATCAGCCGCTGGCCCATGATCTTTGGCGGTGGTGAGACGTGGTATTGCAAACCAGACGCAGGGGCGCTGATCGTGTCACCTGCCGAAGAGCACTTGACGACCCCGCATGATGCCTTTGCCGATGATATGGTTTTGGCAGAGGGGTTGGCGCGGTATGAGGAGATGGTGACCGAACCTGTCACCCGTATGCTGGCCAACTGGGCAGGATTGCGCACTTTTTCGCCCGACCGCGTGCCGGTGATCGGGTTTGACAACCATGTGCCGGGGTTCTTTTGGCTTGCTGGCCAAGGGGGCTATGGCTTTCAATCAGCCCCTGCCGCGTCTCAGCTTGCCGCTGATCTGTTGACGGATCAGCCCAGCAGCATCGCCCCCGAGGTGATTGCAGCACTGGCACCTGCCCGTTTTGGCTGACCGCCAAAAAGATGAACCTGTGATGCAAGTTTGCCTCGCGACTTGATATGCATCAATGCAGGGACCTACCCCTTATGCGACCCAGCTAGCGTGTTGCGATGATGTTGCTGCCCCATTGGCCAACCTCTCTCGCTATAGGCTATAGGAGCGCCAATTGGACTGGAAAGACAAAAACGCCGAAATGCGCGATCAGCTGCGGGTGATGAACCGCGCCATCCCCGAGGTTGCAAAAGGCTTTGGCGCGCTGTCCAAAGCGGCGAAAGAGGCAAAGGTTCTAGACGTGAAAACGTTGGAATTTGTGGCCCTCGGGATTGCGATTGCAGATCACTGCGAGCCCTGTATCGGATTTCACGTTGAAGCACTGGCCAAGGCCGGCGGAACGCGCGAAGAGCTTGGCGATGTGCTGGGCATGGCCGTGCAAATGGGCGGTGGCCCCTCGCTGATGTATGCCGCCAAGGCGATGGCTGCGTGGGACGAATTTACCCCAGAAACCTAGATCATGACCGACGGAAGCTTGGTCTTTTGTCGTTAATCACATGCACACATTCAAATGTAAAAGGAAAACCCAATGAAATCTCTCGTACTTCTGAGCACCGCTTTGACCTTGACCGCAGGCCTTGCCTTTGCCCAAACAGGCATCCCCGGCGCGCATTTTATTGAACAATGGGACATGAATGCCGATGGGCAGGTCACCCTTGACGAGGCCAAAGAAAAACGCGCCGAGGTTTTCGTGATGTTTGACCAATCCGAAGACGGCGTCATGGACGCCGCCGAATGGATGGGCATTGCCGCGCATTTGGCCCAAGAAGAACAAGGCAATGGCGGTGGGCAAGGTGGCATGGGCAATGGTCCGGGCAAGTATATCCATGACGCGATGACCGCGCCCTTCAATGACACCAACGGCGACGGCACTGTGACCAAGGAAGAGTTTATAGCAGCGACAGAGGCACTTTTTACCGCAATTGACCGGAATGGCGATGGCGTGATGACCTCGGCGGATTTCGGCAAGCGCTGATATAGCCCTTCGATTGACGGGTGACAAAAACCGCACCGGCTGCCACATTGGCAGCCGGTTTCTTTTTGGGTGAGCAATGTCATGCGTGTAATTGGTGGTGTGATGGTATTGGCCCTGGTTTTGGCAGGCTGCGGTGGGCGGCAAGACAGGCACCGCGAACGTAGCGGCGCCAGGCACGCCCCCACCGTCAGCGCGCCAAACTTTGGTGACACAGACCCGCATGAATGGGACGGCCGCAACCCTTTGGCCTACCCTGTGCATGGGATTGATGCGTCACGTTGGCAGGGCGAAATTGATTGGAAAACGGCCCGCACACATGGGGTCTCCTTTGCGTTTTTCAAAGCGACTGAGGGCGGGGATCGGATTGATCCGGCATTTAAGGAATATTGGAAAACTGCGGGGCAAGCCGGGTTACCACGCGGGGCCTATCATTACTTTTACTTCTGCCGCCCCGCGATCGAGCAGGCCCGTTGGTTTATTAAAAACGTACCGCGCAGCAAAGGCGCCCTGCCCCCAGTTTTGGATATGGAATGGAACGCCCATTCCCCCACCTGCACGACGCGGCCCGATGCCGCGCATGTGCGGCGTGAGGCCAAGATATTCTTGGACGCGTTAGAAAAGCATTACGGGCAGCGGCCGATAATCTATACCACGGTTGATTTTTTCACTGACAATCAGATGGGCCGGATGGCCGGGTATGAGCTTTGGTTGCGGTCGGTGGCGGGACACCCGACGCAGGTGTATCCGGGGCAAAGCTGGCTTTTCTGGCAATATAGCGGGACGGGGCTGGTGCCGGGGGTTTCGGGACAGGTGGATGTGAATGCCTTTACGGGGTCACGCGCCGATTGGCAAAATTGGGTGGCAAAACGGGCGCGTTAACTGCAAGCCGTGGTGGGCTGTGCCCCCTACACGTTAATCGGAACCGTCATCATCATCGGATTTGGCGTTCTCCCAGCGGTTCATGTAATCGGTCTGATAGACCTTGTCCGCCGAATTGGCGCCGCTTTTGGGCTTGCGGACGGCATAGTCCAAAATGATACCACCATCGGGCAAAGTATCAGGCAGACGCGGGCGTTTGCCTGTGACGTTGGGGTTGGTCGTTGTAATCACCTTGTAGGCATAGACGGGCAGAAACGGTTGCAGGTTGCAGCGTAGCACCTCATAGCCCAGCGTCTTTTCCCAAAACCCATAGACCATTTCAGGGCTAATTTGGTAAAACGAATGGTTCACCCAGTTGTTGCACGGCGAATGGCCGATCAAAACGCCGCCCGGTTTCAGCATTTTATTCAAGTTGCGATAGGCGGTCGGCAAATCAAAGATATGCTCGCAGGTGCCCCCGTCATAGATCACATCGAACTTTTCAACCAAGGCGTCAGGCAAGGTACCGCTAAGATCTTGGATAATGCTGGCCTGTTCAAAATCTGAAAAATCGATGGAATCGACCGATGAAAACCCCAAAGCATGGAAAAAGGTCTCAGCAAAATGATTGTCTGGGTTGGCCAAGTCTTCAGCGGCAACGCCCGGCAGGTGGGTTTCAAGTGCATGATCCAGCAAAGCGGCAGAACGCCCACGCCGTTTGCCAACCCAACGTTGGCGACCAAGCATGGCAAAACTGCCGGACAGATCATTTTCGGTAACGGTCTGGATCAATCTTGCGGCCAATGTGTCGGGTATCGCCATGGGATTTCCTTTGAATAAACGCGTACAATATGCGGGGCCTAAGGCGTTGTTGTGATTTTATAATATTTTGTGTTGCTGCTGCAACGGGTGGGCGTGGCGGTGTATGAGGAAAATGCCAACCTACGCTTGGTTAAGCTAGAAGCAACGGGTCAATCGTACCTATAGAAGCCCTCAGGAATTTGCAGGCGATGAGGCCCGCATAGCCCGCAAAGCACCTTCGTTGAATGATGCTACAAGCTTTTTCCCTAGATCCCTCTCGATGAAAAGTTGATGCCAAATATGGAGTAACTCATTCTACTTTGCACGGCATACACTCCTCGCTTTATCAATATTGCTGGAACTCTTTCTGGCAGTCACAGAGTTTTTATCCTCGGGGCATTCAAGACCCGGCGAAAGAAAAAAGCCCCGTCATTCACATGCGGGGCCTTTGGTCTTTTGGCGGGCGGGTTACCCGTTCATCCTGATCCGTTCATTGCTTGGATCAAAGGGGCTGTCCTCAACGACCACAGCGTCCCATTCTTGCAGGAACATTTTGACCTTTAGCTTGGTGCCAACCGCCGCCAGATCGGGGGGCACATAGCCCATGCCGATTTGTTTGTTGAACGCAACAGACCAGCCGCCTGAGGTGAGACGACCTACCTTTTTGCCATCCACAAACAGCGCCTCTTTGCCCCATGGGTCGGCATCCTCTGGCCCGTCGATCAGCACGGTCACGCATTTGGCGCGAATGCCTGTATCGAGCATCGCTTGCTTGCCTTGAAAATCCTTGGACAGGTCGATGAACCGGTCGAGACCAGCCTCCATCGGGGTGGCATCGCGGCCAAGCTCGGTGCCAAACGCGCGGTAGGACTTTTCCTGCCGCAACCAGTTTTGCGCACGCGCCCCGACAAGTTTCATCCCGTGCTTCTCGCCCGCTTTTAGCAGCAAATCCCACAGGTAGCGGTTCATCTCAATCGGGTGGTGGAGTTCCCAGCCCAGTTCGCCCGTATAGGCCACGCGGATTGCGTTGACGGGGCACATGCCCAGTTCCAGCTTGCGCGCGGTCAGCCATGGGAACCGCTTGTTCGACAGCACCGTGTCGGCGTCAGCATCTTTGACGACCTCGCGCAAAATTGCACGGGCGTTGGGGCCAGCGATGGCGAAAACGCCCCATTGCGTGGTGACGTCGTTGATTTCGACATGCGCGCCACCGGCGGCGATGAAATCCTCGGCCGATTTGCGCATATAGTCGGCGTCATAGCTGGTCCACGCACCTGCCGAGACGAGGTAATAGTCGTTTTCGGCGTTGCGCACGATGGTGTATTCGGTGCGCGTGGTGCCGGTAGGCGTCAGCGCGTAGGTCAGGTTGATGCGGCCTATGCTGGGCAGCTTGTTGCAGGTGAACCAGTCAAGGAAGGCCGTGGCCCCTGCCCCGCGCACGGTGTGTTTGGTAAAGGCCGAGGCGTCGATCAGGCCCGCTGTTTCGCGCAGGGCCTCGGCCTCGGCTTTCGCATATTGCCACCATTCACCACGGCGGAAGCTGCGGGAATTGTGGTCAAAATCGGCGGGCGCACCCACGGGGCCATAATAGTTGGGGCGTTCCCAACCGTTAACTTGGCCCATCTGTGCGCCAAGGGCGATTTGCTTGTCATAAACGGGCGTGGTGCGCAGAGGGCGGCAGGCTTCGCGCTCCTCATCCGGGTGGTGAAGGATGAAGACGTGGTCGTAGCATTCCTCATTCTTACGGGCGGCGTATTCGGTGGTCATCCACGACCCGTAACGGCGCGGGTCGAGGGAAGCCATGTCAATCTCGGCCTCGCCTTGGGTCATCATTTGCGCAAGGTAATAGCCGGTGCCGCCAGCGGCGGTGATGCCAAAGCTAAAGCCCTCGGCGATCCACATATTGCGCAGGCCAGGCACGGGGCCCACCAGCGGATTGCCATCGGGAGTATAGCAGATCGGGCCGTTGAAATCATCTTTCAAACCAACCGGTTCCGAGGATGGCAGACGGTGAATGAAAGACAGATATTCGGCTTCGATCCGGTCAAGATCAAGCGGGAAAAGGTCGGCGCGGAAACTATCAGGGACAGCATATTCGAACCGCGCAGGTGCACCCTTTTCGTAAGGCCCAAGGATCCAGCCGCCGCGTTCCTCACGCACGTACCATTTGGCATCGGCATCGCGCAGAACCGGGTGTTCTGGGTTATTCTTGCGGTATTCGACCAACATCGGGTCGGGTTCGGTCACGATGAACTGATGCTCAACCGGAATAGCTGGGATTTTGATACCAAGCAGTTTGGCGGTGCGTTGGGCGTGGTTTCCGGTCGCAGTGACAACATGTTCGGCGTGGATTTCAAAGGTCTCTTCACTGGCGACAAGGTTGCCGCCCTTGTCGACCATGCGGGTGCAGGACACGATCCATTCGCTTCCAGTCCAGCGGTAACCATCAACCTGAATTTTACGCTCTATCGTCGCCCCGTGTTGGCGGGCGCCTTTCGCCATCGCTTGGGTGACGTCGGCAGGGTTGATATAGCCGTCTTGCGGGTGAAACAGCGCGCCGATCAGGTCGTCAGTGCGCAACAGCGGCCAGCGGTCTTTCATCTGCTGGGGCGTTAGGAATTCATGGTACACATCCGCGCTTTCGGCCACGGCGGAATAGAGCATATATTCGTCCATCCGCGCCTGCGTTTGGGCCATGCGCAGGTTGCCGACAACGGCGAAACCTGCGTTCAGGCCGGTTTCGGCCTCTAGCGATTTGTAGAAATCGACCGAGTATTTGTGGATATGCGTGGTGGCGTAACCCATATTGAACAAAGGCAAAAGCCCCGCCGCATGCCATGTAGAGCCAGAGGTAAGCTCGTCGCGTTCAACAAGCATGGTATCCCAGCCCGCCTTGGCAAGGTGATAGGCGATACCGTTGCCCACGGCACCACCGCCGACAACCAGAGCTTTGACATGGGTTTTCATTTGGCGACTCCCTAGCGCGATTTTGCCCATACATGCCCGATTGTGCAGGGCGCGGGCAATATGGCCCGACGTTTGGCAGATAAAAACGACATTGCAGATATTTCTGGGGCTGCGGCTTGTGGTTTGATGCAGCCAACCAAGGGAATTTCCTTGCCCAAAGGTTCTTTAGGTATTTGGGCCAAGATGAAATGAGCGGTCAGCGCGATTTCAACGGGGATATGAGCGTTGAAAGGGTGAAGGCAAGGGCGGCGACGGCGATGATCGAAGGGCCGGCAGGCGTATCAAACAGCAGCGAGAGTTGCAGCCCTGCGAGGACGGAACCTGCCCCGATGAGCACGGCAAGTACGGCCATGGTTTCGGGGCTGCGGGCCAAACTGCGGGCGGCGGCTGCGGGGATGATAAGCATAGCCGAGATGAGGAGCGCACCGACGATTTTAAGGGCGACCGCGACGACGATGGCCAGTGCTATGGTCAGCGCAAGACGCTCTCGATTGGGGTTAAGGCCAGAGGCATGGGCCAAGCTTTCGCTGAGAGTCGCGGTGAGGAGTGCCTGCCAGCGCCAGAGGAGCAACGCGAGGATAACGCCAGCCCCGCTCCAAACAAAGGCAAGGTCTTGTTTCGAGACCGCAAGGATATCGCCAAACAGCAGGCCCGACATATCGGCCCGCGCCCCCGGCACAAAGCTGATGGCGACCAGACCAAAGGCGAGGGCCGAGTGGGCGAGCACGCCCAAAGTGGTATCGACCGCCCAGCCTTTGGCCGCCAAGGTGGACACGGTCAGGGCCATGGCAAGCGCTACCAACATCGTGCCCAGCCCGATCGGCAGCGACAGCGCCAGCGCGAGGGCCACGCCCAAAATGGCCGCATGGCTGGTGGCATCGCCAAAATAGGCCATGCGCCGCCACACGACAAAAGCCCCCAAGGGGCCGGTAGCTACAGCAAGACCAATGCCTGCAACAGCGGCGCGCACCAGAAAATCATCAAACATGGTCGTGGGCCTTTTTCGCGCTGGAATGGTTGTGCCCGTGATCGTGATCGTGGTTGCAATCGGGGCCGTGCTGATGGGGCACGCCTTGGCCCGGGCCATGGTTGTGATCATGGTCGTGGCGGTACAGCGCCAGCGCGCCTTGGGTACCAAAGCCGAACAATGCGCGATATTCGGGCGCGTCGCGGACCACATCGGGCGCGCCTTGGCAGCAGACATGGCCGTTCAGGCAGATCACCCGGTCCGAGGCTGCCATCACCACATGCAAATCATGGCTCACCAGCAGCACGGCGGCCCCAGTCTCGCGGCGGACCTCTTCGATCAGCTGGTAAAAGGCGGCCTCGCCGGGTTGGTCAAGGCCTTGGGTCGGCTCATCCAAAATCAGGATTTCGGGCTGGTTCAGCAAAGCGCGGGCCAACAGAACGCGTTGGAGCTGCCCCCCCGAAAGGTCGGCGAGTTGGCGGTTTTCAACGCCAGCCACGCCGCACCGGGACAGGACTTGGGTCGCTTGGGCATCGGTGCAGCGCTTTGGCAGCGACAAAAAGCGGCGGGCCGTCATCGGCATCGGGCGGTCGATGTGCAGGCGCTGCGGGACATAGCCGATGCGCAGACCGGCTTTGCGTGTGACAGACCCCGAGGCCAGCGTCTGGATGCCCAGAATGCTGCGCAGCAGGGTTGATTTGCCCGAACCGTTTGGCCCAACAATGGTGACGATTTCGGCAGGCTCGATGGTCAGGGTGACGCCTGACAAAATCTCCGCGCCGCCCAAACGGACGGTTAAGTCTTTGGTTTCAATCAGCGTCATGCGGCGGCCTTACAATTTGGGCAAAGGCCCAGCGCCTCGATGCTCGTACGCTCAATCGTAAAGCCGATGGACTGGGCGGCAGCGGTAAGGGCGGCGCGAACGGGCTCCGCCGCGGTTTCGGCCAGCGCGTTGCAGGCGCGGCAAATCAGGAAAACAGGGGCGTGGTCGGTTTCGGGATGCATGCAAGCGGCAAAGGCATTGAGACGGCGTATTTTATGGGCAAGCCCTTGTTCTACCAGAAATTCCAGCGCGCGATAGGCAACAGGGGGTTGCTTGCCAAAGCCCGCCTGCGCCAGCCGATCCAACACGTCATAGGCGCCCAAAGCGCGGTGTTCTTGCAGCAAAATATGCAGCGCCTCACGGCGGACCGGGGTCAGGCGCAGCTTGCGCGTGGCCAAGATGGCCTCGGCACGGGCAAGGCCTGTGTTGGCGCAATGGCTGTGGTCATGCTGGTCAAACGCGTTTGGGTGCGGGGTCATTTCAGGCCTTGACATGTTATATCATAACATTGTTTACGTTATAAGATAACATATGCTACCCGAACCGGTAGCGCAATACAGGAGTTTCTTATGCGTGGTCTATACGTTGCGGCGGCCGTTTTGGCCTTTGGTCAGGCGGCACTGGCCGACACCCCCAAAGTGGTAACCGATTTCGGGCCAGTGCAGTCTTTGGTGGCGATGGTGATGGGCGATTTGGGAACGCCGGACATGATGCTGCCAAGGGGTGGCGATGCGCATGATTTTCAGCTGCGCCCAAGCCAGGCGCAAGATTTGGCGACGGCGGATTTGGTGATCTGGGTCGGGCCGGAAATGACGCCTTGGATGGCGCGCGCGATGGACAGTTTGGGCAGTGGCCTCAGCCTGCCGCTGCTGGACGCGCCCGAAACTTTGACCCGCACGTTTGGCGCCAAGGATGAGGGCGAACATGCGCATGAAGGCGTCGACCCGCATGCGTGGCTAGAGCCAGAAAATGCGCAGATTTGGCTAGGTTTGATTGCCGAAGCCTTGGCGCAGACCGACCCCGTGCAAGCCGAAACCTACCGCGCCAATGCCAAGGCCGCGCAGGCAGAGGTGACAGTGATTGAGGCAGATGTGGCCGCCGTTTTGGCGCCGATCAAGGATAAACCCTTTGCCGTAGCGCATGATGCCTATGGCTATTTCGCCGCGCATTTCGGGTTGCAAAATGAGGGCAGTTTGCGGATGGGCGATGCGGCCCCTTCAGGGGCGGCACATCTGGCCGAGCTGCAAGATCTGCTGACAGCCGACGGCGCGGTCTGCATTTTCCCCGAGGCCAATCACACCGATGCCAGCGCACGGCAAATGGCCGAGGCAACTGGTGCACGGCTGGGCGCACCGCTGGACCCAGAAGGCAGCATGCTGACGCCGGGGCCTGCGCTCTATGGCGATTTGATGCGCGGGTTGGCCCGCAGCATGGCAGAGTGCCTGTCACAGCAATAGGTTAGGCCACCCGCAGCATCACCGACCCTGCCACGATATGGCCGATGATTGCCGCGGGTTCACCTGCCGCAATCAAACCCGCAAGGACGCCTTCCGCCTGTGCCGCCGGCACGGTGGCCAGCAGCCCACCTGCGGTTTGCGGATCATACAGCAAAGCCGCACGCGGGGTATTGGGCGCAATGATCCGGCCCAAGCACAGCGCACGATTGGCAGGCGCGATCGTTGACGCGATGCCCATCGCGGCAAGATCCTCGGCCCCCGCCAGCGTAGGCACGGCATCAAGGTTCAGGTTGGCCCCCAGCCCCGCGCCATCCAGCATTTCCAGCAAATGACCGGCAAGGCCAAAGCCGGTGACATCGGTCATCGCGGTGGCGTGTGGCGCCAAAATTGCCGATGCATTTGCCGATGGGCGCAGCATTGAGGCAAAACTGCCTTCGACCACCTCGCCCAGCATCAAACTATCCAAACGGGTCGCAGCCATTTCAGCCGCGAGAATGGTGCCGGTACCGATGGGCTTGGTCAGGATAATCGCATCACCCACTTTTGCGCCCGCTTTCGTGATGGGGGTTTGCGCAAGGCCGGTAAGCGAAAACCCAATCGTCAGCTCGGCCCCGATAGAGGTATGACCGCCCAGAATATCGGCCCCAGCGGCGGTAAAAACGGCGGCCGCAGCAGATAAGATTTCGGCCAGCGTTTCGGCCTGCTGATCTGGCCCCAAGCGTGGCAGGGTGATTTGCGACAGCGCCGATTGCGGCTGCGCGCCCATCGCCCAAATATCGCCCAGCGCATGAATGGCAGCGATCTGCGCCATCAAGGCGGCGTCATTGGTGAACGCGCGCAAATGATCGGTGGTCAGCACTTGCACCCCCTGCCCCAGCTTTAAAACGCCCGCATCATCGCCGGGGCCCGAGAGCACATCGGCGCGGGTGGGTTTGGGCACGGCCTGCAATGCCGCCGTCAGGGTAGCACCCCCAACTTTGGCACCGCAGCCGCCGCACAGGGGCTTGTCGCCCATCGCCTCGGCCAGCCCGAGTGCTGCATCCTTTGGCAATTGGGGCGCGGGCATCGCGGGGTAGTCGGCAAATTCCGCCATGAACTTGCGGTCGATGCTATCTTTCCACTGCCATAGCCATGCGCCCTCAAACCGCAGGCCCAGCTTATCCGCCACCGCACGTTTGCGACCGGTCGAGATAAGTTTAAGGTAATCGCGCTGCGGGGCAAATTGGCGCATGGCAGCACCCGAAAGGGCGGCGCGCAGGTTGTGATACAGAATCGGCGCTTGGCGCACGGCAAAAACGCCAGCCTTGGGCCGCGGGGCAAAGCCCATATGCGCGCAATCGCCCACCGCAAACACCCGTGGGTCTGTGCTTTGCAGGCTGGGCGAAATGGTGATGAAACCTTTGTGCAACTCCAGCCCCGTGGTTTGCAGCCACGCCTGCGGTTGCGCCCCCGCGACCGACAGCGTGAAATCGGACGGCAGGGTTTGACCATTGGTCAAGGTAACGCTGTTGGCCGTAATAGACACAGGTTCAGCGCCGGTTAGCACAGTGATGTTGTAATGCGCGAGCTGCGCCATCAAGGCCGCACGGGCCCCTTTGCCGATATGCGGCAAAGCGGCGGCATCGCGTTCCAGTAGGGTGATGTTGGGTGTGCGCCCACTGTTTTGCAAGCGATGGGCCGAGGCCATGGCCAGCTCAGCCCCGCCCACGCCTGCGCCGATAATCACCAAATTTGGGGCTTGCGGCGCGGCTTCAACAAAATCATCCCATGCCTCGGCATAGCCGCCAAGGGGCTTCGCTGCGGTGGCAAAGTCGTCGAACCCAGCCAGATTTGGCAGATTCGACGCAATCCCGATGTCGATCGAGGCCGCGTCATAGCGCAGGCGGTGGCCGTCCCCTAGGATGACATGCTGGCTCTCACGATCAAGGCCGGTGGCGCGGCCAAGCACCACTTTTGCCCCCGCAAAACGGCCAAGACGGATAAGGTCGATCATCATCTCGGCCCGTGTATAATGGCCCGCGATATGGCCGGGCAACATCCCGGTATAGGGGGCCACCGGACCCGGATTTATCACCGTGATACGGGTGCCTGCTTGCGGGGTCATCCCCCATTTTCGCAGCACCAAAGCATGGGCATGGCCACCGCCAATCAATACGAGGTCTTGGGTTTGGGGCCATTCGCGGTTGTGCATAACATGGGCTTTCAGACTGTTTGGCAAACCCTAGCCGTGCCTTGCGCGATTGGCGATAGGACAAGCGGCCACAGATGGCTAACAGTTGCGTGACCGTTGCATGATGGCGGCCTGCGGGCTAGATTGCCGCTCGTCAATCCTTAGAAAGGGCCATCATGGCGCGTCCCTCAACCCGCCTTATGCTGAACCAAAAGCTGGCCCTGAATGGCGCGTTGACCACGTCAATTCGGGTATTGCGTTTTGATGCATCGGGGCTGACGCGCTACTTAGAAGAGCAAGCGGCAGAGAACCCGTATTTGGCCTTGGCATCGGCAAAGATAGACCCCGAGGTATGGTTGCCGCGCTGGACCACCGCCTTTGCTGCGCAAGGCTTGGGGCATGCAGGCAACCTTGATGTGGGCACGTTGTTGCAAACGCCCGCCTTGGGGTTAATTTCGCATGTCAGCGCCGAAATCACGCGGGTGGTGAAACCGGCGGACCATGCGCTAGCCTACGCGTTGATGCAGGCGCTAGAGCCGACAGGCTGGCTTGGCCGTCCTCTGGGCGCGATTGCCCATGAGGCGGGCGTAACTCTGGCCGAGGCCGAGCGAGTGCTGGCACTGCTGCAACGGATTGAACCAACAGGGGTTTTCGCACGGTCCTTGGCCGAATGTCTGCAATTGCAAGCGATTGAGGCCGAGTGTTTTGACAGTGTTATGGCCTGTGTATTAGAGCATTTGGACTTGCTGGCCGAGGGTGAGACGGCGCGCCTCGCCAAAATGTGTGATGTGGACGAGTCCGTGATTATGGCGCGGTTGCGGATGATCCGCAGTTTTGATCCCAAACCCGGCACGCGGTTTGGCCAAGACGCAGCCCCCGTGCGCGAACCGGATTTGGCAGTTTCGCGGGGGGCGTCGGGTTGGGTGGTGCGGCTGAACCGGTCGTCCTTGCCCGATGTGCAGGTGGTTGCACCCAAGGCGGACGGGCATGATGCGGCGGCCTTGACAGCTGCACGCGATTTGCAGCGCATGGTTCACAGTCGTAACCAAACCTTGCTGCGCGTCGCCCAAGACATTCTAAAACGCCAAGAAAGCGTTTTGAGCCAGGGACTTGAGACTTTGAAACCGATGACGATGCAAGAAGTGGCCGCAACGACAGGGTTAAATATTAGCACCGTAAGCCGCACGATTGCGGGCGTATCGGTGGATGGGCCGCGCGGCACAATCTGGCTGCGGGCGATGTTCACCGGCGCAGTCGACGGGGTGGCCTCGGGGGCGCTGCGGGCCAAGCTGCTGCGGCTGGTACGCGATGAAAACCGCGATCATCCGCTGGGCGATTTGGCCTTGGCCGAGGCGCTGTCAACGGGTGGGGCGGTTGTGGCGCGGCGCACGGTGGCCAAGTATCGCGGTTTGCTGAATATTCCGCCGGCGCACCGGCGCAAACGTCGGCTTGGCTAGGCTCAATCGGGGGGCCAACGCTGCCTAATCTGGCGCAACTGGGCGAATTTCGTCGTTAAAGGCTGGGCAAGGCGCAAAAATCCGGCATACATCGCGTAAAGGCCCGCTTGGGCGACAGATGGAACAAACGCATGAGCCTTTTTCTGGGTGTGGATACTGGCGGAACCTATACGGATGCCGTGATTTTGGACAGCGCAACCGACAGCGTTTTGGGCAAGGCCAAATCGCTGACCACCCGCCGCGATTTGGCGCTGGGGATTGGCCGTGCCGTAGATGCAGCGCTTGAGGCAGCCGGTGTGGCCGCGGGCGATGTGGCGATGGTATCTCTATCTACGACGCTGGCCACCAATGCTTTGGTCGAGGGGCAAGGCGGGCGTGTGGCCCTGATTTTTATCGGCTTTGACGATGGCGATTTAGAGCGTGGCGGGCTGAGCGAGGCGCTGGGTGGTGACCCCGTGATCCGGCTGGCCGGCGGGCATGGCCATGCCGGACAGGAACTGGCACCACTGGATGAGGCGGGGCTGCGGGCCGCTTTGGGTCAGCACAGCGTCATGGGCTTTGCCGTGGCATCGCGCTTTGCAACCCGCAACCCTGCACATGAGCTGGCAGCGCGAGACATTATCCGCGCCGTGACGGGGCGACCAGTGACCTGTTCGCATGAGCTGTCTGCCAATCTGAACGGGCCGAAACGGGCGTTGACGGCGGTGCTGAACGCGCGGCTGATCGGGATGATTGACCGGCTGGTGCTGGCCTGCGAGAGCCATATTGCTAAGCGCGGCATTGATGCGCCCTTGATGGTGGTGCGCGGCGATGGTGCGCTGATTTCGGCAGCAATGGTCCGTGAACGGCCGATTGAAACAATTCTGTCTGGCCCAGCCGCGTCAATCGTGGGGGCGCGGTGGCTGACGGGGGCCAATGATGCGCTGGTATCGGATATTGGCGGCACGACAACGGATGTGGCCTTGTTGAAAGACGGGTTGCCCGAGATTGACCCCTTGGGCGCGCGGGTCGGCGGCTATCGCACCATGGTTGAGGCGGTGGCGATGCGGACCACCGGCCTTGGGGGGGATAGCGAGGCGCATCTGATCACCGAAGGGTTGGAGGGCGGGTTTCGCCTTGGGCCGCGGCGGCTGATTCCGGTATCACTGCTGGCGGTTGACCACGGCGAGATGGTCCATGAGGCGCTGGACCGTGCGCTGTCGATCGATATGGTGGGCGAGCATGACGGGCGATTTGTTATACCCATGGGATTTGAGCCTGCTGGCCTGACACCGCGAGAGGCGGGGTTATTGGCGCGCATCACACAGCCGATGCCGTTGGCGCAGGCGCTGACCTCTCGGTTAGAGGTGGCGGCGATGGACCGTTTGGTCGCACGTGGTTTGGTGATGCTGGCGGGGGTCACGCCCTCGGACGCCAGCCATGTTTTGGGCGGGCTGGCCGATTGGGACGGGCTTGCCGCCGAAAAAGCCATTCGCCTGATGGCACGGCGGCGCGATGGGCGGGGCGAGCGTGTGGCGGCAGGCGCAGCGCCACTGGCCCAAGCGATTATTGACCAGTTGACCGAGCAAACAGCGACCTGCCTGCTAGAGGCCGCCTTTGGCGAAGACCCTGATTTTGCAGACCAAGATAACGTGGCACTGGCCGCCCACCCCTTGCTGCGCGCAGGGTTGAACCAGCATCGCGGCGTGATCGAACTGTCAGCGCGGATTGGCGTTCCGGTAATCGGGCTTGGTGCCTCGGCCCCCTATTATTACGGCGCGGTCGGTGTGCGACTGGGGGCGCAGATGATTTTGCCCGAACATGCTGGCGTCGCCAATGCGATCGGGGCTGTGGTCGGGCAAGTCAGCCAACGCGCGGTTGGGGTGGTGTCCTCGGCCGGTGAAGGGCAGTTTACGGCACATATGCCTTATGGCCCCGAACGCTTTGCCAGCAAAGAGGCCGCGATGGCGGCGATGCAGGCCGCACTGCTGGCCGATGCCACAGCGCGGGCACGTCTGGCAGGGGCGGATGACCTGCTGATCACCAGCGACCAAGACCTGCGCGAAGCCGAAGTGGAAGGCCAAGCGATGTTTATCGAGGCCACGCTGACGGTGACGGCCTCGGGGCGCCCCCGTGTGGCGCATACGCGGGCGGCTGCCGAACAGGGCGAGATTGACATCAAGGGCACAGTCTACCGGTAGGTTTGCATCGGCCCGTTTGCAGTGTCGGGTTTAAACTTGTCCGGTTTGGGGCGAATGCGACAAAAGCCGCTATTTCCCTCTTGACGTCAGGCGGCGGCGCCCGTAATCAGCCGCAATAAGTGGCGAGGTAGCTCAGTTGGTCAGAGCACACGACTCATAATCGTGGGGTCGAGAGTTCAAGTCTCTCTCTCGCCACCACTTCCCCCCTTCAAAGATATGGAATTGCTCCAAAGGGGGGCGTGGCGGCTTTTACTTACAGGTATCGCGGCGTTATTCACGCAGCTCTGGCATGAGGTTTTACAACCTCGGCCTACTTAAAGCCAAAGCAATTACAGGCCTCAACATCACAGGAAATGATCTGGCGAGTCTTCAAAGACTTCCGCGATTTTTTGTCACGCCGTTTTGCCCGCCAGAAAACGATCCGGCGGGCCATCAAGGCGTTTGGCATTAGGGCATCTGCGGCTCTATCGCGGCGCTGCTTTCTTTGTGCAAGCGCTTAGCGGCCATGCCGGGTTCGGCGCCCCAAACGGCGATCAGGCGGTAGAAAACCGGCGTTAGAAACAGTGTGAACACGGTGGCAAAGCCCAAGCCGCCCACAATAACCCAGCCCACGGCAATCCGTGCCTCGGCCCCCGCGCCAGAGGTGAAAATCAGCGGCAGCCCACCAAACACGGTAGACACCATCGTCATCATCACCGGCCTGATCCGCAGGCGCAGCGCGTCACGAATGGCGCTGTCGATGTCTTGGCCCGCCTCTCGCAGCTGATTGGCAAATTCGACGATCAAAATCCCGTTTTTGGCCATTACGCCGATCAACATAACCAACCCGATCTGGCTGTAATAGTTCAACGACCCACCCGTGATTGAGATGGCGATCAGCGCGGCAGCCAAGCCAAATGGCACGGTCAGCATGATTACAATCGCGCTGGCAAAGCTTTCAAACTGCGCGGCAAGCACAAGGAATACCACAACGAACGCTACGCCAAACACCATATACATCGCCGATTGGCCATCGGTCAGCGTCGCCGCCTCCCCCGTGAATTTAATACCCATGCTGTCGGGCAAATTGGTCGCGGCAATTTCCGTCAGCCGCGCCATTGCCGTACCAAGATCAACCCCTTCGGCAAGGTTGGACTGCACAGACACGGCCAGTGTTCCGCCTTGGCGTGTGATGGTGGACTGGCTGACAATCGGTTCCAACGTCGCCGCCGACGAGAGCGGAACATAAGCACCACTAGGCAAGCGCAGCGAGATCGACTCAAGGTCCGACGGGTCGTTGATTGGCGGACCGCCGGGCACAACATTCACGTTGGTTTCGGTATCATTTTCAAACACGCTAACGGCAACATCACCTTGCACCATTGCGCTAACGGTTTGCGATATTTCCGCCTCGGTCAGACCAAAAACGCTTGCCATATCCGGATCGACGCGCAGCTCAAACTGGGCTTGCACAGCGTCATCCGACAGCTGCGGATTCAGGAACATGTCGTCTTGGCCCATAGCCGCGACCAAGCCATCGGCAGCGGTCGTCATCGCCACGACATCCTTGCCAGTCACGGCAAATTGCAAGCCCCGACCCGCGCCGCGAATGTTAAGGCTGTTGGTTGAACGCGCGCTCACCTGCACGCCCGGCACTGATGACAACTGGCTGCTAATGCTGGCCATAATCTCGGATTGCGAGCGTTCGCGCGCGGTCCAATCGGGCAAGCGCACGATGATAAAGGCACTGCTGCCACCGCCAACGCCAATGATGCTTTGCACAGCATCAATTTCGCCTGTTTCGCGGTAGGGGTCCAAAATCGCCTCAATCTGCGCGACTTGGGTGTCGAGGTAATCCACCGTGGTATCCGATGCGCCCCGCGCTTGGATCAGGAAAAACCCGCGGTCTTCATCGGGCGTGATGCTAGACGAAAGCGTGCCTGCAACCCCTGCCGAAATGATGACAAACCCGCCTGCAATCGCCAACACAATCATCGGCGCGCGGATAGCTTTATCCATCACCGTGTCAAACGTGCGGGCCATCCAGCTTTGTTTTGGCACGGCTGTTTCCTTGGGGTCCGGTTTTCCGGGGTCAAGAAACGCGGCCATGACAGGTGCCAAGGTCAAGGCGGTGATCGACGACAGCGTAACCGCAAAGGCCAGAACAAAGCCAAATTCGCTGAACACACCGCCGGCCTGACCGGGCAGAAACGAGATTGGCACAAACACCGCCGCCAAGGTGGCCGTGGTGGAAATAACGGCAAAGAACACCTCATTCGTGCCTTGTGCCGCAGCTGCAAACGCGCCCAACCCCTGTTTGCGTTTGCGCACGATGTTTTCGATAACCACAATGGCATCATCAACCACCATGCCCGTTGCCAAAACCAGCGCCAGCAAGCTGATCGTGTTCACCGAAAAGCCGGTTATCCAGATTGCCGCGATAGTTCCAATCAGGGCTACAGGGATCGTCACTGCCGGAATAATCGTTGCCCGCACAGACCGCAAAAACGCAAAGATCACCGCGACAACGATGATCGTTGCCAGCACGATCGACATCAGCACCTCATTGATCGACCCTTCGATAAACACGCCGTCATCTGAAGTGATAAGCAGATCAACCCCTTCGGGCAGGGTTTTGCGCAGATCGATAACAGCGGCACGCACCGCTTTGGAAATTTCCAGCGTGTTGCCAACCGATTGGCGCGTGATATCCAGACCGATCGCCTGCTGCCCGTTGACGCGCGAAAAAACGTCACTGTCCTCGGGCATCAGGCGCACAAAGGCCACATCCGACACACGCGTATTGGTATTGATTGGCACCTCGCCAACGCTTTCGGCCGTCACAGCCGGATTGCCCACCCGCAAGGACAGCGTTTGCGATTGCGAGGCTAAATCGCCCAAGGGCGTGTCATCGCGCAAGGATGCCAAGGCGTTTGACACGTCAAACACGGTCAAGCCACGGCTTAAAAGCGCGGGCATATCTAGGGTTACCTTAAACTCATTCGCGCGGTCGCCGCGTGTGGTGACCTCGGCAATCCCGTCGATGGTGGACAGCCGGTCATAAATCGGGCCTTCGGCAAGGGCGGTCAGCGCGTCAAAGTTCAGATCGCCCAAAACCGCCAACCGGATAATCGCGTCGGCGTTGCTATCGCTTTTGGACACGGACGGATCATCATCCAGATCACTGGGCAAATTGCGCAAAGTGGCCGACACAATCTCACGCGCTTCATTGGCCGCGACGTCGGGATCGGTGCCTTCCGACAAGTCAATCGTGATCCGGCTTGATCCAGCGGTCGAAGTGGATTCGATGTAGGACAGCCCCTCAAGCGCGCTCAGCGCGTCTTCCAGAACTTGGGTGACTTCTTGGTCAACGGTTGATGCAACCGCGCCATCATAACTGGTCCGCACCGACAGCACCGGCTGGTCAACATCCGGCATCTCGCGCACATCAACCGAGCTAAGCGCCGCCAGACCGGCGATCAGGATAAGCAGGTTGATAACGATGCCAAAAATCGGGCGGGCCACAAACAGGTTTGTTCCGGTCGGTTTGCCTTGCGGCGCTTGGGGCGCGCTCATTTGGACGCATCCTGTTTGGCAGGCTGACCGGGCGCTTTGGCGGCTCCATCAGGCTTTTGGGCTCCATCGGGTCTCTTGGCGCCGGGCGTGGTAATGCGCGCGCCCTCGCGCAGTTTTTGCGCGCCTTCGGTCACAACCATTGTGCCCACATCTATTTTGGCATCGACCCAAACCGTATCATCGCGGCGGAACAGGATCGTCACGGGCACTGCTTTGGCAACCCCATCAGCATCTACCCAAACATTCGACCCACTGCGCGACCACGCAATCGCCGTAGACGGCAGTGCCGCCATCGGTTCGCTTTCCTGGGTCAGCCGCACAGCAAAGGTCATGCCGGGCCACAGCAGATTATCTGGGTTCGCAACCTGCGCTTTTACGGTCACGCTGCGGGTCACGCTATCAATGCGGCTGTCAAAGGAAACGATATCGCCTTCAAACACCCGCCCGCGAAAGCTGGCCGTGCCGACAGAAACCGTTTTTGCCTTTTTCAACAAACCAATGGCCCGTTCTGGCAGCTCAAACTCGACAACCAGAATGTTCGATTGGTCAATCGTTGAAATCACAGTGTTCGCCGTCAGCAAGCTGCCCACCTCAACATTACTTAGGCCCAACTGCCCAGCGATAGGCGCGCGAATAGTACGATCATCCAGCGCTACTTGGGCCAAGCCAACCGCCGCCTCGGCCAAGCTTTGCTGGACGCGCGCCTCGGACAAGGTTACTTCGGTAACGGTCGCATTGGCACTGGTGCGGATCCGCTCATAGCGGGTCACGGTATCGCTGGCCTGTTTCAAATTGGCTTGGGCAATTTCAAGGTTCAACGCTTGGGTCCGCGCATCGAGGCGCAGCAGAACGTCGCCTGCGGCAACGGTGCGGTTGGCCGTAAAATCTGCCTCGGTCACAGTGCCCGATGCGTTCGATGCCACATCGATACTGCGAAGGGCCGTTGCGGTGCCTATCGCATTCAAGGTGCTCTCATAGGGTTGCAAGGTCAATGCTGTCGTCACAACGGTCGTCGCCCGACCTGCACCGCCCCCCGGCCCGCGTGCAGCACCCGCCCCCTGCCCACCACCGCCTGCGCTCGGTGCGGCCTTGCTAGTGCTTTCAGGACTGACGCCTATCATTGCCGCAACAGGGGTCGGAAGACCAAACGTCACAGCATAGGCCGCAGTAAGGATTGTCACAGCAACAACCAGCGTTAATATTTTCCGCATCAAACAAACAACCTTTGCATAGAGTTTCCTTGGTTAAACGCCGCAGCTTGCCGTTTCCGTCGCGGAAAATTTGCGAATTAAACCGGAGTAGATGACGCCCAAGCGTTTTGCCCATTTTGATATAAAACACAAACCGTCACGGCCAAACGCCAAGAAAGCTTGGCTTGATGTTAGGTTTTGCGAAACATTCCGCTTTCTTGCCACCAAACAGCGCCGTTACGTTCCGCCTGACCTAAGTTTGGGCGCTTGTTGGATTTGGGGTCGATCCCATCTCCCTGCCGCCAGTTATGCCTTGCGCAATTTGGCGAACCTGCCAAAGCGTAGCCAAGCACCAAACACACAGGAAATCCACGGCATGATCCTGAACGTCAACGTTCACCTAAACTACGCAATTCAAAACCCGACCGATGTTTTGCTGCAACTCAGCGTGCCGGACCAGCCTGATCAGCGGGTGCTAGAGCAAAATATCTCGTATGGTGACGATGTTCAGGTCTCAACCCTCCCTGCCGAGGGTGGGGTTGGCGAACGCATTTTGATGAACATCAATCATGATTTGAACTGCACCTATTCAGCGCGCATTGACGTGAACCGCCCGATTATTGACATTGCCGACCTTGCCGCAACACCGCCCCACAAACTGCCCAGCGACGTTATCCGCTACCTGATGCCGTCACGCTTTTGCCAATCGGATGAATTGCAGAACTATGTCGCAGCCGATTTTGGTAACAGCATGGGCGGCCAACGCATTGCACAGCTGCGCGATTGGATTTTTGAGAGGTATCGATATGTTCCGGGATCCAGCAATGGGCATACAACCGCGATCGACACCTTCGTACAACGCCAAGGCGTCTGCCGAGACTTTGCACATGTTCTAATCGCCTTGTCGCGGGCTTCGGCCATTCCTGCCCGCTTTGTCAGCGTCTATGCGCCCTATGTGACGCCGCAAGATTTCCACGCCGTCGCCGAGGTTTACCTTGATGGCGCGTGGCATTTGGTCGACCCGACAGGCATGGCGGCCTCCAATCAGATGGCCCGCATTGGCGTAGGGCTTGATGCCGCCGAGGTGCCTTTCATGGCCAGCTTTGGCCCCGCTATGATGCAATATCAATCGGTTAGGGTCTGGATAGAGGGATAGCCTCCAGATCTGCCAAGCGCAGATCTGAAAGCCTGTTATCCGCGCCTGTCATTTTTCACTGGTATCGGAGTCAAAGAAAAACCGGATCATTTCGGCGCTGGCATCCGGTCCGGTGGCATCGGTATAAGACCCACCCGCCTGACCGCCCGACCACGCGTGGCCCAAACCAGCCACCGACCAATGCTCGACCATTTGGCGGCCCTCAGTGTCGCTGGCGGTCACGCGGGTAAAGCTGCGCCCGCCGGCCTGCCCGCTCTGCGTGTCCTCAATCACCTGCCGCGCGGCGCCCGTTAGCGCCCGCTGCACGATCCTGTCACCGTTGGATGGGTGCACCGTCGCATCTGCCGTGCCATGGAAAACAATGGTTCGCACAGTGCTGTCTGTCTGGGCCGGACCAGAATTTGACGCCGTTCCCGCCATTGCGGCAAAGGCCGAAGGCATATCTTTTGCAGCCCCCACAGGCAGGCCGGAATGCGCCCCAACGGCGGCAAACACATCGGGATAGGCCTCACCCAAAATGGTGGCCATAGCAGCGCCCGCAGACAGGCCTGCCACAAACGTAGCCTCGCGCCCAATACCATGATCTGCGCAAATCTGCTGAGTCAGTGCGGCCAAAATCGCAGGCTCGCCCTTGCCCCGCCTCTGGTCACCGTGACTAAACCAGTTCCAGCACGATTGCGCGTTACTTCCCCGCGATTGGGCTGGGTAAACCACCACAAACCCGTGCTGATCGGCCAGAACGTTCATGCCGGTACCGGTTGCAAAATCCTCGGGCGATTGGGTGCAGCCGTGCAGCATAAGCACAACCCCTGTGGCCCCACCCGCACGCGGCGCAGGACTATAGACGCGATATGCCCGCGACCCCGATTCGCAGCTAAAGCTGTTCTGCGCAAACTTGGCGCCCTCGGGTATCGGCTCGGGCAACGGTGAGGCCACTTTCGCACCCCCACCAAATTGCGCCAACACCTCGTCAAGCGAAGGCAATGTAGCGCCCGCGCCCTGTCCATCCTGTGGCAAAAGCCCATGTTGGCCCAGCGTGCGCCGCACCAAATCATTGGCGGCAGCAAGCGGCGCATCACCCCGCGCCGGACGCCACATGCCTGCGTTAAAACGTTTCATTTTTATGTCCTTTAATTGCGCTATTTGATCCGGTCAGCCAACGCGTTTCGAATATCCGCACCGGCCTGCAACGCGCCCAGAACGGTGATCGACCCGATGGTCTGCAAGGCCAACTCGGGCGTCACATCGGCCGCAATGCGCGCAAGGCCCACAACCTTGACATGCAGCACCTCATTCGCATCGCGCAGCGCCTCTAGGTCGGCTTTGGAATAATCACGCAGACCCAGCTCCATCGTGTGGCGTTCCAGCGTGGTGCGCACGGTATCGACGTGATTGTCCAATTGGTTGCGAATGGCAGTGCGAATAAAATCGCTACGATTTGAATAAAAGCCCTCCTGCACCAGCAAATCAATCCGCCCTAAATCGACAAAGCCCAGATTGATCGTGATCTTTTCGTTCTCAGGTTGCTTATCGCGCAGCTGTTTGACATTTCCCATGGCGTTTCTCCATCTGTATGGATGTTATATAGATGATTATTTCTCTCAATCAAGCCTTACCCCGATAATCTGCGCAAAACCCTGCCTGCCCTGCATTTGGCAGGATGACAGGGTAAAAATTAGAACATATAAAGAACACATGGTACAACAAACCCTAGATCAAAAGCTGGCGATCCTTAGCGATGCGGCGAAATATGATGCCTCTTGCGCCTCATCCGGCTCAACAAAACGCGATTCGCGCGATGGTAAGGGGCTTGGCTCAAACCAAGGCAGCGGCATTTGCCACAGCTACGCCCCCGATGGCCGATGCATCAGCCTGCTGAAAATTCTGATGACGAATTTCTGCATTTATGATTGCGCCTATTGCATCAACCGCGCGTCCTCAAACGTCGATCGCGCGCGATTTTCGGTGGATGAGGTGGTCAAACTGACCATCGAGTTTTACCGCCGCAATTATATCGAAGGGCTGTTTTTATCGTCGGGCGTAATCCGTTCGCCCGATGCCACGATGTCCGACATGGTGCAAATCGCACGCAAGCTGCGGCATGAGGAAAACTTTCGCGGCTATATCCATCTGAAAACCATCCCCGATGCCGCGCCCGAGTTGATCGCCGAGGCGGGGCTGCTGGCGGACCGCTTGTCGATCAACGTGGAATTGCCGACCGATGCCGCCGTGCAGCTCTACGCGCCCGAGAAAAAGCCAGAACAAATCCGCAAGGTTATGGCCGATGTGCGGCTGCGCAAAGAGGCAGCCAAGGACGCGTCTTTTACCGGCAAACGTCCGCCGCGTTTTGCCCCTGGCGGGCAATCCACGCAGATGATTATCGGCGCGGATGGGTCGAATGATGCGACTGTTTTGGGGCAATCGACGCGACTTTATTCCAGCTACAAACTGAAACGCGTCTATTATTCGGCCTTTTCGCCGATCCCTGACAGCACCGCAAAACTGCCGCTGATCAAGCCGCCGTTACAGCGCGAACACCGGCTGTATCAGGCCGATTGGCTGCTGCGGTTCTATGATTTTCAGCTGGATGAGATCACCTCCGTTACCAAAGACGGGAATCTCGACCTTGATATCGACCCCAAGCTGGCTTGGGCCTTGGTCCATCGCGGCGTCTTTCCGTTGGACGTTAACCGCGCCAACCGTGAGATGCTGTTGCGCGTGCCGGGGTTTGGTGTAAAAACCGTGAACCGCATTTTAACAACCCGCCGCCACCGCCTGCTGCGCTATGATGATTTGCTGCGCATGGGGGCCAGCATGGTCAAAGCGCGCGCCTTTATCACCGCCGGCGGTTGGACGCCTGGCGCGCTAACCGACAGCGCCAACTTGCGCGCGCGCTTTGCCCCGCCGCCCGAACAATTATCCCTGTTCTAATGCAGCGCGTCACCATCCCTGCCATCGGTGCCGATGTGGCTTGGCGTGATGCCGCGCGGCAGTTTTTGGCAGCCGGCACACCTCCCAGCGATATATTATGGGGAGGCCCCGCTGCTGCCCCCGACCTGTTTGCCACCGATTCCGCCCCCCGCACTGGTGGCGCCGCCACCGTGCCGCGCAGCTTTATCTCGCTGGCCCAAAGCGTGGTTTGGCACAGCGACCCAGAACGTTTCGCGCGGCTTTACGCGCTTTTGTGGCGACTGCGCGATGCCCCCCATTTGATGACAGATCGCGGCGATGCCGACCTGTCGCGCCTGCGCCAGATGGAAAAGAACGTCCGCCGTTGCCAGCACAAAATGAAAGCCTTTGTGCGCTTTCGCGACATTGGCACGGTGGGTGCCAACCGGCGATCCTTTGCCGCGTGGTTTGAACCCACCCATCACACGGTTGAGCCCACCGCCGATTTCTTTGTCCGCCGCTTTGGCGATATGAATTGGCGCATCCTGACACCCGATATTTCTGCCATTTTTGAGGGCGGCGTTTTGTCGTTTCAACAGGGTCAGCCCAAGCCAGACCTGCCCGCCGACGCCAGCGAACAGCTTTGGATCACCTATTTCCGTAACATCTTTAACCCCGCACGGTTAAAAATCGGTGCAATGCAATCCGAGATGCCCAAGAAATACTGGAAAAACCTGCCGGAGGCCGCATCAATCCCTGATCTGATCGCAAACGCCAATACACGCGCCCGCCAAATGGCCGAGGCCGCCCCCACCTTGCCCCCCGCCCGTCTCGCGCAAGTGCAGGCGCAGCTTGCGGCCAATACCTCGGCATGGACCGGTCCAACAGACACGCTACCCGCCGCGATTTCCGCCTGCACCCGCTGCCAGCTGCACTGCAACGCTACGCAGGCCGTCCTGGGCCAAGGGCCGCTGGACGCTGCCCTAATGATTGTCGGCGAACAGCCCGGCGACCAAGAAGACCTAAGCGGCAAACCCTTCATCGGCCCAGCGGGGCAACTGTTTGATCGCATCGCCGCGCAAGTGGGCCTTAATCGCCAGCAGGCCTATGTGACCAACGCGGTAAAACATTTCAAATTTGTCGCGCGCGGCAAACGCCGCATCCATCAGCGCGCGACGACCGCCGAAATTGAACACTGCCGGTGGTGGCTGGATGCCGAACGCGCCCGTGTCCAGCCCAAGCTGACCCTCGCCATGGGTGCCGTCGCGGCCGAGGCTTTGACTGGCCGTTCTACACCTGTTTTGGCGCGCCGCGGCAAAATTGAAACGGCTTTGGACGGGCTGCCTGTACTGATCACGCTTCACCCCGCTTATGTGCTCCGCCTTCCAGACGGTCCGGCGCGCATAGACGCGTTGGCCGCGCTCAAGGCCGACTTGGGCACTGCCGCCAACCTGATTGCATAAAGCGCGACATGCACAATCCAGTGAAAACCGTTTTGGCCACAAGACTGCATAATTAGCACCCATTCCGAGATGTGGCGCGACACTGTCGCTCACATCTTGTGCTTGTCGGCAGCAACGGCTATTAAGACCAAAGCGCGGGCGTTGTGTAATGGTAAGACCTTAGCCTTCCAAGCTAAAGACGCGGGTTCGATTCCCGCCGCCCGCTCCAAAATCCTTACAATCATCGGCTATCCACAGCATTGGCTGGGGGTCTATTCCAGACCTGCAAATGATGGCTCTTCCTGCGGTCGCCCCTTAGTAAAAACTCTGGCATGAACACGTGTTTGGAAGACCCTTGGCTTGGCATTGCGAAACGCAGGCCTGCGTGACGGCCAAGCAGCAAAGCCGTGCAAGACGCCACAACCGCGAGAAAACGTCAGCCTTCATCTTGGCATAAATACCGATTCTGACCTTGCCAAAAACACAAAGGCCACGCAATTTGCGCAGCCTTTGCATCGTCACTTAATCACCTAGAGCGCCTCACTGGCCCAGTTGTTTAATCCGGCCTTCAACTTTGCTGCCGACTTTACCCATCTTGACGACATAATCCATCACGTCATTTGCCATCAGATTGCCGTTGCCCGCGTTAATCAACACTTTGCCACCGCCCAAGGCATCAAAGCCATCGCCGCCGCCCAAAATGTAGTCGTTCGCGGCAACTTTATAGACCTTGTTGATATCTAGCGGCGCGCCGCCAACCATCACTTCGGTGATGCGCGATCCCGCAGGCGCAGTTGGGTCATAGACAATCGTGGCACCCGAAACCTGCAAGAAACGCCCTGCGCCCTTTTCTACTTGGCTTACACCGTTTTCAAAGGCGGCCAACACTTGGCTGCCGGGCAGTTCGGTCACAACAGTCACGTTGCCAAAGGGTAGCTCGGTCAAAACATCGCGCCGCGTCAGCATCTTACCCGCATCATAGGTGGTATCGCCACGAATGCCGCCACCGTTGGCCAGCGCGATATCGGCGCCGGTTGCATCACGCAAAGCATCGGTGATCAGGTTGCCCATTGCCGATTCTTCGGCCCGCACCACGTTGCGGCGCGAATCCAGCACGCCTTCGGTGCTGCCAATTTCAACGTTCAAGCTTTCATCCAGCTTGGTCTGGAACCCTTCGACCATCGCTTGGCTTTCGGGATCGGGCTCTACGTTTGCAGTATCGATAAAGCGGAACATCGGCGTCCATTTCACCACGCGCTTGCCGTCTTTTTCCGACACATCCACCATCAGATCGACCGGTGCCAAAAAGCGCGCGTCGATCGAGGTTTCGACATAGGCCGTGATGCCATCATAAGAGGTGCCATAGCTGTGGTCGTCACCCGACAAGATCACGTCAAACGCCTTAGAGCCGATCAACAGCGCATCGTTGGATTTGTCGGTCTGCACAACACCAACAACCAAATCTGCGCCATCTTCGCGCGCCTGCTTGGCCGCCGCGATGCCCATATCAACGGTTGGACCAAACTTTAAATCACCGGTCGAGGCAACAGTGGGCGAAGTATCCTGCGCCACGGGAATCAGCGCGATCTTCAGCCCTGCAACCTCTTTCATCATGACGCCGCCAAGGCCCGGCACAGGCGAACCATCCGCTTGGGTCACGTTGATCGCAGCCCAAGGGTATTTGGAGGCGGCAATCTTTTCGCCAAAGTTTTCCGGTCCGAAATCAAACTCGTGGTTGCCGGGAACGGCCAGATCAAACGGTACGAGGTTGGTCAGGTCGATCGTATTTTGCCCCTTATCAAACCCCGATAGGATTGAGGGCGACAGCATATCGCCATCAAACACATAGATCGTGTTTGGGTTGGCTGCGCGCTCGGCCTTGGCCACTGCGTTCAGCCGTGCAAAACCACCACGGCCCTTGTCATCGGCAAAGTTGTAAACATCGCCAACGCCCAGAAAGGTCAGCTTCACTGTCTCGGCCACAGCCGCGCCCATCGGTGCCGCAGACAAAGCTGTCGCGCCCAAAAGCAGTGCAGAAATTCGTTGTGTCAGGATTTTCATATCCAGTCTCCCTATCAGTTCATGCCCGCATCATTGCGCCCCTAGGGCCACGAGTCAAAGGGCTTGATGCCATTGACCACATCAACATCACAAACAGGTAACTGCGACGTAGCGTTAACCAGCCCATTGACGCAAATTTACGCACGGTGCATGTACGACCCTATGTTTATTTTCAAAATCTTCCGCCGCCCTGAATGGAACCTGTTGCGCGACGCTGGCGAAACCGCCGGCGCGCCGATAGATCTGGCCGATGGCTATGTGCATTTTTCAACCGCTGCACAGGTGGCGACAACGGCGGCACTCTACTTTGCCGACCAATCCGATTTGGTTTTGGTGGCGGTCGATGCAGACGCGCTTGGCGATGCCCTGAAATGGGAACCTTCGCGCGGCGGCGATCTTTTCCCTCATCTTTACCGTAGGTTGCGCATGACAGACGTCATTTGGGATAAGGCCCTACCCCTTGGTGCCACGGGCCATATTTTCCCTGAAACACACATGTTTACGGGGGCCCAGCCATGAACTTTGCAGAACGTCTAGCACTTGCAGCCTTACACAAACTAGACCCCGAGCGCGCGCACGGCCTGTCTCTGGCCGCCCTGCGCATGGGCCTTGCACCCGAGCCGGGCCCCTTTGCCTCGCCTCGTCTCGCCACCTCGCTTGCGGGCTTGGCACTGCCAAATCCCGTTGGGCTTGCCGCAGGCTATGACAAAAACGCCGAGGCCCTGCCCGCCCTGATGACAGCCGGTTTTGGCTGGTTAGAGGTGGGCGCTGCGACCCCCCTTGCCCAACCCGGCAACCCCAAACCACGCCTGTTCCGCCTGACCGAGGACCGCGCCGCCATTAACCGCTTTGGGTTTAACAACCAAGGGATGGAGGCAATCGCCGCTCGCCTTGCGAGCCGACCGCGCGGTGTGCCGGTAGGTCTGAACTTGGGCGCCAACAAAACCTCGGACGACCGCGCCGCCGATTTTGCCCGTGTTCTGGCACGTTGCGGCCCGCATGTGGATTTCGCGACCGTCAACGTATCCTCGCCCAACACCGAAAAACTGCGCGATTTGCAAGGGGCCGCAGCCCTTACCGCCTTGCTGACCGGCGTGATGGACGTCCGCGAGGAACTGCCAACCAAGATCCCTGTCTTCCTGAAAATTGCACCCGATCTTACGCCAGATGAACTGGCCCAAATCGCCGAGGTTGCCCTTGCCTCGGGCCTTTCGGGCATCATTGCGACCAATACCACCTTGTCGCGCGATGGGTTGCAAAGCCCGCATAAGACCGAGATGGGCGGGCTTTCCGGGGCGCCGCTGTTCGAAAAATCGACCCGTATTCTTGCACAGCTTTCGGTACTGACAGGGGGCAAAATGCCCCTTATCGGGGTGGGCGGTATCGCAACTGCGGAACAGGCCTATGCCAAAATCCGCGCGGGTGCCTCGGCGGTACAAATCTATACCGCCATGGTTTACCACGGCATTAGCCTTGCAACCGATATTGCCCGCGGCCTTGACGTGCTGCTGGAACGCGACGGTTTTGCAAGCGTGACCGATGCCGTTGGCACCCAGCGCGAGCCGTGGCTATAGGCTTAAAACGCCTTGAACGTCATCGTGGTCAACGTCCGCACAATGCCCGGAATATCAAACAAGGCTTGCGACAGGTAATGCCCGACATCTTGGCCTTCGGGGATGTAAATCTTTGCGATCAGGTCATATTCCCCGCTGGTGGAAAACAGCTCGGACACCACCTCGCGGTCATAAATCGCATCGGCCACCTCATAGGTTTTGCCGGGGATGCAGCGGAATTGAACGAAAACGGCGGTCATAGTTTGGCTCCTGTTCTTTGCGTCAAACCATAGGCGCGGGCGGGCAAGGGCGAAAGCCCTATTCCTCGGCCTGCAACTCCAAGGGTGCAGGTTTGGCCACCAAATCGGCAACCCCCAACGCCTCCAACGGGCGGCCCAAACGGTTGCGCACGACCCAAAGCAAACGGTTTTGCGCGCGGGTGATCGCCACATAGGCTAGCCGTTTCCACAGCGGCATACCTGCCTCGCTACGCCCTGCTTGCGCTGCGGCCCACAGATCGGGCGCAAAAACCTGCACCGTATCCCATTGAGACCCTTGAGCTTTGTGAATAGTCACCGCCGCGCCGTGCAAAAATGCAGCCCCCATCTTGGCCGCCGAGGGGATAAAGGGCTCATCCTCATCCGGCTTTTCAATCTTGATAATACTTGCGGCCGAAACCTGCGGTTCTTCGGCACCGACCACATGCAGACGGGCAAACCCATCACGATTGCCCAGCCCCATATAGATGACCTGCGCGCCTTTGATCAGACCGCGCGCCTCTAGGTCGATCCGCTTTTTGCGATGCTTCAACGGCAGTTCAATCCCGTCACAAATCAACGGCTCGCCGGGGATCAGCTCAAATTCTGGCGCGCCATGGGCGGCCCGAAACGCTGTAATCAGCCGGATGCGCGTGGCGTTGCGCCAAACCAAAACCGGGCTGCGCGCCATCAAATCGCTGTCCACCCGCTGCGCCATCACCACGCGATCGTCCCGCGCGGCGGCGTCTTCGACCATCCGTTCAAACGCCTCAAACGTCAGGTTAGGGTCGGCCAGCGCATGGGCTAGGTCCAAAATCGGGTTGCCTTCGGTTTGGCGGTGAATGCGTTGCAATTCCAGCCGCCGTGTGCCGCCCAGTTTATCAAACACCATCTCGCCCGAAGTGCCGACTGGCGCCAACTGGGCGGGGTCGCCAAACAGCACCAAAGTCGGAAAAATCTCACGCAGGTCATCAAACTGGCGCTGGTCGAGCATGGAAGATTCGTCAACAAAGCCGACATCCAGCGGTTCTTCGCGCCGCTTCCAGCCCTTGATGAAATCCGAGCCCCGCAATCCAGCCGCCGCCAATGCCCCCGGAATAGAGGCAACGGAATCATAAAAAGCCTTGGCCCTATCCAGCGCCAACTCGGACAAACCCTCGACCTGAGGGCGCGGGCCGTTGCCTGCAAGCCACTCGGCGATCATCTCATATTGCGGGTCATAAAGCGGCGTATACAAGATACGGTGGATCGTTGTGGCAGGCACCCCCCGCAACCGCAAAACCGAAGCTGCCTTATTCGTCGGTGCCAAAATCGCCAAAGTCCGCCGGTCTTTGCGTTTTTTGCCCTCATAATCGCCCGAAACGACGTCAACGCCGGCCGCAACCATCGCTTTGTACAGGCTGGCAAGCAGCATGGTTTTGCCAGACCCTGCCTTGCCAACAACGGCCATCACACTCGCCTTGCCCTCTAACGCCGGGGTCAGGGTGGCGTTGTCCAAATCAATGCCCATCCCCCTGAATTGATCAGAAAGCCTGTCCCAAGCCTCGGCTTGATCTTCAGAAAATGTGATTGGTGTTTTGCTCATCGCGCGACAATAGCCAAGCCGCTGGCGCAAGGCCAGCCGCCCAAACCAGTTTTCCCGATGACCAACACCTTTATCAGGCAACCTAATGTGCGCGACGGGTTAGCTTTGCACTCTCCTCCTCTGCTCGGAGAGCCTGCCGGCGTGCCTGCGACACCGCCTCATCCGAAATTTCCAGATCTGCAACGCGCAGAGCAGCGGTTACTTGTGCCGCAAGCGCAGGTAAGTTGTTTTGGTCCGCATAGGCCCGCAGATCGGCCAATACGTCAAATATCCAGTCATGGCGCATTGCGCCCCCACTTTAAGTTAACGAAATCACCGCCAAATGAGATCTGCCAGTTTCCCCAGATTAGCGGCAGACACGTCAACAAATAGTAACCAAGACCAAGATATCGTTTAGCACGCAAAAAGCCGCCAAACCCTGCGGGGAATGGCGGCTTTGGCGGCAAAGGGGTGATTAGCGCGTTTTGCTGGCTTCCAGTGTATCTTCGAACGTCCGCAAGCCCGTGCGCGGTGCTTGGACCAGCACCGACATATTGCCGGGCTTATGCTCATTGCGGCGCATTTTCATATGGGCCGCCGGAATTTCATCCCAAGGGAACACTTCCGACATACAGGGGTCAATCCGGCGCTCTAGCATCATCTTATTTGCCGAGGACGCCTGTTTGAGGTGGGCAAAGTGGCTGCCCTGAACGCGCTTTTGGTGCATCCACAAATAGCGCACGTCAAAGGTGCAGTTAAAGCCAGTGGTGCCCGCACAAATCACGACCATACCGCCCTTTTTGCACACCAGCGTAGACACGGGGAACGTCGCCTCGCCCGGGTGTTCAAACACCATATCGACGTTATTGCCCTTGCCAGTAATATCCCAGATCGCCTTGCCAAATTTGCGGGCCTCGGTGAACCACGCCTTATATTCGGGCGTGTTCACGGTGGGCAACTGCCCCCAGCAGCTAAAATCTTTGCGGTTGATAACGCCTTTGGCGCCCAAGCCCATGACGAATTCGCGCTTGTCCTCTTCTGAAATCACGCCCACGGCATTGGCACCCGCCGCGTTGATCAGCTGGATCGCGAATGAGCCCAAACCGCCAGAAGCCCCCCAAACCAGCACGTTCTGGCCGGGTTTCAGATCATGCGGCTCATGGCCGAACAGCATCCGGTAGGCGGTGGCAAGCGTCAGGGTGTAGCAAGCACTTTCTTCCCATGTCAGGTGCTTGGGGCGCGGCATCAACTGCTGTGCTTGTACATTGGTAAACTGCGCAAATGACCCGTCCGGCGTCTCATAGCCCCAAATCCGCTGGCTGGTGGAAAACATCGGGTCGCCGCCGTTGCATTCCTCATCATCGCCATCGTCTTGGTTGCAGTGGATGACCACCTCATCGCCAACTTTCCAGCGCTTTACCTTATCACCCACGGCCCACACGATGCCCGACGCATCAGAACCGGCGATGTGATAGGGTTGTTTGTGGCCGTCAAACGGGCTGATTGGCAGGCCCAAAGCGGCCCAAACGCCGTTATAGTTCACCCCTGCGGCCATCACCAAAACCAGCACTTCGTGGCTATCAACGATCGGCGTATCAACCACCTCAACCTGCATGGCGGTATCCGGCTCGCCATGACGTTCACGGCGAATAGTCCACGCATACATTTGCTTGGGGACATAGCCCAAGGGCGGCATTTCGCCAATCTCGTAAAGGTCCTTTTCCGGTGCATCATATGCAACGATGTCCAGCTGCGTATCCAGTGCCATGCGGGCCTCCTTATTCCATATATCTTTGCCGCATCGCAGAATCGCGCGGGCTTGGCATAGGAATTACGGGGCTTTGCGCAACTTTGCAATAGTCAGAAGGATATTTTTTGTAATTTTATGTCTGCCGCATTGCGGCATTAACTTGGCCGACACAATGCCATTGCGGCTTACCACCCCTTAGAAACCGTCTACAGCACCCCCCCCCGTGTAGGCCCTATGTACATTTTGCTGACACAGCATGCACATGAATTGCCGCAAAGCCTCTGTAATTTCGCAGGACCGGCCTCGCTCCCTGCAGTTTTTCTCTTGCACAGCGTAAGATCCTCGCCTCCAATGCCGCAGCTGCAAATTCAAAGCTGCCGCATTGCAGCGAATTGACAATGACGTAAAGTTTCGTTTATCAAGCTTTCAACGTAAGAAAATTGCGCGACACGTTTCAAGGAGGCCCGCCATGACCGCCCAGACCCCAGCCCCAAGCCCAGTTCCAAGCTCAGCCCCAAGCAATGCCACAACGCGGGATAAACCTTGGCTGTTCCGTACCTATGCGGGCCATTCCACGGCCTCGGCGTCGAACGCGCTCTATCGCAGCAACTTATCCAAGGGGCAAACCGGGCTGTCTGTCGCCTTTGATCTGCCAACCCAAACCGGCTATGACAGCGATCACGAACTGGCGCGGGGCGAAGTGGGCAAAGTGGGAGTTCCTGTCTCGCACCTTGGCGATATGCGCGCCTTGTTTGCCGATATTCCGCTGGAAAAGATGAACACCTCGATGACGATCAACGCGACCGCCCCTTGGTTGCTGGCGCTTTATATTGCCGTGGCCGAGGAACAAGGCGCCGATGTGGCAGCGCTGAACGGCACGGTGCAAAACGACATTATCAAGGAATACCTGTCGCGCGGTACCTATATTTGCCCACCTGCGCCCAGCCTGCGGATGATCACCGATGTTGCGGCCTATACCCAAAAGCATCTGCCAAAATGGAACCCGATGAACGTGTGTTCCTACCACTTGCAAGAGGCGGGCGCGACGCCGGAGCAAGAGCTTGCCTTCGCGCTCGCCACCGCATGCGCCGTGCTGGATGATCTAAAGGGCAAAGTGTCGGACGATGATTTTCCCAATATGGTGGGCCGGATTTCGTTCTTTGTGAACGCGGGCATCCGCTTTGTGACCGAGATGTGCAAAATGCGCGCATTCGTTGATTTGTGGGATGAAATTTGCCTGACCCGCTACGGCGTGCAAGACGCGAAATACCGCCGGTTTCGCTATGGTGTGCAGGTCAACTCGCTGGGTTTGACCGAGCAGCAACCCGAAAACAACGTCTACCGGATTTTGATTGAATCCTTAGCGGTGACCTTGTCGAAAAACGCCCGTGCCCGTGCCGTGCAATTGCCCGCATGGAACGAGGCGCTCGGCCTGCCGCGCCCGTGGGATCAGCAATGGTCGCTGCGGATGCAACAGATTTTGGCGTATGAGAGCGACCTGCTGGAATATGACGACCTGTTTGACGGCAACCCCGCAGTCGACCGCAAGGTTGAGGCGCTGAAACAAGGCGCGCGCGAAGAGCTTGCCCAGATTGACGCGATGGGCGGGGCTGTGGCCGCAATTGACTATATGAAAGGCCGGTTGGTAGAGGCGAACGCCGAGCGGATCAACAAGATTGAGACGGGTGAAACGGTGGTGGTGGGCGTAAACCGCTGGGTTGAAACAACGCCAAGCCCACTAACCGCTGGGGATGGGTCCATCATGGTGGCGGACCCAAAAGCCGAGGCCGACCAAATCGAACGCCTGACCGATTGGAAAACAGCCCGCAGCCATGCTGCCGTCGAGGCCGCACTCGCCGCGCTGCGCAGTGCCGCGCAGGACGGCACCAATATCATGCGCCCGTCCATTGCTTGCGCCAAAGCAGGGGTGACGACTGGCGAATGGGCCAGCACAATCCGCGCTGTCTTTGGAGAATACCGCGCGCCGACCGGTGTGTCGCGTAACCCGTCGAACCGTACAGAAGGGCTGGAACCAATCCGTGATGCCGTGCAGGCTGTTTCGGCAAAACTTGGCCGCCCGTTGAAGTTTCTGGTCGGAAAACCGGGGCTTGATGGCCACTCTAACGGCGCAGAACAAATCGCCGCCCGTGCCCGCGATTGTGGCATGGATATTCACTATGAGGGCATCCGCCTGACACCATCCGAAATTGTAAATGCTGCAGTAGAACAAAACGCCCATGTTGTCGGGCTGTCCATTCTGTCGGGGTCGCATTTGCCTTTGATCACCGAAGTGCTTGAAAAGATGCGTGCTTCCGGCCTTGAGGATGTGCCCTTGGTGGTCGGCGGTATTATCCCCGAAGACGACGCCGCCCATTTGCGCGCGCTCGGCGTTGCGGCCGTTTACACACCAAAGGATTTTGAACTGAACCGGATCATGATGGATATCGTGACACTGGTTGATCCCGACACATCTGCCGCCGCATAAAAAAGGGGGCCGCTAAGCCCCCTTTACCAACTATTTACGAATAACAGTCCTTACGCGTGAATGGCCCCATCGCCGCAGGCAAGCGCTGCCTCACGAACCGCTTCGGAATACGTCGGGTGGGCATGACATGTCAGCGCCAAATCCTGTGCCGAGGCACCAAACTCCATCGCGACACACACCTCGTGGATCAAATCGCCAGCCATAGGGCCGATGATATGCGCGCCCAAAATGCGGTCTGTGTCTTTATCCGCCAGAATTTTTACAAAACCTTCGGCTTGGAAAATCGCCTTAGCGCGCGCGTTGCCCATAAAGGAGAACTTGCCAACCTTATAGGCGCGGCCTGCTTCTTTCAGCTGCTCTTCGGTTTTGCCCACACTTGCCACCTCGGGGGTCGTGTAAACCACACCGGGTATCACGTCATAATTCACATGACCCGCTTTGCCTGCCAAAATCTCGGCCAACGCCATGCCTTCATCTTCGGCCTTATGCGCAAGCATCGGGCCAACAATGGCATCGCCGATAGCAAACAAGCCTTTGATATTGGTGGCAAAGTGATGGGTTTTCACTTGCCCGCGCTTCTCCATTTCAACGCCCAAAGCCTCTAGGCCCAAGCCATCAACAAAGGGCTTGCGACCCGTGGCGACCAAGACACAATCGGCATCCAGAACGGCCTCGGAGTCATCTTTTCGCAGCTTGTAGGTCACCTTGGCCTTGCCGCCTTTGGTCGTCACACCCTGAACCGCAGCGCCAAGAACGAACTTAATGCCCTGTTTTCCAAGAATTTTCTGGAAGGCTCTGGCAACTTCGGCATCCATCCCCGGGGTGATCGCCTCTAGATATTCCACCACCGTCACGTCCGAGCCCAAACGCGCGTAGACAGACCCCATCTCAAGCCCGATCACGCCTGCGCCGATCACGACCAGCGATTTTGGGATTTTGTTCAACACAAGCGCGCCGGTTGACGTAACGACGGTTTTTTCGTCAACCTCAACACCCGGCAGCGATGCTGCCTCTGACCCCGTTGCGATGACGATATTCTTGGCCTCGTGCACCTCATCACCGACCTTAACTTGACCCGCAGCAGGGATAGAGCCCCAGCCTTTCAGCCAAGTTACCTTGTTCTTTTTGAACAGAAATTCGATGCCTTTGGTGTTACCGTCGACCACGTCTTGCTTATAAGCCTTCATCTGATCCCAATCGACCGAAGGCGACTTGCCTTTCAGGCCCATTTTAGCAAAGTTATGCTCGGCCTCGTGCAAGGAATGTGTCGCATGCAGCAGCGCCTTGGACGGGATGCAGCCGACGTTCAAGCACGTGCCGCCCAGCGTTTCGCGGCCCTCAACAACGGCGGTTTTTAGGCCAAGTTGCGCGCAGCGGATGGCGCAAACATAGCCGCCGGGGCCGCCGCCGATGATGATGACGTCAAAATTTGCCATGGGTCAGTTCCTTGTTTTGATGTCAGAGCCGGGGGCTGTCTGCCCCCGGACCCCCGAGGATATTTTTGAATAGATGATTTACAGCAGGGCTGCGACGATCATGGATAGGGTTGCCACAAAGCCTACAGCCCAAATCGCGGAACGCCAAGGGCGCCAGCCAAAGGCATAGGCGGGAACGTAAAGAATGCGGGCGGCGAGGTAGACCCAAGCGCAGGTGGCGGTGAAGCCGGTGGTTTGATTGCCAAGCGTAACCACGACGGTCGCGATGGTGAAGAGGATCAAGGCCTCAAAATGGTTGTTCAGTGCGCGTTGGAGTCGGCCAGTGCGTTCAGAAATTTGGCGGGTTGGGGGACGGTCGCGCGCGGATGAGGTGTAGCCGGTGCCTAGTTCGATATTCGCAGGGATCGCGAAGAGGGCGAACTGGACGGCTTGGAGTAGGGCCGCGAGGGCTAGAGTGGTGAGTTCTGGGGTCATCAATATTTTTCAACCACACCATCAGAATAAACGATTGCGTCTATCTTTGTCTCAATTTTTCCAGTTCCACTTGTTTCAAATATCTGGAGCTTGTCGTATGGTTGACCTGCTATGAATTGGTTGTCCTCAAAGAAATAGAAAGTGTCAGCCGTTGAGCTTTTTGAAGGCTCAACTTTCTCTGCGGACTCCCCCGAGAACTTGAATACCTCATCGCCAAACGCCGATATGAAGCTTGTCGTGAATTTGAATCCAACTATGGTTCTATCTGTTTCATTTGTTATTTTTGGCATGAACCGCATCTGATTTTGACCGTACTCGCCGGCAAAATGCTGAAAGAATGGTTCCAAATAAGAAACTTTGGCAGTCGTTTTATGCACATCAACCAAAGCTAGCATTTGAAAAGTACCATCGTCTTTTAATTCAATTTGGCGGCCATCGGTTGTTGTGACGATTTCAGCATAAACTGTCGAGCTGACTAGTATGGCAAGAAAAAAAACGGTCCATTTCATTCTTATCACCTCACACAGAGCTTTTGAAGGTGTCACAGATTTGGTTCAGAACCTTCTCTGCGACACCTATTCATCACAAATCCATTAGCAACCGGCGTGGATCCTCAAGCGCTTCTTTGACGCGGACGAGGAAGGTCACAGCACCCTTACCGTCAACGATGCGGTGGTCATAGGACAGGGCCAGATACATCATCGGGCGGATCACGATTTCACCGTTCACAACCACAGGGCGGTCTTGGATTTTATGCATGCCCAAGATACCCGATTGCGGTGGGTTCAGGATGGGCGAGGACATCAGCGAGCCGTAGACGCCGCCGTTGGAAATGGTGAACGTGCCGCCTTGCATTTCGGCCATCGACAGCTTGCCGTCACGGGCGCGCAGGCCCTTTTCGGCAATCGCTTTTTCGATTTCGGCGAACGACATCGCATCCGCATCGCGGATGACTGGCACCACAAGGCCCGACGGCGTACCAGCCGCCACGCCCATGTGGACGAAGTTTTTGTACACGATATCGGTGCCGTCGATTTCGGCGTTCACCTCGGGCACTTCTTTCAGGGCGTGGCAGCAAGCCTTTGTAAAGAATGACATAAAGCCAAGACGGACCTTATGCTTTTTCTCAAACTGGTCTTTGTACTGGTTGCGCAGGGCCATAACCTCGGACATGTCCACCTCATTATAAGTGGTCAGCATGGCGGCGGTGTTCTGGCTTTCTTTCAGGCGGCGCGCGATGGTTTGGCGCAGCTTGGTCATTTTGACCCGCTCTTCACGGCTGGCATCATCGGCGGCAACAGGGGCGCGTGGCACCGACACAGGTGCAGCTGCAACAGGTGCCGAGGCAGCCTTGGCGACGTCTTCTTTCATCACGCGGCCATCTCGGCCCGAACCTTGCACTTGATCACGGTTCAAACCGGCCTCGGCCATAGCTTTTTTCGCCGATGGCGCGTCTTCGACATCCTTTGCACCAGTCGCGGCAGGCGCAGCAGCAGCCGCAGGTTTTTCTTCGGCCCTGGCAGCAGGAGCCGAGGCCCCTTCGGCGACAACGGCCAGTCTGGCATTGGCGGAAACGGTTTCGCCTTCGGCAGCAATGATTTCGGTCAACACGCCGGCAACGGGGCTTGGCACCTCAACCGAGACCTTATCGGTTTCCAGCTCGCACAGCATTTCATCCTGCGCGACCGTATCACCGACCTTTTTGAACCACGTCGAAACGGTGGCCTCGGAAACGGATTCGCCAAGGGTTGGCACATTTACATCAGTCATTTTACCCTCTTCCGCGCTGGCCGGGGCCGATGCGCCTTTGTCATGTGTGGTCGAGGCAGCCGCCCCGGTGTTGTCCGATTGGGCGCCGATTTGGGCCAGCAAGGCAGCAACGCCTACCGTGGTCCCTTCGGCAGCAATGATTTCGATAAGCGTGCCAGCCACGGGGCTTGGCACCTCAACCGTCACCTTATCGGTCTCCAGTTCGCAAAGCATTTCATCGACCGCGACCGTATCACCCAGCTTTTTATACCAGGTTGCAATGGTCGCCTCGGTGACGCTTTCGCCCAAGGTGGGTACCCGTACTTCAGTTGCCATTCGCACGCTCCCCCGTCAGCGCATCTGCGATCAGCGCCTCTTGTTCTGCCTTGTGGCGGCTGGCAAGGCCTGTTGCAGGCGAAGCAGATGCCGTGCGGCCAACGTAGCGCGGGCGGCTGTTTTTAGCTTTGATCTTGCCCAAAACCCATTCGATATTCGGCTCGACAAAGGTCCAGTAACCTTGGTTTTTCGGCTCTTCTTGGCACCAAATCACTTCGGCCCCTTTAAAGCGCTCCAATTCCTTGACCATCGACATCGCCGGGAACGGATAGAACTGTTCCAACCGCAGCAGGTACACATCATCCAAACCTTGGGCATCCCGAGCGGCCAGCAGGTCATAATAGACCTTACCAGAGCACACGACGACGCGCTTGATTTTGTCATCCGCCTGCAACGTCAGGTCGGAATGGCCCTTTTGGGCATCATCCCACAAAACGCGGTGAAAGGACGAACCGGTGGTAAAGTCATCGGCATCCGACACGCACATTGGGTGACGCAACAGTGATTTCGGTGTCATCAAGATAAGCGGCTTGCGGAAATCGCGGTGCAACTGACGGCGCAAAATGTGGAAATAGTTGGCAGGTGTCGAACAGTTCGCCACAATCCAGTTTTCATTCGCCGACATTTGCAAGAACCGCTCGGGCCGCGCGGACGAGTGCTCTGGACCCTGCCCTTCATAGCCGTGCGGCAGCAGGCAGACGAGGCCCGACATCCGCAACCACTTGCTTTCGCCCGAGTTGATGAACTGATCGAACATGATCTGTGCGCCGTTGGCAAAGTCGCCAAACTGCGCCTCCCACAGGGTCAGGGTGTTCGGCTCGGACAGCGAATAGCCGTATTCAAAGCCCAGCACCGCATATTCCGACAGCATGGAATCGATCACCTCATAGCGCGCTTGGCCGGCCTTGATGTGGTTCAACGGGTAATAACGCTCTTCGGTCGCTTGGTTGATAAAGGCGGAATGGCGTTGGCTAAAGGTGCCGCGCGTACAATCCTGCCCCGACAAACGCACGGGGAAGCCTTCGGTGACCAAAGACCCAAAGGCAAGCGCCTCGGCTGTGGCCCAGTCGAACCCTTTTCCTTCGGAAAACATCTTGTTTTTCGATTCCAGCTGGCGACCAACGGTTTTGTGCAAATCAAAGCCGTCTGGCACACGGGTCAGGCCTGCGCCCACCTCGGCCATCGCAGCAGGGGTGATCGCGGTTTTACCCGCCTCGTATTTATCACCTTCGCGGCTCATGTTCTTCCAACGGCCATCCAACCAGTCGGCCTTATTCGGCTTGTAGTCTTTGCCCGCGTCGAATTCCTCGTTCAGATAGGCTTGGAACGTGGCCTTCATATCCTCGATCTCGCCCTCGGGGATCAGGCCATCCTTGACCAACCGCTCGGTATAAAGCGACAGCGTAGTCTTGTGCTTTTTGATCTGGGTGTACATCGCAGGGTTGGTGAACATCGGCTCATCGCCTTCGTTGTGACCAAAGCGGCGATAGCAGAAAATATCCAAAACCACGTCTTTGTGGAACTTTTGGCGGAACTCGGTCGCCACTTTTGCGGCATGCACCACAGCCTCGGGGTCGTCACCGTTCACATGGAAAATCGGCGCTTCAACAACCAAGGCGTTATCGGTTGGATAAGGGCTAGAGCGGCTGAAATGCGGTGCAGTGGTAAAGCCGATCTGGTTGTTCACGACGATATGGATCGTGCCGCCGGTGCGGTGTCCGCGCAGGCCCGACAGGCCAAAACATTCAGCAACAACGCCTTGGCCCGCAAAGGCCGCATCGCCGTGCAGCAAAATCGGCAACACCTTTTCGCGGTCTACATCGTTCAACTGGTCTTGCTTGGCGCGCACTTTACCCAGAACAACGGGGTTCACAGCCTCAAGGTGGCTTGGGTTGGCCGTCAAGGATAGGTGAACGGTGTTGCCATCAAATTCGCGGTCGCTGGAGGCGCCGAGATGGTATTTCACATCGCCCGAACCATCAACATCTTCTGGCTTGAAACTACCGCCCTGAAACTCGTTGAAAATCGCGCGATACGGCTTTTTCATCACGTTCGACAGAACCGAAAGGCGGCCACGGTGCGGCATGCCGATAACGATTTCTTTTACACCCAACGCGCCGCCGCGCTTGATGATCTGCTCCATCGCAGGGATCAGGCTTTCGCCACCATCAAGGCCAAACCGCTTGGTGCCCATGTATTTCACATGCAGGAATTTCTCAAAACCTTCGGCCTCAACCAGTTTATTCAAAATGGCTTTACGGCCCATCTTGGTAAAGGCGATTTCCTTGCCGTAGCCTTCAATCCGCTCTTTCAGCCAGCTTGCCTGCTCGGGATCGGAAATATGCATGTATTGTAGCGCAAAAGTGCCGCAATAGGTGCGCCGCACGATCTCAAGGATCTGGCGCATTGACGCAAGCTGTAGGCCCAGCACGTTATCAATAAAGATCGGGCGGTCCATATCCTGCTCGGTGAACCCATAAGATTTTGGGTCCAACTCGGGGTGCTTGCTGGTATCTTGCATTTTCAGCGGGTCCAGATCGGCAGCCAAATGGCCACGGATCCGGTAAGCGCGGATAATCATCAACGCGCGAATACTATCCAAAACGGCGCGCTGCACTTGCGCATCCGAAAGTGACACACCGGCCTCGGCGGCCTTGGCAACAATTTTCTGCCCCGCCGCTTTGTTTTCTTTGGCAGGCACGACAGGCCATTCCCCCGTCAACGCACCCGTCAGGTCATCCGAAGGGACCGGCGGCCAATCGGTCCGCGCCCAAGACGGGCCAGCAGCGGCTGCCTCGGCCACACGGTCCGCCTCGCCCAGCTCGGCAAAAAATGCGGCCCAGCTGGCATCAACCGACGCAGGGTCTTGTGCATATTTCGCCGCAATCTGGTCGATATACTCGGCATTGGCGCCATCCAAATAGCTTTGGGCGCGGAATTGGGCGGTAGAGGATTGCTCGGTCATTTTTGGACCTCATGAGGGTTGGGGCCGGGGGGCACGGGTGACAACCACCACTGCCAGAATGAAGTAAAGGCGGGGTTACCCCCGCCATTTGTTTTTACGCTTTGATCGCAGCCATTACGGCCTCGCCCAAATGGGCAGGGCTTTCAGCAACCACAATACCGGCAGCTTTCATTGCTTCGATCTTGCTTTCCGCGTCGCCTTTGCCACCGGCAACAATTGCGCCAGCGTGGCCCATACGGCGGCCAGGAGGGGCGGTACGACCTGCGATAAAGCCTGCTGTTGGCTTCCAACGGCCTTTCTTGCGCTCATCCGCAAGGAATTGCGCCGCTTCTTCTTCGGCAGAGCCACCGATCTCACCGATCATGATGATCGAGTGTGTTTCGGGATCAGCCAAGAACATTTCCAAGATGTCGATATGCTCGGAACCCTTGATCGGGTCGCCACCAATACCAACAGCCGAAGACTGGCCAAGACCCAGATCAGATGTCTGCTTAACGGCCTCATAGGTCAGCGTGCCCGAGCGCGACACAACACCAACCGACCCGCGGCGGTGAATATGGCCCGGCATAATGCCGATTTTGCAGGCATCAGGCGTAATCACACCGGGGCAGTTTGGCCCGATAAGGCGCGATTTAGAGCCTTCCAACGCACGCTTTACGCGCATCATATCCAGCACCGGAATACCCTCGGTAATGCAAACGATCAGCTCCATCTCGGCGTCGATCGCCTCAAGGATAGAGTCGGCCGCAAACGGAGGCGGCACATAAATGACCGTTGCATTTGCTTGCGTCAGCGCGCGCGCCTCATGCACCGAGTTATAGACCGGCAGGTCCAGATGCGTGGTGCCGCCCTTACCGGGGGTCACGCCGCCAACCATTTTGGTGCCATAGGCAATGGCCTGCTCGGAATGGAAAGTACCTTGGCTTCCCGTAAAACCTTGGCAGATCAAACGGGTATTTTCATCAACGAGAACGGCCATCAGGGCCTCCTTATGCAGTCATAAAAGCACCAAGCGGTGCCGGTTATCAGTTGGCGGGACGGTCATAGCCTGGGCAAGTGATGGTGATATCGCCACCGTCAACGGTGCCGCTGCGTGCCCAATCAGATTGTTCGGCGCAGACGGCTTCTTCGTTGCCATCGCTTGTAGTGCCGCCGCCACTTACGCAGCCTGCAAGCATCAACAAAACTGCCGAGCCAATCATAAACTTTTGCATTTTACACCCTCTCACCACTGTTGACGTTGTCCGCAGGCATTGCCGCCACTGCGGTTAAGTGCCGGGCCGCACCAAAGCGACCCGGTTGGAACCTTAGCCTTTAACCGCTTTCACGATCTTTTGGGCGCCGTCTTTCAGGTTTTCCGCAGCGATCACGGCAAGGCCGGAATTGTTGATGATGGCCTTGCCTTCTTCAACATTCGTGCCTTCCAAGCGCACAACCAACGGCACCTTCAAACCAACTTCTTTGACAGCTGAAATCACACCTTCGGCGATCACATCACAGCGCATGATGCCACCAAAGATGTTCACCAAGATGCCCTTAACATTCGGGTCGGAGGTGATGATCTTGAATGCTTCGGTTACTTTTTCTTTGGTCGCACCGCCACCAACGTCGAGGAAGTTCGCAGGCTCGGCGCCGTACAGCTTGATGATGTCCATCGTCGCCATCGCAAGGCCCGCACCGTTGACCATGCACCCAATTTCACCATCCAAGGCGATATAGTTCAGGTCGAACTTAGACGCTGCCAGCTCTTTCGGATCTTCTTCGGTCTCATCACGCAAGGACGCGATATCCGAGTGGCGGTACATCGCGTTGCCGTCAAAGCTCATCTTGGCATCAAGGCATTTCAGGTTGCCATCGGGTGTTACGATCAGCGGGTTGATTTCCAGCATCTCCATGTCTTTCTCAACGAAAGCTTTGTAGAGAACTTTGATCAGGCTAACGCATTGCTTTACCTGACCACCGGTCAGGCCGAGCGCGAAGGCAACACGGCGACCGTGGAAATCAGACAAGCCCGAAGCCGGATCAACCGAGAAGGATACGATCTTTTCGGGTGTGTTCGCGGCAACTTCTTCAATGTCCATGCCGCCTTCGGTCGAGGCAACGAATGAAATGCGGCTGGTCTGACGGTCAACCAACAGCGCAAGATACAGCTCGCGTGCAATGTCCGAACCATCTTCGATGTAGATGCGGTTCACTTGCTTGCCCGCAGGGCCGGTCTGGTGCGTCACCAAGGTGCGGCCCAGCATCTGCTTGGCCATCTCGGCCGCTTCAGATACAGATTTGGCCAAACGTACGCCGCCTTTTTCGCCGGCTTCCGCTTCTTTAAAGTGGCCTTTGCCACGGCCACCCGCATGGATTTGCGCTTTGACAACCCACAGAGGGCCGTCCATTTCGCCTGCGGCGGTCTTTGCCTCTTCCGCCTTCAGAACGACGCGACCATCGGACACAGGCGCCCCATAGCTGCGCAACAAGGCTTTGGCTTGGTATTCGTGAATGTTCATCGTCAGTCCTATCGGTAAGGAATTTGCACTGTGATGCCATAGAAATAAGCTTTTTCAAATGGCATTTTTTGGAAAACCACGTTTTGAACGAAAAAACCGACATTTGTGATCACAGCTTTCAAAAGTGTGATCACAAAAAATACTGCGCCCCGCGAATCCCATACCGCCAACCCGTTAACAAAGCTCTATCCTCGCTTAATCTCGGTCAACATTTTGCGCAGCTTCCAGTTCGGCACGAGCGTCAGCGCACGTTTGGCGGCCCGCTCGGCCATGCTGACATGCCCCTTGGCCAGCGCGGATTCCAACAGATTCAACAAATAGGGCACCGCCCCGCGCCGCGAACGCATCAACCTGCGAAAGGTCAAAGGGTCCAGCGCGCCTTTCATCCCCAGAACGGCCACCTCTTTCAACACGCCCATGCGCATCAACATCGGCGGAATCTTATGGCTAAAATGCGGGACCGGCAGCAGCGTCACGCCCTCTCCTACCATGCGCAGGGCATGCAGCTTGTCGCCCTCAACCACGGGGTCATAAATCAAATACGCACAGCCCGCGCTTTGTACCCCAACCGCCGCGTCATTGAACGGCGCCGACCAATCGCCAAGGCCGCGCCCATAACGATAGCGCCGCTCAAACGGGACCACCTTACCATCCAACGTCGATTGCGGGGCAAAGGCAAGCACTGTGCAGCCCGGCGCCAAAGGTGCAAAAACCGCCGCGCCGAACCCACCCATAGAAGCACCATACATGCTGACATTGTCATACCCTGCGAATAGGCCTGCGCTCTGCAACCCCAGCAACGCCGTTTTTAAATGTGGGCACTGAAACCAGTCTTTGCGCTTGACCATGACCCCCAAAATCGCCCAGCCCTTACGCTGCACAAGTTGGCAGGCAAAGGGCTGGCGGGCCTCAACATCGCGGTCAGATGCGAGGTTGTCAAAAGTCACGACCAAACGTTTTTTGCCAGGCAGATACGCCAGCATGTGATGCTCGGTTTCGATGAAAAATGCGCCTTCCGTCGCGTGGCACCGCGCGCGCAGCGGCTCCATGCCGGGTGGCAATGGCGTTGCAGCATCTGAAAGCAAGGGTTGGGCAATCACAAGAAACGCGGTCCTATCGGGGCAATCCCCCAAAGCGTATCACCCCGCCGCAAAATAAAACAAGCCCCGCAAAGCGGGGCCTGTCTGTACACTTTTACAGGTTAGATCAAGCCAGCGATGGATCGATTTCTTTGCAGGCCGCAACAAGGCCCTTAACGGCATCAACCGATTTGTCGAACATCGCTTGCTCGACTGTGTTCATCTTGATGTCCGCGATACGTTCAATCCCGCCAGCGCCGATGATCGTAGGAACGCCAACATACATGCCCTTCACGCCCAGCTCGCCATCACAATAGGCAGCACATGGCAGCATACGCTTTTGGTCTTTCAAATAGGCTTCGGCCATCTCAATCGCCGATGTCGCTGGCGCATAAAACGCCGAACCGGTTTTCAGCAGGCCAACGATTTCGGCGCCGCCATCACGGGTGCGCTGAATGATGCTGTCCAGCTTGTCTTGGGTCGTCCAGCCCATTTCTACCAAGTCAGGCAAAGGAATGCCGCCAACGGTGGAGTAACGCGCAAGCGGTACCATCGTGTCGCCATGGCCACCCAAAACAAACGCGGTCACATCGCGCATCGAGCAGTTGAATTCAACCGACAGGAAATGACGGAAACGCGCGCTATCCAGCACACCAGCCATACCAACAACTTTATTTGTAGGCAGGCCCGAAAACTGCTGCAACGCCCAAACCATCGCATCAAGCGGGTTGGTGATGCAGATCACAAATGCGTTCGGCGCGTTCTTGGCAATGCCTTCACCGACCGATTTCATCACTTTCAGGTTGATGCCCAACAGGTCATCACGGCTCATCCCTGGCTTGCGGGCAACGCCTGCGGTCACGATGCAAACATCGGCGCCAGCGATATCGGCGTAGTCGTTTGCGCCCTTCATTACAGCGTCAAAGCCCTCGGACGGGCCAGATTGCGCGATGTCCAGGGCTTTGCCCTGTGGGGTGCCTTCTGCAATATCAAACAGGACGATATCGCCCAATTCTTTAATCGCTGCGAGATGGGCAAGCGTGCCGCCAATCTGCCCTGCGCCGATAAGTGCAATCTTAGGTCTAGCCATGATATCAATCTCCGGATCGGGTTATTTTGATGCAGCGATGCCTAGACCCTTGTCACAAATTAAGCAAGAGCGCTGCAATGCGGCATTGCTCTTCTGTACCATACAGGCTTAGTGTTTGCGCAAACTGGCCCTCAAATTAAGCCCGGAGACGCGCATGGAAGGCACTACATTCTGGATCATCGCGGTGTTCGCGTCGATCACGGTCGGACTTTCCAAGGGCGGATTGCCGATTATTGCGATGATGTCTGTGCCGATTCTATCGCTGGTTATGCCCCCTTTGCAGGCGGCTGGGCTTTTGCTGCCCATCTATATCGTTTCCGATTGGTTCGGCGTTTGGGCCTATCGCCGCGAATTTGATATAAACATCCTGAAAATTATGGTCCCCGCCACGGCGATTGGCGTGACAATCGGCTGGGCCACGGCAAACCTGATCACCGAAGAAATGGTCGGAGGCGTAATCGGTACCTTGGGCAGTGTCTTTGCTGCCACCCGCCTGCTCGGCCTTGGCGTCAAACCCGAGGCACAAACCGCAAGGGTTGCACCGGGCATCTTTTGGGGGGCTGCCGCCGGATTTACCAGCTTTGTCAGCCACGCAGGCGCCCCACCCTACCAAATCTATACCCTGCCGTTGCGCATGCCCAAGGCCGTTTTCGCGGGCACCTCAACGATCCTGTTTGCATGGGTCAATTTCATCAAACTGCCCGCCTATTACAACATCGGCATTCTATCTTTCGACAGCCTGCATATCGCCGCCTGGCTATTTCTGCCGGCCACGCTTGCGGTGTTTGCCGGCGTCCGCCTTGTTCGCATCTTGCCGGAAAAGCTGTTTTACACCCTCGTGTTATGGGCGCTTTTACTGCTATCCTTGCGCATGCTTTGGGTCGCCGCATCGCATCTTATTGCGGGCTAAGCAGGGTCTCCTTTTGCGGGCAGCGGCTCAATCATTGCCTCAAACCCCTGCCCCGAGGCAATCAGGCAGGTTTGTCCCTGCGGTGTCGTTACCGTAATCGTCCAGCTTTGTGACGCGTCCGAGGCAAACACCTCCATCACCATATTATTCGCGGCGATACCCATCGACCGTCGACTTTCACCAAACTGATCGACAAGCTGCGCCATTACCGCGCCGCGCTGCCCGCATTGCGCCCCCAGAGTTTCGGCCTGCGCGTGTGTCACCATAATCAACGCGCCAAAGCCCAAAGACAGGGCAAAAAGTTTCTCTCTCATCACATCACCTTTCCGGTTGGTCAAAGGTCAGCCTGCACCCAAATTACGCAAGAAAGGTTAACGCCACGCCCCAAACTTGCTGCGCTGCGGCAAATTTGGGGTTGAAGAATGTGCCAAAATCATGCCCCCTAGCGCAACAATATTGCTTGGGAGAGAATCATGTCCACCACCCGCCCGTACCGTTCCGCCCTCTACATCCCCGGCTCAAAAGAGCGCGCGCTGGAAAAGGCGCAAACCCTTGCCACTGATGCGATCATCTTTGACCTTGAGGACGCCGTTTCCCCCGACGAAAAAATCGCCGCCCGCGCACTGCTGGTTACAACGCTGGCATCCGCAAGTTTCGGCAACCGTGCAAAAATTGTGCGCGTGAACGGGCTCGATACCGAATGGGGTGCCGATGATATCGCGGCCTTTGTCGGCGCAGATATCGACGCCCTGCTGATCCCCAAGGTTTCAACCCCCGAAGATCTGGATGCCGTGGCCGAGATGATCCCCTATACCCCGCTTTGGGCGATGATGGAAACCGCGCTGGGGATGCTGAACGCAACCGCAATTGCCGCCCATCCCCGTCTTGCGGGCATGGTTATGGGCACGAATGACTTGGCCAAAGAATTGAACAGCCGTTTTCGCGCCGACCGTTTGCCGATGCAGGCAGGCCTCGGCCTGTGCCTGCTGGCTGCCAAAGCGCACAACCTGACCATCATCGACGGTGTCTATAACGCTTTCAAAGATGATGCGGGCCTGAAGGCCGAATGCGACCAAGGTCGCGACATGGGCTTTGACGGCAAAACCCTGATCCACCCCGCGCAGCTCGACATCGCCAACACTGCATTTGCGCCAAGCGAGGCCGAAATCACCCTCGCCCAGCGCCAGATCGATGCCTTTAACGCGGCAAAAGCCGCGGGTCAGGGCGTCGCGGTTGTGGATGGTAAAATCGTAGAGAACTTGCATATTGTCACGGCAGAGGCGACTTTGGCAAAAGCTGCGGCCATCGCCGCGCAATCTTAAACCCAAAGGCTCAATATGCTCCTCATCCTCCTCGGCCTCATCCTCTGGTCCGGCGTCCATTTCTGGAAACGCATTTCCCCCGACAGCCGCGCGCAGCTTGGCGACAAGGGCAAGGCGATCGTGGCCTTAGGCTCGGTGCTGGCGATCATCCTGATGGTCATCGGCTATCGCAGCGCCGAGGGCACGTTCTTTTGGGGCCGCAGCCCCGCGATGACCGGCATCAATAACCTGCTGATGATCTTGGCCTTTTACCTCTATGCTTCATCCGCCGCGAAAACCCGCATCACCAAATGGGTCCGCAACCCGCAGCTAACGGCCGTTAAGGTGTGGGCCATCGCCCACCTACTGGTGAACGGCGACACGCCCTCATTCCTGCTGTTCGGCGGCCTATTCGCTTGGGCGCTGGCCGAGGTTATCGTGCTGAACCGCGTGGCCCCGCCTGCCCCTTACCGCGACGTGCCTGTTAAAAAGGAAATCACTGCCGTGGTCGCCACGCTCATAGCCTTCTCAATTACCGCCGCCATCCATATCTGGCTCGGCTATAACCCATTTGGATAATGCCATGAAATTGTACCGCCTGCTGACCGAAGAAGACACATCGGCATTTTGCCACAAAGTCACCGATGCCCTGAACAAAGGGTGGGAGCTGTACGGCAGCCCCACCTACGCGTGGGACGAAGCCAAAGGTGTCATGCGCTGCGGCCAAGCCGTGACCAAAGAGGCCCCCGGCACCTACACGCCAGAAACCAAACTCGGCCAGCAATAGCCCCAACACTGGTGCGCTGCGGCGCACCACACTTGCCCGCCGCACCTTGCTCAAGGACACAGCCCCATGAATACCCCCAAAACCAACGCCGGCCGTTTTTTCGAAGATTACACCTTGGGCGAGACCATCCAACATGCCGTTCCCCGCACAGTGGCTGAAGGCGAACGCGCCCTTTACCACGCGCTCTACCCCGCCCGCACCGCGCTCTATTCCTCAGATGACTTCGCGGGTAATTGCGGGCTAGAAGGCTCTCCTCTCGATGACCTTATCGCCTTTCACACCGTGTTCGGCAAAACCGTCCCTGATATCTCGTTGAACGCCATTGCCAACCTCGGGTATGCCGATGGTCGCTGGCTTGCGCCCGTCTACCCCGGCGATACGCTGCGATCAGAAAGCACCGTCATCGGGCTAAAACAAAACTCTAACGGCAAATCCGGCGTGGTCTATGTCCGCACCACCGGCCTGAACCAACGCGATGAGCCGGTTCTGGAATATGTGCGCTGGGTCATGGTCCGCAAAAACCGCGATACCGCCGCGCCTGAAACCACCCTTCCCGACCTACCCGAAACCGTCACCCCTGATCGCATCGTCATCCCTGAGGGTCTCGATTTCTCAAACTATGATTTCACTTTGGCAGGCGAACCGCACCGCTGGGGCGATTACGCAATCGGCGAGCAAATCGACCATGTCGACGGCGTTACGATTGAGGAATCCGAGCATATGCTTGCCACCCGCCTGTGGCAAAACACCGCCAAAGTGCATTTTGACGCCACCAACCGCGAGGATGGCCGTCGCCTGATTTATGGCGGCCATATCATCAGCCTTGCGCGCGCTTTGTCGTTTAACGGGTTGGCCAACGCCCAAATGATCGTGGCCTTGAACGCGGGTGCCCACGCCAACCCTTGTTTTAGCGGTGATACCGTGAGGGCATGGTCAGAGGTGCTGGACAAAGCCGAAACTGATGCCCCTAGTGTGGGTGCCATCCGCCTGCGCCTTGTTGCAGTAAAACACGGCGCGAAACCCTTTGCTTTGCGTGATGAGAACGGTAAGTATGATCCATCCGTGCTTTTGGATCTCGACTATTGGGCGCTCATGCCCCTCTAACCTCCTCAACCCTATATTTTCGGAGAATTCCGTGCGTTTGCGCATCTTCCTTATGCCTGCCACCCTTATCGGGCTGGCGATGCCTGCTGCTGCCCAATCGGTTGAGATCACCGGTGGCCTTGCCCTTACCAGCAACTATGTCTCGGGCGGCCATTCGCTGTCAGACGATAAGCCCGCAATTCAGGGCTATGTCGAAGGCAGCGCTTCCGGCGTTTATGCTGGAGTCTGGATGTCATCGCTGAATGATGGCACCGATAACACCGAAACCGACCTGTCCCTTGGCTACCGCAATGAATTGGCCAACGGGCTTAGTTATGACCTTGGCTATACCCGCTACCTGTACAACACTTCAGGCAATTGCTGCGGTGAATTCGCGCTAGGCATGACCTACGCGCTTTCCGATGCAGCTTCGGCCGGTGGCCAAATCTCTTACGACCCGTCGTCCAAGATCAAGACGCTAGAGCTTTCGGGCGAATATGCGATGAACGACACTTTCAGCCTGTCGGGAGCACTTGGCCACGAGCAATGGGGCGCGACCTATGCCGATGCTGGCGTCACCTATAGCTTGAACGAAAAATCAACGATGGATCTGCGCTATCACGATGCCAGCGATGATAAAGGCCGTCTGGTGCTTGGCATTGCCTTTGACACGACGCTGCTTTCGCGCTGATTGGCGGGATATACGACGGCATGTGGCGCAGACTTGGCCTAGCCACCTGTGCCACATGCCGCCGTTTTCCCACTGGGCCGCTTGCATTTACCACTTGTAGGCTGCCCCAACCTGTCAGACATTGGCGCGCACCATCAACGTAGCCCATTGCCAAAAGGAATATCTGATGTTCCGCGTCTTTTCCGCCTCAGCCTTGCTCTCTCTCGTGCTACTTGCCTTCCCCCAACCGCTGCGCGCGGATGGCGCGCAAGATTTCGTGACGGCCAACATCATTTCGACCCTGTATCACGAATTTGGTCACGCGTTGATTAATATCACAGACGCCCCCGTTTTGGGCCAAGAAGAGGATGCTGCCGACATCTTGTCGGTGGTCTTGCTTGATGCTTTTTGGGAAGAAGACGCGGCGCAATCCATCACCGCCTTGACCGCCCTGTCGTTTGAACTTGCCGCGCAAGAGAACGAAGACCCCGCTTATTGGGATGTTCACGGTCTTGATATGCAACGCTATTACAATCAGGTCTGCCTGTTCTACGGCGCAGACCCCGAAACCCGCGCCGAACTCGCCCAAGACTTTGAGCTGCCAGAGGAACGAGCGGCCAGTTGCGTCGATGAATTCAATCTGGCTGCGGACTCTTGGGCCGCCGTTCTGGAACCGCTGGAAACACAAAAGCCGTCTAAATCCATCCAGTTTAACGGCGAAACCTCTAGCGAGATCGGCGCGCTTTTGGCCGATGAAATACACGAGCTGAATTCAAGCTATCATTTGCCCAAATCAATCGCCGTAAAGCTGGAATCCTGTGGTGAGGAAAACGCGTTTTACGATCCTGAAACGACGGCCATCACGATTTGCACCGAATATGTCGATTTCTTGCAACGCCAGGCTATCGCGAATGATTTGTGATCACATACCACTTAGCCCCGCGCCGCCAGCAGCATAATCGCTTCACATCCGCAGGGACTCTTGGGCGATCGTCCCGCCTCGGCTCTGCAATCTTGTCAAATCCGCAGATTCACCTCAGCATTGTGATCACGAGGCGTAATTTCGTGATCACATATTCCATTTTCACGCGGTGAATTGCAAATTTTGGTTGTTTTTTCTGCGACAAGGCGTGACTCAGGCTAAAAATACGCTATTCATAAGCAAAGCAGATAGCCTTTATACGGGCCCGTCCCGTTAGGCGCAGCCACGAGGGAATGATTATGGCCGAAACAAAGCGGGTTGAACGCCCACTTTCCCCCCACCTTCAAATTTACCGCCCACAGCTTACGTCGATCACGTCGATCCTGACGCGCATCACAGGCAACGGGTTGATTGTTGGCACCTTGCTGGCGGTCTGGTGGCTGCTCGCCGCCGCGACCTCGCCCGCGTATTTCGCCACGGCCAACGCGGTAGCAACCTCTTGGTTCGGCGATCTGGTCTTTACCTGCTCGCTTTGGGCGGTCTGGTATCACTACCTCGCAGGCCTGCGTCACCTCTATTTTGACGCTGGCAAAGGCCTTGATATCCCAACCGCTGAAAAGCTGGGCTGGGGCATCATCGGCGGTTCGGTGGTCTTGACCATCATCACCATCATTCTTGTGCAATAAGGGGGCGATCATGCGTTACCTAACAGACCGCAAACGCGCCATCGGCAAAGGTTCGGCCCATACCGGAACCGAACATCACTGGTATATGACCGTGTCGGCCGTGGCCCTCGCCTTTATGGTGCCAACATGGATTTACATCTTCGGTTCGGCCCTTGGCGGCACCCAAGAAGAGGTGGTCGCAGCCTTTAGCCACCCGTTTACTGCCATCCTGACCGCGCTTGTGCTGTTTGTCGGCATGCAGCACTTTGCCAAAGGCGCCACCATGATGATCGAAGATTACGCCAAGGGCTCGGCCCGCAAGGCGCTCGTCATCCTCGCCATTTCACTCTCTTACGCGATCACCGCGACCGGGCTTTTCGCCTTGGTCCGTATCGCGCTCTGAAGGATTGACCATGACCGCTTATGAATATGAAACGCACGAATATGACGTTGTTGTCGTGGGGGCTGGCGGCGCTGGCCTGCGCGCCACACTTGGCATGGCTGAACAAGGCCTGCGCACCGCTTGCGTAACCAAGGTTTTCCCAACCCGTTCGCACACAGTCGCGGCCCAAGGCGGCATCGCGGCCAGCCTGTCGAACATGGGGCCGGATAACTGGCAGTGGCACATGTATGACACCGTCAAAGGCTCTGACTGGCTGGGTGATACGGATGCGATGGAATACCTCGCACGTGAAGCACCGAAAGCGGTGTATGAGCTGGAGCACTACGGCGTGCCGTTTTCGCGTACCGAAGAGGGCAAGATTTACCAGCGCCCCTTTGGCGGCCACACCACCGAATTTGGCGAAGGCCCGCCCGTACAGCGCACCTGTGCCGCGGCTGACCGTACCGGCCACGCGATTTTGCACACGCTTTACGGCCAAAGCCTCAAGAACAACGCTGAATTCTTTATCGAGTATTTCGCGCTTGATCTGATCATGACCGATGGTCGCTGCACCGGTATCGTGGCATGGAAGCTTGACGATGGCACGATCCACGTCTTCAACGCCAAGATGGTCGTTCTGGCGACTGGCGGTTACGGCCGCGCCTATTTCAGCGCCACCTCGGCCCACACCTGCACCGGCGACGGTAACGGCATGGTTGCCCGCGCTGGCCTGCCGCTGCAAGATATGGAATTCGTGCAGTTCCACCCCACCGGCATCTACGGCTCGGGCTGCCTGATTACCGAAGGCGCGCGCGGCGAAGGCGGCTACCTGACCAACTCGGAAGGTGAGCGTTTCATGGAACGCTATGCACCGACCTACAAAGACCTCGCCTCGCGCGATGTTGTGTCGCGCTGTATGACGATTGAGATCCGCGAAGGTCGTGGTGTTGGCCCGAATAAGGACCACATCCACCTCAACCTGAACCACTTGCCCAAGGCAACGCTTGACCTCCGCCTACCGGGTATTTCGGAATCCGCCCGCATCTTTGCTGGCGTCGATCTGCAAAAAGAGCCTATCCCCGTTATCCCGACCGTGCATTACAACATGGGCGGCATTCCAACCAACTACTTTGGCGAAGTGCTGAACCCAACGCCGGGCAACCCCGACGCCATCTTCCCCGGCCTGATGGCTGTGGGTGAGGCAGGCTGCGCGTCCGTACACGGAGCGAACCGTCTGGGCTCGAACTCCTTGATCGACCTTGTGGTATTTGGCCGCGCGGCTGCTATCCGCGCGGGCGAAATCGTAAAACCCGGCGAGCGCCCAGCTCCGGTTGATAAGGCCGAAGTGGATAAAGCGCTTGGCCGCTTCGACGCAGTGCGCCATGCCAACGGCGCGGTGCCAACTGCCGATCTGCGCCTTGAAATGCAGAAAACCATGCAGGCCGATGCTGCCGTGTTCCGTACCGATAAAACGCTGGCCGAAGGTGTCGTGAAAATGACCGAGATCGCCGCGAAGATGAATGATCTGAAGGTCACAGACCGTTCGATGGTTTGGAACTCGGACCTGATGGAAACGCTGGAGCTGGGCAACCTGATGCCCAACGCCCTTGCCACCATCGTCGCAGCCGAGGCCCGCAAGGAATCACGTGGCGCCCATGCGCACGAAGATTACCCCGATCGTGACGATGTAAATTGGCGCGTTCACTCGCTTGCGCATGTCGATGGCAACAAGGTTACGCTCTCCTCGCGCCCTGTCCACATGGACCCACTGACCAAGCATGAGAACGGCGGGATTGATCTGAAAAAGATCGCCCCCAAAGCGCGGGTCTACTGATGCGGGCAGCCCTTGCCTTAACGCTTTGCATTGCGGCCTGCACGTCTACGGGCGATGCGGGTCTCGATGTGCTGCGCGCCACGGCGAAAACTGTGGTCCGGCCTGTCGTACAACAACGTCTCCCCGGCCCTCAGGCCGAGGCGGTGACCATCTGCGTGCTCGACAATGCCGAAAAATCCGAGATCATCTCGCTTGCGAAAGATGTCGGCACCCGCGCAGGCAGCACCACGGTGCAAACCGTTGCCACGATCCTACAACGCCCCAACACCATGCAATGCGTCTTGCGCGCAGGCATTCCGGGGCTGACACTATGATCCGGCTTTGCGTTCTTGCTTGCTTGCTGACTATGGCCGCCTGCGGCCCGGTTTCTGTTGCGCAAGCGGAACGCGAATGCCTTGCCCGCGCCTATGATGCCTCTGGCCCACATGGCTCGGTCGGTGTTGGGGTTGGCAGTGATGGCAAAGGCCTCGCCAAAGTGTCGCTTGGCATCAGCTCTGACTATATAATGGGCCGTGATCCTTCAGCCGTTTATGACCAATGCGTCTTTCAAAAATCCGGCCAACCGCCCAGCCAACCGCTCTACTCTCGTTCGGATTGGAAGGGCTAAGCCGTGTCAGCCGCCCCAGCCAAAATTGACCGCGCCCAAGTGAACCGCTTTTTGCGGCGCAAAGGGCTGGCGGCGAATGCCGATAAATCCCGCGCGGAACACCTGCAATGCTTTGGCCTTGCCCCTGATGTGGTGTTTGATGTTGGCGTCGATACCGGCACCCCACTGCTATACCAAGCCTTCCCGAACGCGCGCTTTGCGCTGATCGACCCGCGCCACGAATCTCGCGTGGCGCTGACGAGGGCCGATGCGCCCCGCGATGCGCAGTTTTTTGAAACCGCTCTGGGTGCAACTGACGGCACACTTACCCTGACGATCCCGCATTCTGCAAAAGGCGAACAAGGCGCGATGGCAAGCCTGCGCCAACGCACCGACCGCCTGTCGGCCAAGTTCACCAAAACCGAAACCCGTCAGGTCCCCGTCACCACGCTCGATGCCATTGCAGCCCAATTTCCCGGCCGTGTCGGCCTTAAAATTGATACCGAAGGGTTTGAGGATGACGTCCTGCAAGGCGCCAGCCAAACCCTGCGGCGCACCGACTTTGTGATTCTTGAGATGTCGCTGACCCAGCGTTTTACTGGCCTCACCCCGCCATCGCACCTCATCACCCGCCTTGCCGCCGCAGGCCTTGAATTCCGCGATGTTCTGCGGATGACAGGCGATGGCAAAGGTGGCGGCGCACCCCGCCTGATGGACGTTCTTTTCACCCGGTGGCAGCCAGACGCCCCGGCCCCCACAACCGTTCTTAATTAAGGAGAGGGACCCATGGTTCAATTCACCCTGCCCAAAAACTCCACCATCCGCACCGGCAAAACCTGGCCAAAACCCAGCGGCACCAACATTCGCAAATTCAGCATCTACCGCTGGACGCCCGATGATGGCGAAAACCCACGGGTTGATACCTATTTCGTTGATATGGATACTTGCGGCCCGATGGTCCTCGACGCGCTGATCAAGATCAAAAACGAGATTGACCCGACGCTTACTTTCCGCCGTTCCTGCCGCGAAGGCATCTGCGGGTCTTGCGCCATGAACATCGGCGGCATCAACACGCTCGCCTGCATTTATGGCCTTGATGAGGTAAAGGGCGATGTCAAAATCTACCCGCTGCCGCACATGCCCGTGGTCCGCGACCTGATCCCCGACCTTACCCATTTCTATGCGCAACACGCTTCCATCATGCCGTGGCTGGAAACCAAAACCAACACGCCTGCCAAAGAATGGCGCCAGTCGATTGAAGACCGCGAAAAACTCGACGGGCTTTATGAATGCGTGATGTGTGCTTGCTGCTCCACCTCTTGCCCAAGCTATTGGTGGAACTCGGACCGCTACCTCGGCCCAGCCGCTTTGCTGCACGCCTACCGCTGGATCATCGACTCACGTGATGAAGCAACCCCAGAACGTCTCGACGACCTCGAAGACCCGTTCAAACTCTACCGTTGCCACACCATCATGAACTGCGCGAAAACCTGCCCCAAAGGGCTGAACCCAGCCAAGGCTATTGCCGAGATCAAAAAGAAAATGGTCGAACGCATCGTCTAAAACCACTTGCCCAAGGCGCAGCAATCGCCTTGGGCACCGCCTTTCCTATTAGGCCTGCCCCCAACGCAACGCTGCATTGCACAATTGCCCGTTGCACCACCCCGGCCACAGGCATAGTTTGCCCGTGGGAGGAACCCCGTTATACCCGAGGTTCACAATGAATGACCAAGCCAAAACATCCGCTGAAGTAGCGCTCGAAATCCTTGCGCAGGCCTATGCGTATTATGATGCGCCACAGCCAAGCCAAACCAAACAGGCCGAACCGCAGGAATATTATGAATATTGCGCAGCGGCCTAAGGCAATCCCTATGCAGCACCAAGCAGGCATGGCATAAGCACGCCATGCCTATACTTCTTCTTATCCTACTACTCGGCACCTTGCTGTTCATGTGGCTCTCGCGCCGCAACTCTACGCTGACGCGTGCGTGCCGCTGGCGACTGGATCGCACCGCTGGGTCAAATCATTACCGCTGCACTGCCTGCAACGCCGAAATGGATACGCAGGGCAAAGAGCCGCGCGATTGCTTGCGCACCCGCCGCTAGCCCGCGTCGCCCACCAGCACAAACGGCGCCCAATAGGCCGGATGCGACCACGCAGGGTTCTGCGGTTTATCAATCATCGACAAGATTGCTTCGCGCTGTGCCTCTGCGGCACTTAACGTCGGGTCGCCAGCGCGGTGGTCAAAAATATCCGTCATCATCCGCACAGCCGACCGGCTTTCTACCGGCCAATGCGACACCATCAACGAACGCGCCCCGGCATAGGTAAAGGCACGGGCAAGCCCCGATAGCGCCTGCCCACCAGGGGCATCCCCGACCGCCGTGTTACACGCAGACAAAACCACCAAATCGGCATTCAGTTTCAGCTTTGCGATCTCGGTGGCGGTCAACAGCCCGTCCTCGCCATCCCCACCGGTCAAGGCCAAGGCAGGCTCGCCCAGAACTTCATCCCCGACAGCATCCCCCGACACAAGCCCATGGGTCGCAAAATACAAAACCCCGTAATCCGTCAGCGGCAGCCCCTTCAGCGCCGCCTCTGACGCAGCGACGCCCAAGCGCTGCACATCGGCAGGGGCCTTCAGCGCCATTGCCACTTGCAACAGCTCGCCTTCGGTTTCTGGCAACGGCGTCAGCGACCCGCGCAACGCCTGCCCCCCTGCCGCCGACACATCCACGCCGGTGGCGGTATAGACAGGGTTGGCAAACCCCAACAGCGGCAGCGCAGGCTTTGTGCCCGCCTTCGCCAAGGTCGCTAATTTCAAAGCATAAACAGACGGCAACACCGTAATTGCAAAGTCACGCACCAACCAACTGGCGGTTTGCTCGGTGGTCTTATCATCCGTAGGCTTGGTAATCAGCAGCTGTGGGGGAATGGCCCCCATCGGCCCGCGCAGATCAAGATACAGGTGCTTGCGCTTGCCGTTAATCGCAAAAACCTGCCCGATTGACCTGTCATACAGCAACGCCGCGTCAAGAAAGGCGAATGGCGTTGGCGTTGCAGCCGCGCTTGCATCCAGCGGGGCTGCCGCGCGCGTGCCCAGCTTTAGGGAAATGCTGGTACGAATCTGTTCAACCGCTGCAGCATAATCATCGGCCCAATCGGGCAAGATGGTATAGCCCACCCCAGCCTCGGTCATCGCCATGGCGAACACCGGCGAATCCCTATAACCACCGAAATCGACCACAACCAGCGCGCCCTCAGCCCCCAGCAACGCCTGCGCCTCGGGTATCGACAAGGCCCCGCCACCGATCAGATCGGCGATATTTGGGTGATTGGCATCCAAAGCGGCCTGCGCGCGGGTTGCGGTGCTGGCATTTTCGGCAATCTGCCCGCGCAAAGCCGCCTCATGCACGCTATCGCGCTCGGCCAAGGGGCGCATGCTGACCTCTAACAACTGCGCCTCTAACCCGGATTGGCGCTGCGCACTGTCGGTCACTTGTCGAAACAGCGCTGCATCCGCGCCGTCATTCAAAGCCGCCCGCGCCGCCAGTTGCAACGAGGCAAACCCCGCCTCGGATGAACTGGATTGCTGCAAAATACGAAACAGCTCTGCTGCGGCATCGCTATCGGCCATTTGCCCCGCATCAACCGCCGCAACAAGGGTTTGGATCAACAGATCCCGACTTGCAGCACCGGCTTTCTCGGCCTTTAGCGCAAATTGCGCTGCCGTTCCAAACTGGCCGGCATCGCGCAACATCGCCGCATATTCCAACATCGGCCTGCCCAAGGCGTTATGGTTCGGGTCCAGTTGCGCCTCTTTCAGGGTGATCGATTGCGCCATCAACGACAGCGCCTGCGCAAAACGCGGCGCCTGCAGCCCGCCCTTGCTGAAGGTCAGTGCCTGCAATTCAAGCACATCGCCGTAAAACACGCTGTTGGGCCCATAAGCGACCGTCGCAGAGGCAAGTAAGCTGTTCACGACCTCCCCCGCCTCATCGTCCTGCCCCGAACGCCACAGCGCATAGCCAAACACCAGTTTTTGCTCTAACACGCGGGGATGATTTGGGCCCCAATAGTCGGCCAACAGCGGCAAGGCGCGCCGGTACGCTGCAAGCCCCTCTGGGACATTTTCCATTTGATACAGGGTTCTGGCGATCTGGGCGGCGACATTGCCGCGCTGCATCAGATTGTCAGGGCTGGCAATCCGCCCATAGCTGCCTTCAATCTGCCGGTACACGGCCAGCGCCTGTTCGCCGTAGCCCAAAATCTCATAGGTTTTTGCAAGGTTAAAGTAAAACACCAAGGTCGTTTCATTGTCGGCCCCCAGCAGCGTTTCGGCCGCCGCCGCCGCTTCAACGTGCAACGGTAAGGCTTTTTGCGCTTGGCCCAAGTCAGACAAGGCATTCGCATAGGCAACCGAAACCTTAATCCGGATCGGTGCGTATTGGGTAAAGCTTGCGGTGGCCGTCCCGTATAAAGCCTCTAAAAAAGCCAACGCCTGCGCATCATCTCCAACCCCGCGCATCATATTTGCCAGCGTGATCCCCGCATATAACGTATCTGCCGATGCAGGCCCAAACGCCGCCGTGGCCTTGTCATAAACCGTTTGCGCATAGCTTTGCGCGCCCCGAATATCGCCGCTGCGATACATATCTTCGCTGTGTTGAACCTCTTGTTCCAATTCGGCCTGCGTATAGGCGTGAACAGGGGCCGCAAGGGCGACCAGTAAACACAGCAGCGCTATCAATTTCATCATTCTCATTGTCCCAAAATGCAGACCGATAAACCGCGCCTTAAATGGCCGGCACATAATGTGAAAAAGCTAGGCTGTCAGATTGCGCAGAGCAACGGTTTTGTTGTTAGGCTAGCATGACATCAAACACGCACAACCACGGGCACATAAAAACCCCCAAACCGCAATGCGATTCAGGGGTTAATTGTAGGTCAGATTTTTCACCGTTCCCAATAAGTATCAAACGCTTACGCAATCATCCGCGCGCAATTTATACCTTGGGTTGGCACCCCTTAGCCCGAGAACAAGAAGTGCAGCACATCGCCGTCTTTCACCAGATAGGTCTTACCCTCGACGCGGAACTTGCCCGCTTCTTTGGCCCCGGCCTCGCCATTTCCGGCGATATAATCGTCATATCCAACCGTTTCCGACCGGATGAAACCCTTTTCAAAATCGCCATGGATAACGCCTGCCGCTTGCGGCGCCAGCGTGCCCTTGGGGATCGTCCAAGCCCGCGCTTCTTTTGGCCCAACGGTAAAATAGGTCTGCAAGCCCAGCAACTGGTAACCCGCGCGGATCAACCGGTCGAGGCCCGCCTCTTCCAGCCCCATCTCGCCCAAAAACATCTCGGCCTCATCGGCGGCAAGCTGGCTGATCTCTTCTTCAATCCGTGCCGAAATAACGACCATGCCGGCACCCTGCTTGGCGGCCATTTCCGCCACGCGGGCAGATTGCGAATTGCCGTTTGCAGCCGAGGATTCTTCGACATTACACACGAACAGCACAGGCTTCGACGTCAAAAGCTGCAACAAACGCCAGTTACGCTTGTCATCTTCCGCGATCTCAACCGAACGTGCAGGCCGCCCTTCCTCCAGCACTTTTTGCGCCATTTGCAGCAAGCGCACCTGATCGCCTGCATCCTTGTCGCCGCCTTTGATTTTGCGGGCAAGGTTGGCCAGACGGCGTTCAATCGATTCCAGATCAGACAGCATCAGTTCGGTTTCAATCGTCTCAGCATCGGCGATGGGGTCAATTTTGCCCTCAACATGCGTGATGTCATCATCTTCAAAGCAGCGCAAAACATGGGCAACCGCGTCACATTCACGGATGTTGGCAAGGAACTGGTTCCCCAAACCCTCACCCTTACTGGCGCCGCGCACCAAACCCGCGATATCGACAAAGGTCATCCGTGTCGGGATGATGGTTTTTGACCCGGCAATCGCTGCCAGTTTTTCCAGCCGTGCGTCCGGTACCGCCACATCGCCAACGTTCGGCTCAATCGTGCAGAACGGAAAGTTCGCCGCCTGTGCCGCCGCCGTACGGGTCAGCGCGTTGAACAGGGTAGACTTGCCCACATTTGGCAGCCCGACGATCCCCATGCGAAATCCCATGATCTAATCTCCATTCATTTTCCTGCCCTCATAGGCCGAAACGCAGGCAAACCGCAAGCATCAGGCTTGGCAGATGCGTTGAATGCTGACAGTCTGTCTTGCAGGAGGACCAGCAATGACCTTTACCCCATATGTCCATTTTCAAGGTAACTGCGCCGAGGCGATGCAGTTTTACGCCGAGCTGTTTGGTGGCGAGTTGACCCTCTTTCGCTATCGCGATATGCCAGATGCCCCGCCGAATTTTGCAGACAGCGATCTGGTGATGAACAGCCAGCTTGTTACCAAAACGGCGACCCTCTACGCGTCAGATTTTCCGCCTGGTGAGGCCGGAGAGCCGCAGCAGGCCTTTTCCATCAGCCATGACGCGCCCGATGCCGCACAGGCCAAGGCGATCTTTGACAAGCTGTTGGACGGCGGCACCGCAATCATGCCCTTTGGCCCGACCCCTTTGGCCCGACGTTCTGGTCGCCCGCTTTTGGCATGCTAAAAGACCGTTTTGGCATGCATTGGATGATCTCGGTCCCCAATCCCACCTAACGGCCATTGATTTCCGGCCCGGCTTTGGGCAAACCGGACGGCGACACATATAAGGACACCGCCATGACCCGGATTGACCAAAAATTTGCCGCGCTGAAAGCCGAGGGTCGCAAGGCCTTTGTGTCCTATATCATGGCAGGTGACCCCGATGTCGAAACCTCGCTTGAGATTATGAAAGGCCTGCCGGGTGCGGGCGTCGATATTATTGAGATCGGCTTGCCCTTTACCGACCCGATGGCCGATGGCCAAACCATTCAGCTTGCGGGCCAACGCGCGCTGGAAGGCGGGATGACGCTGAATAAGACGCTGGCGATGGTGACCGAGTTTCGCAAAGGCGACGATACCACGCCAATCGTGCTGATGGGCTACTACAACCCGATTTACAGCCGCGGCGTGGATCTGTTTCTGACCCAAGCCAAAGCAGCCGGCATCGACGGTTTGATCATCGTAGACTTACCGCCCGAGGAAGACGACGAACTGTGCATCCCCGCGCAAAAGGCAGGGCTTAATTTTATCCGTCTTGCCACGCCGACAACGGATGACAAGCGTCTGCCCAAAGTGCTGCAAAATACCAGCGGGTTTGTGTATTATGTATCGATTACCGGCATTACGGGTGCTGCGGCCCCTCAAGCCGTTGATGTCGCCCCCGAGGTTGCGCGGATCAAGGCGAAAACCGATCTGCCGGTGATCGTCGGCTTTGGCATCACCACGCCCGAATCAGCCCAAGCAATTGCAGGCATTGCCGATGGTTGCGTCGTTGGCTCGGCCATTGTCAAAGATATCGCCGAAGGCAAACCCGTGGCCGAGGTTCTGGCCCGTGTCGCCGCCCTTGCCGCTGGCGCGCATCGCGGATAACCCAGATGAAAGCCGATACAATGGTTCTGACCATCCTTGCCCAAATCCACGTTGTTCCTGGTAAGCAACAGGCGCTGATCGCCGAGATGCACAAGCTGATTGCAGCGACCAAGCAAGAGGCGGGTTGTTTGCAATATGATATGCATATCGACAATGAGAACCCGAACTTCATCATGTTTTATGAAAACTGGGAAAGCCGGGCGCTGTGGCTGGACCACATGAAAGCGCCACATTTGGCAGCCTATAACGCAGCGACAAAAGGTTGGATCGAAAGTCTGACCTTGAATGAAATGACACGGGCCGGCTAAGCGCCCGCAACTTATGGGGCTGATATGACTGCGCTACTTGCCGGAATAGACACGGACCGCCTGCGCCATTTTGCAACCCACGAGGCGATGCGCTATAGCGCCAGCCGCCCCAACACCCAGCATGCGCTGAACATGGGCGAAGGCGCGTTTCTGGCAGGCGTGCCGATGCACTGGATGCGCGACTGGCCGATGCCGTTTCCTTTGCTGGTAGAGTCTGCAAAGGGCGCGAAGATCACCGATGTAGACGGCTATGGCTTGGATGACTTCTGCCTTGGCGATACCGGCAGCTTGTTTGGTCATTCGCCGGCACCAGTGGCCAAGGCTGTGGCGCGTCAGGCACGTCACGGGCTAACCTATATGCTGCCCTCGCCCGACGCGTTAGAGGCGGGGCGGCTGCTGACCAAACGATTTGGCAATTTCCGCTGGCAGATTGCGACAACCGCATCCGATGCGAACCGCTGCGCTATTCGTGTGGCGCGGGCGGTGACGGGGCGGCCTAAAATCTTGGTGTTCAACGGCTGCTATCACGGCACGGTAGACGATGTGATGGTGGAACTGTCAGGCGGCGAGACAGTGACGCGTTCGGGCATGGTTGGCCAAGTCACAGACCCCGCCAAACATGCCGTCGTGGTGGAATTCAACGACATTACCGCGCTGCAAACGGCACTGGCCGTCGGCGATGTGGCGGCCGTTCTGGCCGAGCCGGTGATGACCAATTGCTGCATGGTCTTGCCCGATGCGGGCTTTTGGGATGCCGTGCGGTCGGCCTGTGATGCGGCAGCCACGCTGTTGATACTGGATGAGACCCACACCGTTTCCAGCGGCCTTGGCGGTTGGGCACGCGGCCACGGGCTTGCCGCCGATATGTTTGTGATTGGCAAAGCGGTGGCCGGTGGCGTGGCCTGTGCGGCGTGGGGGCTTGCGCCTGAGTTGGCACGGCGCTTTGCGGTTTATGATGCCAAACGGAGCGCGGGCCATTCGGGCATGGGCACCACCTTATCGGGAAACCCGCTGCAATTTGCCGCCCTGCGTGCAAACTTAGCCGATGTGATGACCGCGAAGTCCTATGCCCATATGGAAAAGCTGGCTGTGCGGTTAGAGGAGGGGCTGGCGGCGGCGATCACCGGGGTTGGCGCGCCGTGGCATGTGGTGCGTGTGGGCGCGCGGGTGGAATTCATCTGCGCCCCCGACCCTTTGCACAACGGCACGCAGGCTGCGGCCGCGCATTGTGCGCCGGTTGAACGCGCCGTGCATTTGGGGTTGGTCAATCGTGGCTGCCTGATCGCACCGTTTCACAATATGATGCTGATCAGCCCCGCAACGAAAAAGGGCCAAGTGGACCGTTTGATTGGTGCATTTATTGAAGTGATGGCCGAGCTTTTTGACCAATAGGTTGCGGCGCATAACATGCGCCGCGCTAGCCGGGGGCGCTGCCCCCCATCCGGGTGCCCCGGATTCCCCCCGGGATATTTAGGCCGAACAGAAAGACGAGAAGGAAAAGCACGTGAAGACTGAATTGAGCCCGTCAGGGTCTGATATCGCCGAAGCCGAGGCATTTTTGGCCGCCCACCCCGAGGTTGAGGCGATTGATTTGGTGTTACATGATGCCAATGGTATTGGACGCGGCAAGATCATTCGGCGGCACGAATTACTGGGATTTTACAAATCGGGCAGGCATTTGCCGATCTCAATCATGGGCTTGGATATCTGCGGCGAGGACGTACATGAGACGGGCCTGATCTGGGACCAAGGCGATGGCGATTTGCGCGCTTGGCCTGTGCCAGGCAGCTTGGTGCCTTTGCATGGCACCAAGCCTGCGCGGGCCGAGGTGTTCATGTGCATGTACGACCTGGAAGGCGCACCGATGACATCGGACCCGCGCCATGCCTTGCAACGGCAAGTGGATGCGCTGGCGGATGAGGGGTTGGTACCTGCGGGGGCATTTGAGCTGGAGTTCTTTTTGCTAGCGAATGAGCGGGGGCCGGATGGTCGTGTGCAGCCAGCACGCGATGTGTTGGACGGGCGTGCCAGTTCAAAGACCGAAGTCTATTCGGTTGATCACCTACACGGCATGTTGCCTTTATTTTCAGATATTTACGCCGGGGCCGCCGCGGCAGGGATCAAGGCCGAGACGATGATTTCGGAATATGCGCCGGGGCAATACGAGCTGACGCTGCATTACCGCGAAGACGTTATGCGGGCCGCGGATGACCTGATGCGCCTGAAACGCATCGTGCGGGCGCAGGCGCGTGCCCATGGGGTGACCGCGTGTTTCATGGCCAAACCGGTGCAGCAATACGCAGGCTCTGGCATGCATTTTCATGTGTCGATGCTGGATAAATCGGGCCGCAATGTTTTTGTCGAGGCGGTGGAAGGCAAATGGTCACCGACCATTTTGCACAGCATTGGTGGGTTGCGGGCGACTATGGCGGAATCAATGCTGGTCTTTGCGCCGCATGCCAATTCGTGGCGGCGGTTTGTCGGGCAATCCTATGCGCCGGTCAGCCCGTCTTGGGGGGTGAACAACCGCTCGGTCGCGTTGCGCATTCCGGCGGGCGACATCAAGGCGCGGCGGATCGAGCATCGGCCTGCGGGCGTTGATGCCAACCCTTATTTGGTGGCGGCAACCGTTTTGGCCGGCATTCGCGCGGGCCTTGCGCACCGCGTTGATCCGGGGCCAGAAACCACCGGAAACGGCTATGAAGGCGCCGATGCGGGTGACATGCCCGTAGATTGGCGCGGCGCGATTGAAGCGGCACGCAACTCGGCCTTTTTACGCGATGCTTTGGGCGAGGATATGCACCGCACCTTTGTCGCCATCAAAGCCGCAGAATATGCACGGGTCGCGGCGACGATTTCCGAGGTGGATTTCGACCTGTATCTGCATACGGTCTAGCGCGGCCCGCCAAGAACGTTGCAATGCAGGGAATACATTGGTAAGGAAATATTACCACACAAGGGGAACGACCGCCATGCCCGTGATTACCTGCATTGATGACCTAAAGCGTTTGCACAAAAAGCGTACGCCCAAGATGTTCTATGATTACGCCGAAAGCGGCAGCTATACCGAGCAAACCTTTCGCGACAACACCTCGGACTTTGCGCAGTTGCGACTGCGCCAAAAGGTGGCGGTCGATATGTCGGGGCGCAGTACCGCAAGCACGATGATCGGTGAAGATGTTGCAATGCCGGTGGCGCTTGCGCCCGTGGGCCTGACAGGGATGCAGCACGCCGATGGCGAGATTTTGGCGGCTAAGGCTGCCGAGAAAATGGGCGTGCCCTTTACCCTTTCGACCATGAGCATTTGTTCGATTGAGGATGTGGCCGAGCATACGACCAGGCCGTTCTGGTTTCAGGTTTACACCTTGAAAGATGATGATTTCATGAACCGTTTGTTTGAGCGCGCGCGGGCGGCAAACTGTTCGGCGATCGTGATAACAGTGGATTTGCAGATCATGGGGCAGCGGCACAAAGACTTGAAGAACGGCCTGTCCGCCCCGCCAAAACTGACCCCGCAATCCATTGCCAATATGATGACCAAGGTTCCGTGGGGCCTTGAAATGCTGCAAACCAAGCGGCGGTTTTTCGGCAATATCGTGGGCCATGCCAAGGGGGTTTCTGACCCGTCGAGCCTGTCTTCGTGGACGGCCGAGGCCTTTGACGAGAGCCTCGACTGGAAGCGCATCGCCAAGTTTAAGGAGATGTGGGGCGGCAAGGTTATCCTCAAAGGCGTGATGGATGCAGAAGATGCCCGCAACGCGCTTTCGGTGGGTGCCGATGCCATTGTGGTGTCGAACCACGGCGGGCGGCAGTTGGATGGCGCGCTGTCGTCGATCCGCGCTTTGCCAAGCATTGTTGATGCCGTGGGCGACAAGATTGAGGTCCATATGGACAGCGGCATCCGATCGGGCCAAGACGTGCTGAAGGCATTGTCTTTGGGCGCCAAGGGCACCTATATTGGCCGGGCGTTTGTGAACGGATTGGGCGCGATGGGCGAGGCGGGCGTGACCAAAGCCTTGGACGTGATTCAAAAAGAATTAATCACAACGATGGGCCTTTGCGGTGAACGCAATATTGCCGACCTTGGGCGCCATAACCTGCTGATCCCCAAAGGGTTTGAGGGCGACTGGGCGGAATAATCAGCGCCGCATCAAAGGCGCAAGCGCCACAACAGCCATCAAAGCAACAGCAGCCGCGCCGAACGCGGCCCTCAGCCCAAACCCCGCCGCGATAAACCCAATCAGCGGCGGGCCAAAGAAATAGCCGAAATACCCCAGTAAAGTGGCCCGCGCCACAGCCCGCGCCCGCGCCTCGGGCCGCGCCATTTGGCCGACCAGCGTAAAGGCCGTCGGTGCCACCACAGACGCCCCGATGCCCAGAACGATAAACCCAGCATAGGCCATTGCGGGGCTATTCGCCGCCGCCGCAACCAGCGCCCCGATTGCCGCCACCACCGCGCCGCCTGCCAGCAACCGCTGCGGGCTGATCCGTGCGATCACGCTTTGGCCTGCCAACCGTGCCACCGCCATAGTCAAAGCCATAGCTGCAGGGCCAAGCGCACCCTGTGCAGGGCTGCCCCCCAAAGTCTGTTCAATATGCAGCGCCGACCAGCTTTCCGCCGCATTCTCGGATAGGAACGCAATCATCACAATCGCCCCGCCGATCACCGTGGCCCGCCCCAGTGCCGCCGCGCCCAGCCCCTTGGGCTTGGCCAATCCGTCAATCCTGCCATCTGCTTCCAGCGCAGCCATGCCCAGAACCCCTGCAATCAGGGCCGCCACCAGCATCACCTGCCCCGGCGGCAAACCTTGCCCGCGCAAAGCACCGCTGAGCAGCGCCGACACAGCATAGCCCAGCGAATAGGCCGCATGGCACAGGTTCATCAGCGAATGCCCTCGCAGGTTTTCCATCGCTGCCACCCGCGCATTCATCAGCACATCCAGCGTCCCCGTGGCCGCCCCACACAGCGCCATAGCCACCGCAAAAGCGACCAACATCATGCCGCCAGCCAGCCCCGCCTGCCCCGGCAGAACAAAGGCCACAGCCATCGCCAAACACCCCAGCGGCATCGCAAACCGCCCCAGCATCACCCCCGTCGCAGGGGCCACCAGCATGGCCAGCACAGCCGCAATCGGCGCGCCCAAAATCAACAACCCCAGCCCGGCCTCATCCACGCCAAGCATGGCCTTGATGTCGGGTAACGTCGCCGCATAGCAGCCCCAGACCACGCCCATCGCAGCGAATGCCGCCAACGCAGGCCGCGCCACTGCAAAGGTATTCAGACCAAACATTTCAAATTCCTGCCAACTGGTTTTGTGGTACAGACGATGCAATATAACGGCAAGTCCTGCATTTCCCTGCCGCCCACGTCTTTTTTGCCTTTCCCCGACAGCGATTCCCCGCTATAGCCCAGCGGTCGCGCCGCACACCCTTGGAGGGCGGCGGATTTAACATATGGAGAATTAAAATGGCAAAAGAGATCCCAGATCTTGTAGCCGAGGTTCGCGCGGGGACAGGCAAGGGGGCCGCCCGCCAAGCTCGTCGTGATAACTTGGTACCTGCAGTGGTTTACGGTGGCGGTTCCGACCCTATCGCTTTGACCATGAAGTACAACTACCTGCTGAAGCACCTGAAAGCTGGCCGCTTTTTGTCGACCCTCTTCAACCTGAAGATTGAAGGCGAAAAAGACGTGCGCGTTATCTGCCGCGGCGTTCAGCGCGATGTTGTTAAAGACACGCCACTGCACGTTGACTTTATGCGCCTGCGCGCCAACAGCCGTATTGACCTGTTTATTCACGTTGATTTTATCAACCATGAAAAAGCACCCGGTCTGAAAAAAGGCGGCACGCTGGTTATCGTACGGAACGAAGTTGAACTGAACGTTAACGCAAGCGACATCCCAGATCACATCACTGTTGATCTGACCGGTCTGCAAGTTGGCGACGTTATCCACATCAACGATGTGGCTCTGCCAAAAGGCGCCAAGCCAACGATCGACCGTAACTTTGTTATCGGCAACATCTCGGCCCCATCCAGCCTGCGTTCGTCTGGCGATGACACCGCGGATGAAGCAGAAGAAGAAGCTTCAGAAGAATAATCCAACCTTTCGGGCGGATTTAAAAACGCGGCGGCCCTTGGCTTGCCGCGTTTTTTCATTTTTGATGCAGGCCATTGGGTGCTATTCCAAAGGCGCAATACGAGGGGCGACACGGATGAAGATGTTTGTAGGCTTGGGCAATCCCGGCGCGAAATATGCGGGCAACCGGCATAACATCGGCTTTATGGCGCTAGACCGCATTGCTGCCGATCACGGCTTTAGCCCTTGGAAAAAGGCATTCAAAGGGCTGGTGGCCGAGGGGCGTTTGGGTACTGAGCGCGTGCTGCTGTTGAAACCTGAAACCTTTATGAACCTGTCGGGCGAATCCGTGCAGGCCGCGATGGCCTTTCACAAACTGCCCTTGGCCGATGTCACCGTGCTGCATGACGAGTTGGACCTTGCCCCCGGCAAGCTGCGCCTGAAACAGGGCGGCGGGCATGCGGGCCACAATGGCCTGCGGTCAATCCACGCCCACCTAGGCGAGGCTTATGGTCGCGTGCGTTTGGGCATTGGCCATCCAGGCCATAAAGACGCCGTAGCAGGTTATGTGCTGAATGATTTTGCCAAGGCCGATGCCGAGTGGCTGGACGACCTGCTGCGCGGTATTTCTGATGGCGCGGTCTATTTGGCCGAGGACGATGGCCCCAAGTTTTCCAACGCTGTGGCCCTGCGCGCGGCCCCGCCCCGTCCCTCCACTGGCGCTGGACGCCCCGAGGGCCGCCCGAAACTAAAAGCGACCCCAACACCCAAAGCCCCCGAGCCTGACTCTGAGTTGCCTGACACCCGCAACGCCTTGCAAAAACTGGCTGACAAGTTTCGCTGATGACTGGCGTGCGTGACAGCTTCCTTGCACAAGCACAGTCTTGCGAAACCCTCGGCTCGCCCTTTACCGCCCGCATTTTGCGCCTTTTGGCCGAAGGGCTAACCCATGGCAGCCCCGTGGCCGACCGCATTTTGGGCTGGCAAGGCGATCCATCCCCCCGCGCCGATGCTTTGGGCCTACGCCTTGCGGGCGGCCTGCACGCAATGGCTTTGCACGGCCAACCTATTGCGTTGCAAAGCTTTTACACGAACCCAAGTCGCTATACCGATATTGAAGCCATGGCCGTTTTGCTGGATACGGTCGAATCCGCGCCCGACACTTTGATGCGCTGGCTTGACAGCCCGCCAAAGGCATGAAGTCCGCTGCTCGGCTGCCCTTGGCGTGTGGAAATGTGAAGAGATCGGCCGGTTGCAAGCCACCCTCGGGTTGTTCAAACCCGCGCAGGGCGTGCATAATTTCAGCCACATGGACCAAACCTTTCGCATTCGCGCTATCCCTATCGCCTCGGGACGACCCAAGATGACAAACGCATCTCGAGGTCGCTCGCCCCGCTGGCTTGGTTATCGCCGTAAACGCGGCTTTTGCGAAGCGGGTGCCTATGAGAGCAACATTGCAATGTTTCGCAAAATGACGTCACATTGCCAATAACTGAAAGGGATCAAATGGCACCGAAAAAGGCAGACTCGATCAATGTTCTGGGCGGCGCACTCGAAGGGTGCTCTACCGCCCCGCTGACTGGTTTTTTCCGCAACGGCTGCTGCGATACCGGCCCCGAAGACCACGGCGCACATACCGTCTGCGCGATTATGACTGCCGAATTTCTGGCGTTTTCCAAATACTTAGGCAATGATCTATCCACCCCCCGCCCCGAGTTCGGCTTTGCTGGCCTAAAACCGGGCGACCGCTGGTGCCTGTGTGCCAGCCGCTTTTTGCAGGCATCCGAGGAAGATGCGGCACCGCAGGTCAACCTTGTCGCCACACATATTCGCACGCTCGATATTGTTCCGTTGGATCTGCTGCAACGCCACGCGACATAGCTGCGACAGCGTGGCACTTGCAGCGCCACGCTGCCAAGCGTAGCGATAGCGCATGACCCTTGCACGCTTCCCCATTACCCCCGCCGAAATCGACGATGTCGTCGCAGGCTTTTACGCGGCCGTCCGCAAGCACCCGAAGCTTGGCCCCGTTTTCGCCAGCCATGTCACCGACTGGCCCGCGCATGAAGAAAAAATTGGCCGTTTTTGGCGCAATGCGATTTTGTTTGAACGCAGCTATGACGGAAACCCGATGGCTGTGCATAAAGCAGCGGGCAACGTCCGCCCCGGCATGTTTGACGATTGGCTAGCGATGTTTGACGCCGTGCTGATCCAGCGTTTACCGCCTGAAACCGCATCGCAATGGTCGGCCCTTGCGCATCGCATCGGGCGCGGGCTGCGGATGGGCGTGGTCGAAAACATCACTCGGCCCGGCGAAATTCCAAACCTACGATAGCCCATAAAAACGCCGCCCAAATTGCATTGGGCGGCGTCAATTCACATCCATTCCGCTCAGATCTTCATGTCAAAGCCAAGGTGTTTGGCCACGGTAAAGATATCCTTATCGCCGCGGCCACACATGTTCATCACGATGATATGGTCGGCAGGCAAGGTTGGCGCAATCTTCATCACATGGGCCAGCGCATGGCTAGGCTCTAACGCAGGAATGATGCCTTCCAAAGCACAAGACAGCTGGAACGCTTCCAGCGCCTCTTTGTCGGTGATCGACACATATTGCGCGCGGCCCGTGTCATGTAGCCACGAATGTTCAGGGCCGATACCCGGATAATCGAGGCCCGCCGAGATGGAAAACCCTTCCAAAATCTGGCCGTCGTCATCTTGCAGCAGATAGGTACGGTTGCCGTGCAGCACGCCAGGGCGGCCGCCGGTCAGACTGGCGCAATGCTCCATCCGGTCGTCCACACCTTTGCCGCCAGCCTCAACCCCGATGATATTCACCGACGGATCGTCAAGAAACGGGAAAAACAGCCCCATCGCGTTTGAGCCGCCACCAATCGCCGCAATCAGGGTATCGGGCAAGCGGCCCTCTCCTTCTTGCTCGGGCAGCTGCCAGCGCACTTCTTTGCCGATGATGCTTTGGAAATCGCGTACCATTGCGGGGTAAGGCGCGGGGCCTGCCACCGTGCCGATGCAATAGAATGTATCGCGCACGTTGGTAACCCAGTCGCGCAGCGCATCGTTCATCGCGTCTTTCAGCGTGCCACGACCACTGGTCACAGGCACAACCTCGGCCCCCAAAAGGCGCATCCGAAACACGTTTGGCGCCTGACGTTCAACATCATGCGCGCCCATGTAAACCACGCATTTTAAACCGAATTTCGCACATACTGTGGCGGTCGCAACACCGTGCTGGCCCGCGCCCGTTTCGGCGATAATCCGGGTTTTGCCCATGCGGCGGGCAAGGATAATCTGGCCCAACACGTTGTTAATCTTATGCGCGCCGGTGTGGTTCAGCTCATCGCGCTTCATGTAAATCTTGGCACCGCCCAAGTGTTTGGTCAGGCGGTCGGCATAGTACAAAGGCGAGGGGCGGCCCACGTAATGCTTCCACAAATCATCCATCTCGGCCCAAAAGGTCGGGTCGGTCTTGGCAAATTCGTACCGCTCTTCCAGTTCCAAGATCAGCGGCATCAGCGTTTCCGACACAAAGCGCCCGCCGAAAATGCCGAAACGCCCCTGCTCATCAGGGCCGGTCATGTAGCTGTTGAGTTTATCTTCGGCCATGGTCATTGCCCCCTAGTTGTCTTTGAAAACCGGCGCCACACCATGGGCGCCATGAAAAATCCGATAAATCCGCCAATGGCAAACAGCAAAGCGGCCCCGAACGGGCCACCCATGCCAAAGCCGATCAGCCCAGACGCGCCGCCCGCCAAAACAAGGCCGCAGAGCCGCATGGCAAGGCCGATAATCCGCGACATTTCACGCCTCCTACGGGTTCAACTTGCGTTTAAACCCGATATGCGAGGGGGTAAAGCCTGCGCGTTCGTAAAACCGGTGCGCATCTTCGCGGCTGTTATCGGCGGTCAGTTGCAGCAAGGTGCAGCCTTCGTGTAGCGCGCGCATTTCGGCGTCACGCATCATCGCCTCGCCCACGCCTTCAGAGCGTAGCTTGGCAGAAACCCGCACTGATTCGATCTGTGCACGGCGCGTGGCCCGCAAGGACAGGCCGGTGATAAACGTCAACTGATAGGTCGCGACCACGCGGCCATCAGCGTCGCCCACGATCAGGCTGTTGCCATATTCATAGCTCATCGCGTCAAAGGCCGCCAAATAGGCAGGCATGTCTTCGCTTTCGCGAGCTGCCCCCAGCGAATCCTCGGTCAACAATGCCACTATCGCGGGCACATCTTCGCGTTTCGCTTCGCGCCAACGGATCATTGAGCAGCCTTTACAAAATCAGAAATCAATTTGGCATCCTTAACCCCCGGCGCGGATTCCACGCCCGAGGCCACATCAACCTGCCGTGCCCCGGTTAGGCGTATCGCCTCGGCCACGTTTTGCGGCGTCAAGCCACCGGCGAGCATCCACGGCTTTAGCCACTTGCGCCCCACCAGCAACCGCCAGTCAAAGGTAATCCCGTTACCGCCGGGCAGCTTGGCACCTTTGGGCGGCTTGGCATCGATCATCAACTGATCGGCAACCAAGGAGTATTCAACCAAACTGGCCAAATCGCCCTCATCCGCCACGCCCAAAACCTTCATCACCGGCAGCCCATAGCGCGCCCGCAACTCGGCCACACGCGCGGGGGTTTCGTGCCCGTGCAACTGCAACATATCCAGCGGGACGGCTTCGACAATCTCATCCAGCCAAGCATCATCGGCATCCACGGTCAGGGCCACTTTGGCCAACCCCGGGGGGGCCGCCAACGCCACATCGCGTGCCTGCAAAGGCGCAAGAAACCGTGGCGATTTGGGGAAAAAGTTAAAACCTGCATAGGCGGCGCCCGCGGACACCACCGCATCCACGTCAGCGATACTGCGCATGCCGCAGATTTTTACCCGAATGTCCGACATATTTAACCCGCTTTGGCGGGGCGCTCCAGCAAGGCAAGCACATCATCTTTTGGCTCAGGATTGCTACGGCGCAGGGTCTCCAACTCACGCTCCAGCCGCGTGATTTCACGGGCGCGACTGCTGGATGTCGCGCGGATACGGTGCTCACGGAACCATTCCCACACAAAACCAATCATCAGACCGGCGACGATGCCACCAAAGATCACCAAATACAGCGGGACCTGTAGCGAATAGTTCAGGCTGGCAAAGGCCGCCATATCCGGCGGCAAAGCATTCAGCGTCACTGGCGCACGGTTGGCAATCGCCACCGTAATCAAAACAACCGCCAAAGCAGCGAGCAGCAAATACCGCGTATACCGGATCATCGTAGGTTCACCTTCCGTTTAGTCGATCGCGCAACAGCTTGCCGGTTTTAAAGAAGGGAACCTTCTTATCTTCAACCTGAACCGATTCGCCCGTGCGCGGGTTGCGCCCTGTTCTCGCATCACGCGACTTGACCGAGAACGCGCCAAATCCGCGCAGTTCAACCCGGTCACCACGCGACAAGGACTCAATAATTTCTTCAAACACTGTATTCACAATACGCTCAACATGGCGCTGTGTCAGGTGCGGATTTTCATCTGCAATCTTTTGGATCAGTTCAGAACGGATCATCCGTTATACCCCCCGGTGTGCAAAAGCGATCTTTGTGCCGCAAATTTTTGTTTCTTAACTATAGGGATAAATCATTCCCACACAAACAAGAAAACCAAACAACACCGTACAATCATGCACATAAATAGGGGCCCCACCATGCGGCGGGGCCCCCAAATCACTATTTAGGCAACTGATCTGGATTAGATCAGTTCTTGTCGCCTTTCAGCGCCGCGCCAAGAATGTCGCCCAAGGACGCGCCCGAATCGGACGAACCATACTGTTCTACGGCATCTTTCTCTTCTGCGATCTCACGTGCCTTGATCGACAGACCCATGCGGCGGGTCTTGGAGTCGATGTTGGTCACGCGCACGTCGATCTTGTCGCCAACGCTGAAACGCTCAGGGCGTTGGTCAGCACGGTCACGCGACAGGTCCGAACGACGGATGAAGGACTTCATACCGTTGTAATCGCACTCAACGCCGCCCTCTTCAATCGCGGTCACTTCAACCGTGATGATCGAGCCACGCTTTACGCCGTCAACCGCATCGGTGAAGGTGTCTTCGCCAAGGGCTTTAACCGACAACGAAATACGCTCTTTTTCAACGTCAACTTCGGTAACAGCGGCCTGAACCGTGTCGCCTTTGCGGTAGTTGGCAATCGCGTCTTCGCCGCGCTGGTCCCAAGACAGGTCGGACAGGTGAACCATGCCGTCGATGTCGTTATCAAGGCCAACGAACAGACCGAATTCGGTGATGTTCTTAACTTCGCCTTCGATGTTCGTGCCAACGGGGTGCGTTTCTGCAAACACTTCCCATGGGTTACGCTGGGTCTGCTTAAGGCCAAGGGAAACGCGGCGCTTGGCGCTGTCGATTTCCAGAACCATAACGTCAACTTCCTGGCTGGTCGAAACGATCTTGCCGGGGTGTACGTTTTTCTTGGTCCAAGACATTTCAGACACGTGAACCAGACCTTCAACACCGGCTTCCAGCTCAACAAATGCGCCATAATCGGTGATGTTAGTAACACGGCCTTTGTGCACGGTGCCAAGAGCATACTGCGTTTCAACCGCATCCCATGGATCCGACTGCAACTGCTTCATGCCAAGGCTGATGCGGTGTGTTTCTTTATTGATCTTGATAACCTGAACCTTAACGGTTTCGCCGATTGTCAAAATTTCGGATGGATGGTTCACACGGCGCCATGCCATGTCTGTGACGTGCAGCAAGCCGTCAACGCCGCCCAGATCAACGAACGCGCCGTATTCGGTGATGTTCTTCACAACGCCGTCAACAGTTTGGCCTTCGGTCAGGTTGCCGATAACTTCGGCACGCTGTTCCGCACGCGATTCTTCAAGGATTGCGCGACGGGAAACAACGATGTTGCCACGACGACGGTCCATTTTCAAAATCTGGAACGGCTGCTTCATACCCATCAACGGGCCAGCGTCACGCACAGGGCGCACGTCAACTTGGGAACCTGGAAGGAACGCAACAGCGCCGCCCAGATCAACCGTAAAGCCGCCTTTAACGCGGCCAAAGATCGCGCCATCAACGCGGGTCTCGTCGGCGTATGCACGCTCCAGACGGTCCCAAGCTTCTTCGCGTTTCGCTTTATCGCGCGAAATCTGTGCTTCGCCGCGCGAGTTTTCTACGCGGTCGAGGAACACTTCAACTTCGTCGCCAACATTGATTTCGGCAACGCCGCCAATGTCTGCAAATTCTTTAAGATCAACGCGGCCTTCCATTTTGTAGCCGACGTCGATGATGGCTTGGCCCGCTTCGATTGCGATAACCTTACCTTTGACAACAGACCCTTCTTGAGGGGTGTCAATTTCCAAGCTCTCAGCCAAGAGTGCTTCGAATTCTTCCATAGAGTTCATAGTAGCCATTAAAATCAGTTTCCTTTTTTTCGTTTTCACTGGCCTTGCGGTTGTCTCCGCCGGTCTTGGGATGGGGCCTTTTCAGAAAACCAAACGCGCGCCGAAATGCGGCACGCGATAGAATCCCCCTTAGGGCTGCGCGGGCTATAGCCCGAATAGCCCTTGCTGGCAAGCAAAAGGGGGCAGCGGTTTCCCCTGCCCCCCTTTAAATACTGTGATGCGCTTACTTAACCAGCGTTACGAACTTATCCATTGGGCGACGCACTTTTTTCGCACCCTTCAGCCAATCACCTTCTTCAGCGCGGTAGCCCAACGGCAAAATCGCCACCGTTTTCAAGCCGCGTTTGCGCAGGCCCAAAATTTCGTCGAACTTTTCAGGGTCAAACCCTTCCATCGGGGTTGCGTCGACTTCTTCAAAGGCTGCCGCGGTCAGTGCAAGGCCAAGCCCAATATAGGCCTGACGTGCAGCATGTTCGAAATTGGTCTTCTCGTCGCGCGGCAAATACATGCCTTTGAGCCGGTCAAAATAACCCGTCAGCGTGTCCGACTTCATGCCGCGCACGGCTTCGGTCAACTCCAACACGCCGTCGATTCGCGCTTCGGTATAATTATCCCAAGCCGCGAAAACCAGCAAAGCTGTGCCTTCGGTGATCTGGCTTTGGCCGAAACCCGCCTCTTGCAGCTTCGCGCGCACCTCGGGGTTTGTTACCACGATCACTTCGAACGGCTGCAAGCCACTGGATGTCGGCGCAAGGCGCACAGCCTCTAGAATCCGGTCAATTTTATCCTGCGGAACCTTTTTCGACGGGTCCATCTTTTTCGTTGCATAGCGCCAATTCAGTTTCTCGTTCAACATATCTGTATTCCTGTTTTCGCCAAAGACTTGGCCGTGTTACCCCTAACAGATAGGCCTGCCCCCGCCCCGCGCCAATGCACCAAAACGCATGGGCCCTGTGCAAAAATCGCGCAAGTCGGCGTTACTTCAATGCCGCCTCAACCGCGCCGACAATCTGCGACGACATCGGTTTTGGCCCCGATGGCCAAGTGCCCAAGATCGCACCATCACGGCCAATCAAAACTTTATTGAAATTCCATCCCGGCACAAACCCCGCCTCATCGCGCAGCCAAGCATAAACCGGATGGGCCTGCGGCCCCTTTACATGCGTGATATCGGTCATCGGCAAGGTGATGTTATAGTTGATTGCGCAAAATTCCTTCACCTCGGCAGCCGAGGAAAGCTCTTGCTGAAAATCATCCGAAGGCACAGCCAAAACCACCAATCCTTGGTCGCGGTAGGTGTCATAAAGCGCCTGCAACCCCTCATATTGCGGAGTATAGCCGCACATCGACGCGGTATTGACCAGCAAAACCGGCTTGCCGGCAAAATCAGCCAGCGACACCGTCCCGCCATCAATCGAGGCAAACGGCGCAGCAGGCGGCATCGCGGCCACGGCAGACGCAAACAAAACATTCACAGCAAAACTGGCCAAGGCTTTCATACCATACTCCTCTGGTTACAAAGGGATATACGCAGACAACACCACATTGGTTTCAAAATAGTTTACAGCCGCGCCGAAACCGTCGCCACGGCAAAGGCCACAGCGTCCTCAATCGACATATCGGACGTATCCACCATAACCGCATCCGCAGCAGGCCGCATCGGCGCATCGGCACGGTTCATATCGCGGTCGTCGCGCTCGCGTACCTGCGCAAGGACCACCTCAAAGGCCTCTTCAGCCGCCTCGCCCCCCAGCTCCAGCCACCGCCTGCGCGCCCGAATTTCGGCGCTGGCGGTCACAAACAGCTTTACCTCGGCCTGCGGACATATCACCGTGCCGATATCGCGCCCGTCCAGCACAGCCCCGCCCTTGCGCCGCGCAAAACTGCGCTGAAATTCGGTCAGCGCTGCACGCACATCAGGCAAAACCGCCACTTGGCTCGCCGCTTGTCCGGCCTCCAAACTGCGCAAATCATCACGTGACAAATCTGCCGAGGTCAGCCCCTGCGCCGCCAAAACAGGATCGCCGCCCTTCATCCCGACCGCACGATACAGCAGCCCTGTGTCCAAATGCTCAAACCCGAACCGTGCCGCCACAGCCCGACTGATCGTGCCTTTGCCGGCCGCTGCTGGGCCATCAATCGCTACGGTAAACTTCATGTTTGGCCCTCACTTTGGCCGTAGGAAAACCGCCGCCCAATTTCATCTTGGTCAAAAATACCTGCGCCGCAGGCCCCTGCCTTAAACACCCAATGCCGCCTCAATCGCTTGCCACAACGGCTCCACCGGCTCCACCCCAACCGACAGCCGGATAAACCCTTCGGCCACAGGGTCACCCCATCGCGCCCGCCGCTCACCCGCTGTATGGGTGCCGCCAAAACTCGTCGTCTGGGTGATGAACGGACAGGCCGTCAGAAACGCCTCAGCCGCCTCGGCACTCGCCAGTTCAAACCCGATCAGAAAGCCAAACCCCGCCATTTGACGGCAAGCAATCGCATAGGATGGGTCACTCGGCAGCCCCGGAAACCGCAGATTTGTCACACGCGGATGCGCGGCCAAGCGCTCGGCAATCACCTGTGCCGATGCACACATCCGCTCTAACCGCACTTCCAGCGTCTCAATCCCGCGATGCAGCAACCACGCCTCGAACGCACCGGGCACAGCCCCCGACAGCTTGCGCCATTGGCGCACCCGCACCTCCAGTTCCGCATCGCGCGTAGCGACATGGCCAAACAGAATATCCGAATGCCCGCCAGGCGCCTTGGTATCGGCGGCCACCACCATATCGGCGCCAAGGTCCAACGGGCGTTGCAGCAAAGGCGTCATCGTGGTGTTATCCACAATCAACAAACCACCAGCCGCCCTCACCCGCCCCGCAATCAGCGCAATATCGCAGCACTCAAGGCCCGGGTTCGACGGCGTTTCCAAAAACACCACCGCCCCGCCCGACACGTCAACCGTTTCCATATCGGCGGTCGCAACCTCGATCACCTCAACGCCGTAAGCCGCCAGATATTCGGATGAAAACACCCGCGTCACATAGTACCCATCCGACGGAATAATCAGCTTTTTGCGGTCTGTCAGCATGGCCATCAACGCTGCCGAGATCGCCGCCATCCCAGACGGAAAGGCCACACAGGGCGCGTCTTCCAGTATTCCCAGCTGCGCCTCTACCGCGTCCCATGTGGGCATCGACATGCGGCCATAAACATGGCTCGCGCCTTCAACCTCGGGCAAATGATAGGTCGTGGCCGACACAATCGGCGGGGCCACGGCTTCGCCCTTGGCCAGCAGCCCCGCGCGATGGTGTAACAACTTGGCGAACTGCGCCTTACCCTGATTATCCACAAGTCACCCCTTGGTCAAAACCGCCCCAAGCCCTGTCATCAACCCTTCAAACAATGGGAAAGACGTGGCAATCGGGCTGGCATCATCAATCGTGATCGGTGCTTTGCTGGCCATCCCTGCCACCATAAACGACATCGCAATGCGGTGGTCGATATGGGTCGCACAGGTCGCCCCACCTGGCACACCACCCGCCCCCATCCCGTGCACGATCAGGGTATCTTCGTCTTCTTCCACCGTCACGCCGCAAGCCTCAAGCCCACGCGCCATCGCATCAATCCGGTCAGATTCCTTGACCCGCAGCTCTTTGATACCCCGCATCACAGTTTTGCCGGTGGCATTCGCCGCCACAACCGCCAAAACGGGGTATTCATCAATCATCGACGGCGCACGCTCAGGTGGCACTTCGATGCCTTTCAAGGCAGAAAACTTCACCCGCAGATCGGCTACAGGCTCGCCGCCTTCCTCACGCGGATTCTCGAACGTGATATCCGCGCCCATTTCCACCAAGGTGATGTAAATCCCGTTGCGCGTCAGGTTTTGGGAAACGCCGGGCACGAAAATATCCGACCCCTCGACGATCAACGCCGCACAAACCGGAAACGCCGCCGAGGATGGATCACGCGGCACAGCAACCACTTGTGGCCGCAACTCGGGCTGGCCGGTCAGGGTAATCACATTGCCCTCTGCCGTCTTTTCCACCGTCAACTGGGCGCCAAAGCCCACAAGCATCCGCTCGGTATGGTCGCGCGTCGCCTCCGGCTCTACCACCACTGTCTGGCCCGGCACATTCAACCCCGCCAACAGCACGGCTGATTTCACCTGCGCTGACGCCACAGGCAAAGTATAGCGTACCGGCACAGGGTTCACTGCTCCCACCACAGCCATAGGCAAACGCCCGCCTTTGCGGCCATAAGCTTGGGTGCCAAACAGCGCCAACGGGTCCGTCACCCGCCCCATCGGCCGCTTGCGCAAAGACGCGTCGCCGGTAAAGGTTGCCGTCATCGCAGTCGTCGCCATGCAGCCCATAATCAGCCGCACGCCCGTGCCCGAATTCCCGCAATCAATCACGTTTTCAGGTTCCCGAAACCCACCCACGCCCACGCCATGCACCGACCAGGCACCTGGGCCATGCTGAACCACTTCGGCACCAAAGGCCCGCATCGCCGCTGCCGTATCCAGCACGTCTTGGCCCTCTAACAGGCCGGTGATCTTGGTTTCCCCCACCGCCATCGCGCCAAATATCAGCGCACGGTGGCTGATCGATTTATCCCCCGGAACCTCGGCACGGCCACTCAAGGCCCCCGATTTGGTTGCGGTCATCACTTGGGCTGCGCCGTGGCCAGACATATCACTCTCCTGCAAACTTAGCCGTTTGATAACCCAAGCAATCGGGGGCGTCCATAACGCTTGCATCGCCCAGCATCAGCACTAGCTATGTCACATGGCAAAAAATCAGTATCATTCCGGCCCCGTCAGCGACCATTTTGATGGCACCCGCTTTTTCAACCCGCAAGGGGCTGCACCGCGCGGCCTGCGTGACCTGCTGAAATGGCAATTCAACGGCCAGTGTAAAGCTTGGCCAAAGTCTGTGGCAACCGATGCCGTCAAACCCGCCGCCCACGTGGCCGATATGACCATCACAATGGTCGGCCACGCAACGATGTTAATTCAAACCGCGGGCATCAACATCCTGACCGATCCGGTCTGGTCCACCCGCGCCAGCCCGCTGGCCTTTGCTGGCCCAAAGCGTGTAGCCCAACCCGGCATCGCCTTCGACGACCTGCCCAAAATTGACGCGGTCTTGCTCAGCCATAACCACTATGACCACCTCGACATCGCTACCCTGCACAGGCTGCACCAAAGCCATGCGCCGGAAATCATCACACCTTTGGGCAATGACGCGATCATCCACGCCGCAATCCCGCAGGCCAAAATCACCACACGTGATTGGGGCCAAACCAGCCAGCACGGCCCGCTGACGATTCACTTTGAGCCCTGCCATCACTGGTCGGCGCGCGGTATGCGCGATCGCTCTATGGCGCTGTGGTCGGCTTTTGTGATCCAAGGCCCTAGCGGCAAAATCCTGCATATCGGCGATACCGGCTTTGACAATGGCCGCCCCTACGCCAACCTCGCCGCCCAACATGGGCCGTTGCGCGCCGCGATTCTGCCCATCGGCGCGTATGAGCCGCGCTGGTTCATGCGTGACCAGCACCAAAATCCCGACGAGGCCGCCCGTGGTTTTCTGCTCTCCGGCGCCAAACACGCCATCGGTCACCATTGGGGTACGTTCCAACTGACGGATGAGGCCCACCAAGCCCCGCTCGACGCCCTGAAAACCGCCCTCAAAACCCACAACATCCCCGAAAGCCAGTTCCGCGCCCTGCCCCCCGGCACAGCATGGGCTATCCCAGCCTGACCTCGGGTTTCATCTTGGCCTAAATACCTAAAAACCCGCCACAAACACCGTCACGGCAAAATTTCGACCGCCGTCCCAATCGGCACAAAATCCCAAATCTCGCGCATCTCGGCATCGGTTAGCGCCATGCACCCCGCCGTCCAATCGCCGGCCACAACGGCCCCATCGGGCCAAGCATTCGGCTGCCCGTGAAAGAAAATATCACCGCCCGGCGAATAGCCGCCCTTGGCCGCGCGCGCCAGATCTTGCGCGCGCGGGTAGTTGATGCCCAAAGACAGATGATAGGCGCTTTCCGCATTGCGCCGATCAATCTTGAAAAGCCCTTCTGGCGTGCGCCCATCACCCTGCCGATCTTTAGCTCCCAAAGGCGCAAAGCCAAGCGCGATGCGGTATTCGCGCACAACAGAACTGTCTTGAAACAGCATCATCCGCCGCGCGGATTTTTGCACGACGATCCGGTCGATCGCACCCGTCAAAGGCGGCAACACCGTAACAACGGGCGGGGGCCGCATCACGATCACCAAGGCCACGGCAGCGCAAACCACCATCAGCACCAGCGCCGAAAAGGCCCCTGCCAGCCGCCTCATTGCAGATCGGAAAACGCCGCCTTCAACCGTGCGACTGCCTCGACCACCCGCGCGCGCGGCGTGGCGATGTTAAACCGCATCCAGTTTTCACCGCCTTTACCAAAGCTCGGCCCGTGATTCGCCGCAATCTTTGCGCCCTTTTCCACACGCGCGGTAAATTCATCGCGGCTCATCCCTGTGCCCGAAAAATCCACCCACGCCAAATAGGTCGCCTCCAACGGCATCGACTTCAACCCCGGAATCGCGACGATACCTTCGTCGAAAATCCGCTTATTCTCGGCCAAATACGCCATCAGCGCGTCCAGCCATTCCGCCCCTTCGGGCGAGTACGCCGCGGTCGCCATGAACAAACCGAACGAGTTCGGCGAAATCCCCAGCCCGTTCATCACCGCCGCAAACTTGGCACGCAGCGCGGTATCAGGGATGATCACATTGCCAATATGACTGCCCGCGATATTAAAAGTTTTGGTCGTCGCGGTCATCATCACCAATCGGTCGGCAATCTCGGGCGCGGCCAGCGGCATCACGGTGTGCTTGCCACCCGGATAAACCAAATCATGGTGGATCTCATCCGACACCACTATCAAGTCATGCCGCTTGGCAAATTCCGCCACACCGCGCAACTCTTCAACCGACCACACCTGCCCGCCCGGGTTATGCGGCGAGCACAAGATCAACATCCGCTCGGTTCCCGTCATCTGGGCATCCCAAGCGTCAAAATCCATCACATGGCGACCACCGACCACGGGCAACTGGCATTCCACAACGCGACGCCCTGCCGCCGCAATCACCCGCGCAAAGGCATGATAGACTGGCGTCATCAGCACCACACCATCGCCCGGCGCGGTAAACGCCTGCACGCAGAGCCCCGTACCATTCACCAATCCATGCGTGGTGAAAATCGCGCCCGCATCAACATCCCAGCCGTGGCGGTTCTTCATCCACCACTGGATAGCACCCAAATAGGCCGAATCATCGCCGAAATAGCCGTAGATGCCATGCGCCGTCATATCGTCCAACGCCCTTTGCACACAGGCCGGCGGTCGAAAATCCATATCGGCAACCCACATCGAAATCCCTTCGTCGGGCGATACGCCATACAGCTTTTCCATCGCGTCCCATTTCACCGAATGGGTACCGACGCGGTTGATCTCTTCATCAAAATTCATAGCCATTCCCTGCACTGTTTCGTCCACACTAACCAAGCCGCACCGCCCCTTCCAGCCTTGCAATGTGCCCCACACAATCTCTCAGCCCCGAATTTGCATCAAAAATTCAGATTTTTCGCAGGAAAATCGCAAGCCGTAAAAATCCCACTCGGATCGGCTGCGCTTAGGATTGCGCGACCTCGCCCAATCCCTTACATAAATGCCCATGATACGCCCCATCCTGATCCACCCCGACCCACGCCTCAAGAAAAACTGCGCCCCCGTGGACGCGGTCACAACCGAGGTTGGCCAACTGGCCGAGGACATGCTCGCCACCATGTATGACGCGCCCGGCATCGGCCTCGCGGCCCCACAGGTTGGCGCAATGACCCGTCTTTTGGTGATGGATTGCGTCAAAGACCCCGAAAAATCCGCGCGCCCGATGGTCCTGATCAACCCCACCGTCACGTGGTCGTCCGAGGATACCTCGGTCTATGACGAAGGATGCCTTTCCATTCCTGACCAATACGCCGAGGTCACACGCCCGGCGATCGTGCGGGTTGAATGGCTCGGCCTTGATGGCAAGACGGTCGAAGAAGAATTCCAAGGTCTCTGGGCCACCTGCGTCCAACATGAAATTGACCACCTCAACGGCAAGCTGTTCATTGATTACCTCGGGCCTCTGAAACGCCAGATGATCACCCGCAAAATGCAAAAGCTGAAACGCGAATTGGCGCGGAACGCCTGATGGCACTGCTGCCAATCCTGCTGCTGCCCGATGATCGCCTTCGGGCGGTCTGCGCGCCTGTCACACTGTTTGACGCCACGCTAAAACAGCTGGCAGATGACATGCTGGAAACCATGTATGCCGCCCCCGGTCGTGGCCTTGCAGGCCCACAGGTCGGCGCAATGCTGCGCATTTTCGTGATGGATGTGGGCTGGAAAGAGGGGCGCCCCAGCCCGCTGATCTGTATCAACCCCGAAATCAAAGATACCTTAGGCACCGTCATCAATGATGAAGGCTGCCTGTCGATCCCAAACAACCCCGTCCGCATTTCCCGCCCTGCACTGGTGCGCATGGCATGGCAAGACCTTGCCGGCCGCCATTGCGAAGGGTTCTTTGACGGTTTTGCCGCCACCTGCGCCCAACACGAACGCGACCACCTCGATGGCATTTTGTGCATCGACTACCCCAACCTGCCCCAGCCCGAGGATTCAGAATGACCGTCCGCCGCTGCATCCCATGGCCCGACAAACGCCTGCAAACCGTCGCCGCCCCCGTGACCGAGATCACCACTGAGATCCGCGAGATCTGGCAAGATATGGTCGACACGATGGAAGCAATGCCCGGCTACGGCCTCGGCGCGCCACAAATTGGCGTGTTGCTGCGCCTTGCCGTGGTTGATTGCTCAAACGAGCGCGGCAAAGCAATCCTTATGGCCAATCCCGAAATCCTCCACGCCTCGGCGCAACCCCGCGACCATGATGAGGCCAGCCCGAACCTGCCCGGCGTCCACGCCAACATCACCCGCCCCCGTGCAGTGACCGTGCGTTACATGAACGCCAACGGCGAAATGGAAGACCGCGATTTTGTCCACCTCTGGGCCACCAGCGTTCAACACCAAATCGACCACCTGAATGGCAAGATGTATTTCGACAATCTCAGCAAAACCAAGCGTGCTATGCTGCTCAAAAAGGCGCAAAAATTGCGCAACTAACCTGAACCCAAAAGGAAAACCCCAATGCGCGTTATCTTCATGGGAACCCCCGATTTCTCTGTCCCCGTGCTTGATGCGCTGGCGCAGCACCACGAGATTGTGGCCGTCTACTCCCAACCGCCCCGCCCCGCCGGTCGCGGCAAAAAGGACCGCCCTTCGCCCGTACAAACCCGCGCCGAGGCCCTCGGCTTGCCCGTCCGCCACCCGACCTCGCTGCGCAACGAACAGGCTGCCGCCGAATTTGCGGCCTTGAATGCCGATATCGCTGTCGTTGTCGCCTACGGACTGATTTTGCCGCAAAATATCCTTGATGCCCCGCAGCATGGTTGCCTGAACATTCACGCCTCGCTACTGCCCCGTTGGCGCGGCGCCGCCCCCATTCACCGCGCTATCCTTGCGGGTGATGCGGAAACCGGCGTTTGCATCATGCAGATGGAGGCAGGCCTTGATACTGGCCCCGTTTTACTGCGGTCTGAAACCCAGATCGGCCCGCAAGAAACGACCCAAGACCTGCATGACCGCATGTCTGCGATGGGCGCAGATCTGATTGTGCAAGCTCTGGAGCAGATGGAAGCCCAGATCCCCCTTACCCCGAAGCCGCAACCTGAAGAAGGCGTCACCTATGCCGCCAAAATCGATAAATCCGAAGCGCGGATCGACTGGTCCCAACCCGCGGAACAGGTTGACCGCCAAATCCGCGGCCTCTCACCCTTTCCCGGTGCGTGGTGCGACATCGACGGTGAACGTGTCAAACTCTTGCGCTCACGCATGGCCACAGGCAGCGGTGCGGCGGGCCAAGTTCTGACCGGCTTTACCATCGCCTGCGGCACGGGCCCAAATTCAGGAGCCGTCGAAATCCTCCTCGCCCAGCGCGAGGGCAAACGCCCTGCCGAAGCCGCCGATATTCTGCGCGGTTTCACCTTGCCCGCAAAACTCTCCTGACACGATCTGTCAGTATGCCTGCGCCATATTCAGGGCAAAGGAGGACCGCATGCAAACCAATTGGCTGGACGACCCCGCCCCTAAACCCAAAAGCTTCTGGATCGGTGTCGCCTCGGCCGATCATGTTGCCACCGGCCGCGCACAAGGGTTCATGCAGGTCTGTCATGGCAAAGGCGGCCCGCTGCGGCGGATCAACGGCGGCGATGGCGTGATCTATTATTCGCCCGCGCAAACCATGGGCGGCAAAGACGGGCTGCAAAGCTTTACCGCGCTTGGCACTACTGAACAGCGCCCGCCCTATCAGCACGATATGGGGAATGGTTTTATCCCGTTTCGCCGCGACGTTAACTGGCAGCCCACGCAGATTGCCCCCATTCGCCCGCTGCTCGACCACCTGACCCTGACCAAGGGTAATCGTAACTGGAGCTATGTCTTTCGCTTTGGCCTTGTGCAAATTACCCCATTGGATTTCGCGACAATCCGCGCCGCCATGACAAATCCCGTCAGCTTCGCCGCGCCAATTGACGCATCAATCCCAGCGCCCTAAGTTTGGGATATTGAAACCAAACCAAAGGTAAAACGATGAAATCTTTTCTGCTGACAGCCGCCCTTATTACTGCCATCGCGGCCCCCTCTCTTGCACAAGACGCGGGTCCAAGCACCGCCGTTCTGGATCAAATCGTCATGAGCGAAAAGCTGATCGCCGCAGGCACAGCCCGCAATGATGCCGTGCTTATTTTGGCCGGCATCAAGCTGCGCAGCGGTTTAGGCGATGACATGGGCACCCTGCCCGCCGAGACCGTCAGCAAAGAGGCCGCCTTTGCCGCAGCCCGCACCGCCGCAACCGGCGATGAAGCGCTGTTGGGGATGATCGACGATGTCGAAGCCGAAGGCTCGCGCCGGATGCCAATTTGCTCGACCAACACCTATGGCAGCAATTACTGCTATTAATCTCCGACTGGCGGGGCCAAACTGGCCTCGCCACCATATAGGAGCCGCCACATGCCCATGATCTTGCTAATTGTCATAATCGGTGCCGCCGCTGGCTTTCTTGCAACCCGCTTCATGCAGGTAAAGGCCGACGTGCCAACCACTATCGCAATCGGGGTCATAGGCTCGGTTATCGGCTGGGTTATCCTGCGCGTCCTGGTTGCGGTGACTGGTGCCGCCGCGATGTTTGTTGGTGCCGTTTTGGGGGCCGTTTTCCTGCTCTGGCTTTGGCAGCAGTATAAAGCAAAATAGCTCTACTGCCTGCCCAAATATCCGACAGGCGCGTTTTCATCCCGGCAAAAATCCAGCGCCGCCTTATCCGCAACAGCCGTTGAGCGTTTGAATTCACAAATCAGCTCACCATTCTCGACCGTTGACGCAACAATCAGGCTTTGGAAAACATGCTTGGCACCGTCATAGACATCCACCAACCCGCGCAGCTTAGGCACAAAGTCGGCATCAAGCGCGATACCCCCCTCCCACATCCGCAGAATCGGAAAAACAGCCCCCCCAACCTGCACCCGCAGTCGGGATTTGCGCGTGGCTTCACGCTTTTTCGCGGCTTTTAAGCCGTCACGAACCTCATCCGGCAAAAATTCCAACATAATCCGCTCCTCCTCATCCATCAGTCTGCGGCAAAATCAGTTAAAATCAAGACAACAGTGTGACAGATTTTCAATCGCGCCCAAGCGTAACACAAAAGCCTCGTTGCCCTCGGTCGCAAAATCAGGTTTCTGGTTGGCAAAACCAAAGGGACAGCATGGCCAACACACCCCAACAAAAAGCAGATCATGGCGGCGGTATTGATGCCGCCGTGGCGCAGTTTGGCGGTACCCGCGCGGGCTGGGTTGATCTTTCAACCGGCATCAACCCCAGGCCTTACCCGCTGGGCACGCTTGGCCCCGATCTGTGGAACGCCCTTCCCGATGAAGGCGCGTTCGCCCGGCTGGAACAGGCCGCGCGCAGCTTTTGGAACGTGCCCCAAGCGGCCGCTATTCTGCCCGCACCCGGTGCCAGCGCGTTGATCGCCCGCATGCCCAGCATCGCGCCCGCAGGCCCCGTTCATATCCCTGCGCCGACCTATAACGAACACGCCCGCGCCTTTGCCGCCCAAGGCTGGACACTTGAACCCCAAGCCCAAACCCGTGTGCTTGTACATCCCAACAATCCAGATGGGCGGCTTTGGCAGGCCAGTGAGTTTGCGCCCCTGACGATCATTGACGAAAGCTTTTGTGACGTCACCCCAGACGCCACGCTGATCGCGCACGCCACCCGCCCCAACACGATTATCCTTAAAAGTTTCGGTAAATTTTGGGGCCTCGCTGGCCTGCGCCTTGGCTTTGCCATTGGCGACCCCGTCTTGATCGCCAAACTGGCGCAAAGCATCGGCCCTTGGGCCATCTCTGGCCCCGCACTCGAAATCGGCACCCGCGCGCTGCACGATCATGCTTGGGCCAAAGCCTCCCGCGCCCGCCTGAGTGATGACGCCAAACGCTTGGATGACCTGATGGGCCTGCCTGTGGTTGGCGGCACCTCGCTGTTCCGACTGTATGACACGACAGATGCCACCGCTTTGCAAACCCATCTTGCCCGCGCCCATATCTGGACACGCGTTTTCCCGTATTCCAGCCGCTGGCTGCGCCTCGGCCTGCCCGGCACGCCCGACCATTGGGCACGTCTGCAAACCGCGATGGACCAACGATGAGCGCGGCGCTTCTCCTCCCGGCCCTGCTGCTGGATGCCGCCTTAGGCGAGCCGAAATGGCTGTGGGATAAATACCCCCACCCCGCCGTGCTGATGGGCCGCGCTGTCGGCTTGGCCGACAGGTGGCTAAACAAGGGGGAAAACCGCCGCCAAAAGGGCGTCGCGGCCATGGTTATCCTTGGCTTATGCGCATGGACGCTCGGCGCGCTGATCGCTGTGGTGCCCGATTTCGGCCTACTGGAAATCATCTGCGCCGCCATGCTACTGGCGCAAAAATCGCTGGTTGACCATGTGCGCGCGGTGGCTGATGCCCTGCGCCAATCACTGCCCGCAGGCCGCCGCGCCGTGGCGATGATCGTGGGTCGCGACACCAAAAACCTTGACGCCCCCGCCATTTCCCGCGCGGCAATTGAAAGTGCTGCCGAGAACCTTTCCGATGGCGTGATCGCCCCCGCATTCTGGTTTCTTATCCTCGGCTTGCCGGGTCTGATGCTCTATAAAATCACCAACACCGCCGATAGCATGATCGGCCACCGCACCCCGAAATACGAACAGTTCGGCTGGGCTGCCGCGCGATTTGATGACCTGCTGAACTGGGTGCCCTCCCGCATCACCGCCGCGCTGATCGCGATCAGCCATTTGAATTTCGACCCCGCGCCTATCTTGCGCGATGCCCCACTGCACCGCTCGCCCAACGCAGGTTGGCCCGAGGCGGCGATGGCCGTGGTGCTGAACACCTCGCTTTCCGGCCCGCGCAGCTATGATGGCAAAATGCAAGATTTCCCCTGGGTCTGGCCCGAAGGGGGCCGCACCCCCACCCCCGACACCATCGACGCCGCCTGTAGCGCGCTTTGGCGGGCATGGGGGTTGATGCTGTTGGCGGTGGCCGTATTGGCGAGTATTTGACAGACGTCCGCATCTCTGATCTGCAATGTGTAACACACGGAGGCACTATGACAAAACCGCTGAACACCGCACAAATCGGGGTTGCCCTTATTGGCGCGGGTATGATTGCGCCCACCCATATTGCCGCCTTGTCCGCGCTCCAACCCCAGCTGTGCCTGCGTGCCGTCGTCTCAAACCGCCCCGAGCGAGCCGCCCATTACGCCAGCCAATACGCAGGCCCCGCGCCGCTGTTTACTGCCGATCTGGCGCTGGTCACCGGCGACCCGACCATCCAGATGGCCATCGTCGCCACCCCGCCCAGCGTGCGGATTGATCTGATAACCGCCCTCGCGGAATCCGGCACCCATATCCTGCTGGAAAAGCCGGTCGCGCGCACCTTGGATGAGGCACAGCAAGTGGCGGGTATCTGCGACCGTGCCGGCGTGACGCTTGGGGTCTTATTCCAACACCGCATGCGCGCGCCATCACTTGCAGCGGCGCACCTTATTGCCAGCGGCAGTTTGGGTAAGCTAGGCCATGTGGAAATCGCAGCCCCGCTGTGGCGCGATCAGTCCTACTATAATGAGCTTGGCCGCGGCACCTATGCCCGCGATGGCGGCGGCGTGCTGCTGACCCAAGCAATCCACACCATCGACCTCGCACTCAGCCTAACTGGCCCCGTCACTAGCGTGCGCGCCATGACCGCCACCACCCCGCTGCACCAGATGGAGGCCGAAGATTTCGCCGTTGCAGGCCTGACTTTTGCCAATGGCGGGGTGGGGTCGCTGGTTGCCAGCACAGCCTCCTTTCCGCAACGCCCCGAAACCATCACCCTGCATTTTGAACACGCCTCGCTCTGCGTTGGCACCAGTGACCTGCGCCTGATATGGCGCGATGGCCGCCCCTGCGCGGACGCCCAAATCAGCGGCCCCGCCACCGATACAGGCCCCGCAATCGCCAAGCACCAATGGCACCAAGCCGTCATCCAAGACTTCGCCGATGCCTTGCGCCAAGGCCACCCGCCAATGGTCACCGGCCACGCAGCCCTCGCTGCGCATCAGCTGATCACAGCTATCGAGGACTCGTCCCGCACAGGCCAACCTGTCACCCTTAGCCCGCCCCAAGGATAGCCAGCATGCGCCTCATCCTCGCCCTTTTCGCGCTAACTGCCAGCCCGGCCCTCGCCGCCCCCTGCGGTGGCTCTTTCACCGATTTCATCACCGCGATGAAGGCCGAGGCCACAAATCTTTCGCCCGCCGAGGCGGACCGCTTTTTCCAAAACATCACCGAGGACCAAAAGGTCCTGCAATCCGACCGCGCCCAAGGCGTTTTCCGCAAAACATTTACCGATTTCTCGCGCAGCCTGATCAGCCAGAACCGCATCGAGAACGGCCGCGCCAATGCCCAGAAATATGCCGAACTCTTTCAACAGGCCCAAGCGGAATACGGCATCCCCTCGGGCATCCTGCTGGCGTTCTGGGCGTTTGAAACCGATTACGGCAGCTTTCAGGGCGATTTCAACACCGCCAACGCGCTGGCAACCCTTGCGCATGACTGCCGCCGCCCCGACCTGTTCCAACCGCAACTGCTTGCCGCCACGCAACTGTGGCAAAAGGGCATGTTCGACCCCGACACCACCACCGGCGCGTGGGCGGGCGAAATCGGCATGGTGCAAATGCTGCCGGCTGATATCCTCGCACGCGGCGTTGATGGCGATGGCGACGGCACCGTCAGCCTGAAAACCTCGGTCCCTGATGCCATCCTGTCGGGCGCGCGGATGCTGCACGATCTGGGCTGGCGCGCGGATGAGCCGTGGCTGCAAGAGGTCACACTGCCCGCAGCACTGCCGTGGGAAAAGACCGGCCTGCGCACCACCATGACCGGCCCCGAATGGGCGGCGCTTGGTGTTAAGGCGCGCGACGGGAACCTTGCAAACCTCCCCGCCTCAATTCTTTTGCCCGAGGGGCGCAAAGGCCCAGCCTTCATCGCCTACCCCAACTATTCCACGCTGTTCAACTGGAACCAAAGCTTTGTCTACGTCACCACCGCCGCCTATTTCGCCAACCGCCTGAATGGCGCGTCCGTGTTCACCCCCGGCAATCCCGACCCGCAACTGTCGCTGGAAGACACCAAAACCCTGCAAGAAAAACTGAAGCAACGCGGCTATGATGTTGGCGGTGTTGATGGCATCCTTGGCACCAATACCCGCGACGCGGTGCGCCAAGAACAGCTCCGGCTTGGCCTGCCTGCCGATGCTTGGCCCACGCACGACCTGTTGGAAAAACTATGAGCAATTGGGGTATCTGCACCACAGTTATGGCCCCGCCTGAACAAGTACAGGCCTTTGCCGCCTATCACCTCGGCCTCGGCGCGGCACATATCTGGCTGCATTTCGATAACCCTGATGACCCCGCAGCCGACCTGTTTAACCACCCTCAAATCACCACCATCCGTTGCACCAACAGCTATTGGATGGAGTACATCGGCAAGCGCCCCGATCGGCACCAAAACCGCCAGGGCCGGAATATGCACCGCATCTATAAATCCGAGCCCCTGCCGTGGATCGCCCATATCGACGTCGATGAATACATCCTGCCCCGAACCGATATCGCGCAGGCCTTGAACGCCCTTCCGCCCGATCAACCCATGTTCCGCATGGCCCCGTATGAGGCGTTGCACGACCCTGACCTGCCCGATGATATCTTTACCGCCCAGCATTTCCGCGCAGGCCAAAACGGCAAGACAAAGGCCGAGGCCCGCGCCCGTACCTTCGGCCAATATGCCCCCCTGCTGGAAAGCGGCATGCTGTCACATTCCGCCGGAAAATGCTTTTTCCGAACCGGCCTTGCACGGTTTGAACCCCGCCTGCACGGCGCCTTTCGGGCGGGTGCCCGCGTTGATGGCGGCAAGTTTTCCGAACAGGTTGCGCTGTTGCATTTCCATGCCGAAGACCCAGCCCGCTGGCGCAACCGCCTGCAATTTCGCCTGACGCGCGGCGCATATCAGTTCAATAAAGCCCTGCAAAACTGGCTACTTGCAGCAGATGACGCCGCGATCGACCAGTTCTACTTTGAAACCCAAACCGCGACGCCTGCGACCCTCGCCAAACTGCGTGCCGAAGGGGCCCTGCTCAGCGCCACCCTAAATCTGCGCCAACATATCAAGGATATGCCCCTCAAATGACTCCAACGACAACCGAACTCATGGCGGCCCTGCCGCATGTCCTCGCCGCGCCCAAAACCGACAGCCGTATTGAGAGCCTGTGCTTGCGCCCCAACCGCAATCAGCGCACATTCCCCGATCACCTGACCCTGACTCAAGACCAAGGCGTCCTTGGGGATCGTTGGCTGACCGAGCCGTGGCTGCGGCTGCCCGATGGCCGCCCCGACCCGAATATCCAGGTCTCTCTCCTGCCTCTGCGCGTCCTAAACCTCATCTGGGCCGAGACGGACGCAGCCCCCCACCCCGGCGACACCATCATCGCCGATCTGGACACATCCGAGGCCAACCTGCCCGCAGGCACACGCCTTCAGGTCGGCGACGCCGTGCTGCGCGTCTCGGGCGTGTTCAACGATGGCTGCGTAAAATGGAAGGTCCGCTACGGCGCTGATGCCAAAAACTGGATCACCGCCTCCGACCACCCCACACTCCGCTTGCGCGGCATCCTCTGCGCAGTGGAAACAGACGGCATTATCCGCCTCGGCGACAGCATCACCAAGGTCTGACCCCACGGGCCAGAACCCTGCCATTTCATCTTGGTAAAAATACCTAAAGCGCGCCCGCCCCGCACATGCAACCATTGCAGAAGAGGGGCGGCCACTCCGCGCAGGCGGGCTTCACGCCACCATCGCCTCGGCCCGTTTCAGGTCCACACTCACCAGCTGGCTTACGCCTTGCTCGGCCATCGTCACGCCAAACAAGCGATCCATTCGCGCCATAGTAACCGCATGGTGGGTGATGATCAAAAACCGCGTTTCGGTGCGGCGCGTCATCTCATCCAATAGGTCACAAAACCGCGTCACGTTCGCATCATCCAGCGGCGCGTCCACCTCATCCAGCACACAAATCGGCGCCGGATTGGCAAGGAAAACCGCAAAGATCAGCGCCATGGCGGTTAGGGTCTGCTCGCCCCCCGACAGCAGGCTCAGCGTCGCCAGTTTCTTGCCCGGCGGCTGGCACATAATCTCCAAACCGGCCTCTAGCGGGTCATCCGATTCCACCAAAACCAAGCGCGCCTCGCCGCCGCCAAACAGGTGGGTGAACAGTGTCCCGAAGGAATTATTCACTTGCTCAAACGCGGTCAAAAGCCGCTCACGGCCTTCACGGTTCAGCCCTGCAATTCCGGCCCGCAACGTTTTAATCGCCTCTGCCAGATCGGTCTTCTCAGTGGCCAGTCCGTCATACTCTTCCTGTACCGACTTCGCGTCTTCCTCGGCGCGCAAGTTCACCGCCCCCAAGCCCTCGCGCGCCCGTTTCAGGCGCCCGACTTCGGCTTCCAAATGCTCGACATCCGGCATCTTTTCAGGGTCAGCCTCCAGCGTCTGCAACAACGCGGCAGGGGCACATTCGGCCTCTTCACGGATGCGCAGCGTCGCCGCCTCACGCGCCTCGACGGCCGCCTCATACCGCGCCTCGGTTCGTGCGCGGGCCTCGCGGGCCTCGCCAGCCAAACGCTCGGCCTCACGCTCATGCAAGGCCGCCTCGCGCAGTGCGGTTTCGGCCTGAACCAGCGCATCCGATGCTGCCGCCCGCCGTGCCTCGGCCGCGTCCATCGCATCGGCAAGGTCTTCGCGTTGAATGGCAATCTCTTCGGGCGCGGCCATCGCATCAACCAGCTCGTCCTCGGCCCCGGCCTTGCGTTCCGCCAGCTCTTGGTTGCGCTTTTCCGCTGTCTCCAACCGGTGCTTCCACCCCGAGGTTTCCTTGGTCACCTCTTGCCGCCGCTTCAGCCGTGCCTCGCCTTCGCGCCGCAACTCATCATGTGCCGATCGCCGCGTCATCATGGTGATCCGTGCGGCCTCAACAGCGGTTTTCAACGCTTCAACCGTGGCCCGTGCGGCATCCAAATCTGGCAGCGCCTCAACAGCGGCCCGCGCATCGCGCAGCACGGCGCGTGCCTCGGTCGCCTCGGTATCATAGCGGGTCACGGCCAGCCGCGCAGCCTCCAACTTGCCGCCAGCGATAGACCGATCAGCCTCGGCGCGGGCCAGTGCGCGATTGGCATCGGTCACACGGCCATCGGCAGCACGGCGGGCGTCACGCGCCATCTGATCGGCGCGGGCAAGGTCCGCCAGCCGCGCTTGCAACGCCTCATGCGCCAGCTTGGCCCTATCGGCACGCGCGGCAATGTCTTCAAGGTCGCGCTTTAGCTGGACCAAACGGTTCAACTGTTTCAACCGCAGCGCGGCAGCCGAAGGCGCATCGTCAGCACCGGCACGAAACCCGTCCCAGCGCCACAGATCGCCCTCGATGCTAACCAACCGTTGGCCGGGGCGCAGCAAAGGCTGCAAAGCAGCCCCCTGATCGCGGCCAACAAGGCCGATATGGCCAATGCGGCGGCGCAGAACGGCGGGCACCGTCACCCATTCGGCCAGCAGCGCGGCACCATCCGGCAAAGCCGCGCTTTCGTCGTAATCCGGCAGCGCCGCCCAGCCGGAAACGGCGTCACCATTCACCGCTGGCGCGCGCAGATCATCGGCAAGCGCAGCGCCCAGCGCGGCCTCATACCCCGGCTCCACGCTGCATTGATCCAACACTTGGCTACCCGCCGCAGATTCGCGTTCCACCAGCCGTGCCAAGGCGGCAACTTCGGCGCGCAATGCGTTGGCCTCGCCCTCGGCCTCGGACCGCATCGCGCGGGCGTCGGCCTCGCGGGTTTGCACATTTGCGCGGGCCTCTTCGGCGCTTAACAGCGCCTCTTCGGTGGCTTCGGCCAGTGCAAGCGCCTCTTCTTGCGCGATCTCGGCGGCCTCAAACCCCTCGGCTGCGCGGGCTTCGGCTTCCAGCGCCTCGGCAGCAGCGTCTTTGGCACGGGCAGTCTGGCTTTCCGCTTTTTCTACAGTGCTTTGCGTATCGGCAAGCAAGCGCCCCGCCGATTGGTGACGCGCGGCCAATCGTGCAACGTCTTCGGTCATTTCCGACATGCCGCCTTCGCGTTCAGTCAGCAAAGCACCGGCTTCGCGCGCGGCCTCAGACGCCTCGCGCAGCTTTTCATCATGGCCATCGGCGGCGCGGGCCAACTGTTCAGCCTCCCACTCCAGCCGCTCAATCGTGTCTTGGGCATCGCGGTTCAGGCCGGTTTCACGCTCCATATCGCGGGACAGCTGGTCGATGCGACCGCGCAGCGTTTCAATGGTTTGCAAGGCGCGGGCCTCGGTGTCGTTCAACGTGTCGCGCTGTACGGTCAGGCGTTGCAAGATCGCACCGGCAATCGCCTCTTCCTCACGCTTGGGCGGCAAGGTTTCCTCGGCCGCGGCGCGGGCCTGTTGCGCCACGTTTGACAGGGTTTCGGCCTTGCCTGCCTGAATGATCCGCTCGCGCAGCAGGGATTCCACCTCATGCACGGCCAAATCAGCCTCGCGCCAGCGGCGAAACAGCAGCATACCCTCGGCGCGGCGCAAATCGGTGCCGATCTCGCGATAACGGGCGGCTTGGCGGGCCTGGCGGGCAAGGGTGCCAAGCTGGCTGGCCAGCGCCTCTAGCACGTCATCGACGCGTGACAGGTTTGTCTCGGTGGCGGTCAGTCGCAGCTCGGCCTCATGGCGGCGTTGGTACAGGCCAGAAATACCGGCGGCCTCTTCCAAAATACGGCGCCGCGCCTTGGGTTTGGCGTTAATCAGCTCGGCAATCTGGCCTTGCCGCACCAAAGCAGGCGAATGCGCCCCGGTCGAGGCATCGGCAAACAACATCTGGATGTCACGCGCCCGCACATCCCGCGTGTTGGCCTTATAGGCCGAGCCTGCATCGCGGGTAATCCGGCGCGTGATCTCAATCTGATCAGCATCGTTGAAGCCCGAGGGCGCAAGGCGGTCTTGGTTATCCATGACCAACACCACCTCGGCAAAGTTGCGGGCGGGGCGGCTGGTGGTACCGGCGAAAATCACATCTTCCATGCCGCCACCACGCATTGCGGTGGGGCGATTTTCGCCCATCACCCATCGCAGCGCCTCAAGCAAATTGGATTTGCCGCAGCCATTGGGGCCAACCACACCTGTCAGCCCCTCATGGATAATCAAATCCGTGGGGTCGACAAAGCTTTTAAAGCCGTTAAGCCGGAGTCGGTTGAAACGCAAAGGATTGGCACCAGTGATTCTGTTCGGGCGGTGATCGTCTGTTTCATCACGGAATGTGTCAACCCGTTAACCCCCAGCATCATGGGGTATCGGCAGGGTTATCCACAACATCTTGGCGTTACCAGGTTAGGTCACTGCCGGAGAACCGTTTTTCATGCTGCACCCCGCGCAAATTCGCTTGACCGTCTGCTGTAAGGCCCTGAAAGTTGTTAACGCAAAGGAGCGCCGCATGACCCCGTTTCAACCCAAAGAGCCGTATGATTGGGATGCGCTTCTCGCGTTGATAAAACGGGCATTTGCGGGGATGGAAGGGCGGATCGACCCACCCTCCTCTTTGGACAAGGTGACCCCGCAAGACTTGGCGACCTATCCGGGTGAGGTGTGGGTTATCGGCCAACCGCCCCGCGCCTGTATGGTGCTGACGCCCAAAGCGCATGCCCTGTATTTGGGGCGTTTGTCGGTTGACCCTTCCTATCAACGCAAAGGCTATGCGCATATTCTGATCACCCTTGCCGAGGCACGCGCACGCGCGCTGAGCCTGCCGGCGCTAGAGCTGCAATCGCGTATAGAACTGGTTGAAAACCATGCAATTTTCTTTGCTCTTGGGTTTCAGCAAAATGGTGCCACGACCCATCCGGGCTTTGCAGCGCCCACCTCGCTGGTGTTCACCAAAAAGGTCTGAAACGGTCTAGTGTCGCACCTGCCGTGCGCGCCACAGCGTGAACAACCCCGCCAGCACCACCACGCCTGCGCCAATCGCGACATGCAGTTCCAGCACCTCTTGGAACACCGTCATCCCCAAAATTGAGGCAAAAACCAGCTGCAAATAAGCAAAGGGCTGAATGGCCGAGGCCTCGGCCACCTCATAAGCACTGATCAGCATGTAATGGCCCACAATTCCGGTGACGCAAAGCAGCAGCATCCATGCCCAATCGCTTGCGATCATCGGCTCCCACCATGCGACGCCCGCGATGGTGGTAATGGCCGCGCCCACGGTACCCACCCAAAAGAATGACACGACGGCACGGTCTTTACGCCCGACATAGCGGGTCAGCAGACCATAGGTGGCAAACATCACCGCGCCCACGATTGGCAGCAAGGCATAGGGGGAAAACACCGCAAAACCGGGCTGAAGGATGATCAGCACGCCGACAAAGCCGATCCCAATCGCCACCCAGCGCCGCCAGCCCACCGACTCGCCCAAGATCGGGCCAGACAGGGCAGCGATCATCAGGGGATAGCTGGCAAAAATCGCGTGATTACCGACGAGGCCGATTTTCACAAAGCCAAGCACCAACACGTTGATTTGCACCGCCAGCAGCACCCCGCGCAGGGGTTGCAAAATCGGGTGATGCGTGGCCCCTGCCGCGCGCAGGCTGCCCGCCTTGCGCCAGCCTAGCCAAATGGCAAAAGCAGCAAAGAACCAATAGCGGATCATCACCACCATCATCACGTTATACGCGCCCGCCAGATGCCGCGAAATCCCGTCTTGCATGGCAAAAACAAAGGTCACGGCAACCATCAGGATGATGCCAAGTTGGGTGTTTTGCGCCTTCATCGTTGGCCCACCCGCAGCGCCTTGCCTTGGTTCACTTGGCGGCTGCGGATCACGGTGAACAGCCCCGCAAGGATAACAATACCGCCACCAATCACGATGTTCATCCGCAGGGCTTCATCAAACACCGTAATCGCAATGATGGTAATGAAAACGATCTGCAAATAGGCGAAGGGCTGCAAGGCGCTTGCCTCGGCCATCGAATAGCTGCGGATCAAAAGGTAATGCCCAAACAGCGCGAGGAAGGAATAAACCGCAAGGATAAACAGATCGAACACCGGCATGAATGTCAGATACGGCAGGCCGATAACCGTCATCAGCACACAGCCGATGATGCCTGACCAAAAGAACGAAATAAACGCAGGCTCATCACGCGTCGTAAGCCGCGTCATCAGGCTGTAGAGCGCAAACAGCAGCGCGCCCAGCAGCGGCAAAAAGCTGTCGGGTGAAAACACGCCGCCATCGGGTTGCAAGATAATAGCGACGCCGATCATACCGACCAAAATCGCGCTCCACCGTCGCCAGCCGACCTTTTCGCCCAAAACCGGCATGGCAAGCCCCGCCACCAGCAACGGGCACACGGCGAAAATCGCATGCGTGTTGATCAGGCCGATGCGGGTATAGGCATAGACCATCACGCAAATCTCGGCGATCAGGATGACCGAGCGGACGAATTGCAGCCACGGGTGCCGCGTGCGCACGGCGGCCCGCAAACCGGCGGGTTTCATCATCGCTTGCACGGTTACGAATACGGCAAAGAACCAATAACGCACCATGATGACCATAAACACGCTATAGCCGCCGCCCAGATAGCGGGCAAACCCGTCTTGGACCGCAAAAATGAATACGGTGACGATCATCAGCAGAATGCCAAGACGTGTGTTTTGGTCGGTCATGCGGGCATCTTTCCTGTCGCCATATGGCGTTTGTTGCCGTGGCCTTTGCGCCGCTCTACGTCAAATCCGGCAGCTTGCAAGCCACGGCGTACAAAGCCCGCGGCGGTATAGGTGGCGAACGTGCCGCCCGCGGCAGTGTGGCGGGCGACCTCGGCCATCAAGTCCTCATTCCACAGCTCGGGGTTTTTGGCTGGGGAAAACCCGTCCAGAAACCACGCATCGGCACGGGCCTGCCATTGTGGCAGCGTGGTGCGGGCATCGCCGATAATCACCTCAACTTTGACGGGGCCAAGCTGAAACTTCCGTGCACCCGTGGCCCATTGGGTCAGGAAAGGGCCTGCCACCGCTGCCGCCTCGGGGAAGGCCTCAAGCGCGCGAGCGATGTCGGGGGCGGCCATCGGATAGGCCTCAAACGACGTGAAATTGATCGGCGCGTCGCCCGCAGCTAACAGCGTTGCAAGCAGGTTTAACCCTGTGCCAAAGCCCAGCTCGGCAATCTGAAAGCCGGGCCGCAGGCGTTCGGGCAGGTCATTGCCCACCAAAAACACATGGCGCGTTTCATCCAGCCCGTTGGCAAGGCTGAAATACGGGTCGTCAAACTGGGTCGAGATCGGCAAAGCGCCGTCGCGCCATTCCAGTTGCGGCGGGGTTTCGGGGTTGCTCTGGTCGGGCACGGGTAAATCGCCTATGGGGTTGGTTTGGGGCGACAATGGGCAAAGGGGCGCGGAATGGCAACGCCAGATCTGACGGTGCATGGGGCGGGCATCTTTGGCCTGTCGATTGCGTGGGCTGCGTTGCTGCGCGGGGCGCGGGTGCAAGTGGTCGAGGCGGCGCATCCGGGGGCTGGCTCGTCTGGCGGGATCGTGGGGGCGCTAGCACCCCATGTGCCGGAAAACTGGAACAGCAAAAAGGCGTTTCAACTGGATTGTTTGCTGGGTGCCGCAAAGTGGTGGCGCGAGGTGCAGGAGGCAGGCGGGGTGGACCCGCTCTATGCCCGCACAGGCCGGTTGCAGGCCGTGATGGATGACGGCGGCTTGGCTCTGGCCCATACGCGCACGGAAACGGCCAAGGTGCTGTGGCAAGGCCGCGCCGATTGGCAGGTCATTGCAGCAACGGGCGCTGATTGGGAACCGTTCAGCCCGACCGGCTGGCTGATCCACGACACACTGACCGCCCGTTTGCACCCTCGGGCCGCAGGGGCCGCCCTGCTGGCCGCGATTAAGGCCAAAGGCGGCACGCTGGTTATTGGCGAAGCTGCGGCCGTTGGCCCGCAGGTTTGGGCTACGGGCTATGCCGGTTTGCTGGATATCTCGCAGGGGCGGGCACGGGCGGTAGGGGCCGGGGTAAAGGGGCAAGCGGCGAGTTTTCGATACGATGCCGCTACTTTGCCGCAAGTGTTTACCGAAGGGCTGCATATCATCGGGCATGGCGATGGCACCGTCGCAATCGGCTCGACGTCTGAACGTGAGTGGGAGGATGCGACCAGCACCGATGCGCAGTTGGACACGCTGATCGCCAAGGCACGCGCCGCCCTGCCTTGCCTTGCCGATGCGCCGGTGATTGAACGTTGGGCTGGCATCCGCCCGCGTAGCCGCAGCCGTGCGCCGATGCTGGGTGCGTGGCCCGACCGTGCGGGTCACTTCATCGCCAATGGCGGGTTTAAAATCGGGTTTGGCATGGCCAGTGGCGTCGCCGCCTGCATGGTTGATCTGGTGCTGGATGGCCGCGACACCATCCCCGACGATTTCCGCGTTGAGGCCAGTCTTTAAGCCCCCAGTCTTTAAGCGCTTGAACCACGCCCCGCGTCAGCGCAGTGTTCGTGCGAACTGTGGCTAGGAGGGATGAACATGCGGCACGGCGGACAGATTTTGGTAGATCAACTGGTGGCCCAAGGTGTCACCCGCGTGTTTTCCGTGCCGGGCGAAAGCTTTCTCGCCGCACTCGACGGGCTGCATGACAGCGGTATTTCTAACATCGTTTGTCGCCAAGAAGGCGGTGCCGCGATGATGGCCGAAGCGCAGGGCAAGATGACGGGCAAGCCCGGCGTGTTGTTTGTGACACGCGGGCCGGGGGCGACGAATGCGTCGGCGGGCATTCACATTGCCAAACAAGACAGCACGCCAATGGTGGTTTTCGTGGGCCAGATTGCCCGGGCGCACCGCGACCGTGAGGCGTTTCAGGAAATGGACTATCGCGCGGTATTTGGCACGATGGCGAAATGGGCCGCCGAAGTTGATCAGATCGAACGCTTGCCCGAATACATCAGCCGCGCCTTTCATGTGGCCTGCTCTGGCCGGCCCGGCCCTGTGGTGCTGGCCCTGCCCGAGGACATGCTGTCCGCCTGCGCCGATGTGGCCGACCTGCCCGCCCCTGCACCGCAGCCTGCTGCTGTCAGTGACGCGCAGATTGCTGCGATCACGGCAGCCCTGCAAACCGCCCAGCGCCCTTTGGTCATTGCGGGCGGGCCAGGCTGGTCACAAGCCACTGCCGATGCTTTGGCAAAGTTTGCGGAAGGTTGGAACCTGCCCGTCACCGTGACCTTTCGCCGCCAAGACCGGATGAACAACGACAATCCTTTGTATGCCGGAGATCTGGGCGTTGGCATGAACCCCAAGTTGGGCCAACGGTTGGCGCAAGCCGATGTGCTGTTGGTACTGGGCGCGCGGCTGGGCGATATTGCCACTAATGGCTATGAAATTTTGGACCCAACCCGCCCCGGCCCACGCATCCTGCACATTCACCCCGACCCAGATGAGCTGGGCCGCGTGTTTGCCCCCGCGCTGGCAATTGCTGCGCCTACTGCAGATGTTGTTGGCGCATTGGCAGACACCTCGGGCAGCGGTCCTTGGGCCGATTGGACGGCGCAGGCACGGGCCGAATATGAGACATGGCAAAAGCCAACGGAGACACCGGGTGCGGTAAAATTGGAACAGGTTGTGGCATGGATGGCCGACACGCTGCCGCATGACAGCATCATCACCAATGGTGCGGGCAATTATGCGGCCTTTTTGCACCGTTACTACCGGTTTCGGCGTTTCGGAGCGCAGCTTGCGCCAACATCGGGGTCGATGGGCTATGGCTTTCCGGCATCGGTCGCGGCATCCTTGCAACACCCTGATAAAACCGTGGTTTGCATGGCGGGGGATGGGTGCTTTCAGATGACCTGTAATGAGATGTCAACAGCCGTGCAGCACGGGGCGAAACCGATTGTCATTGTCGCCAATAATGGTCGCTATGGCACCATTCGGATGCACCAAGAGCGGCACTATCCTGGCCGCGTATCCGGCACCGACCTTGCTAATCCCGATTTCGCAGCGCTGGCGCGGGCCTATGGCGGGCATGGTGAAACTGTCACCGATCAGGCCGATTTTGCAGCAGCATTTGCGCGCGCGCAGGCCAGTGGAACGGTTGCCGTGATTGAGTTGAAACTTGATCCGGACATGCTGACCACAGGACAGACACTTAGCCAAATGCGTGCCGCATCGCTGAAGGGCTAACGGACACAAGCTTTGGAATTTTCGACGAAAAATCAGATTTTTCGTCGAAAATTAGGTCTCCCGCATTCGACCTATCGACCTGACAACTCGGCGCTGACATTAACCACCGTCGGCGTGCCGCGCAGTTTTGCGCGATAGATCACCAGCGACTCGACAACGCGCATCACATAGGTGCGGGTTTCGTTAAACGGGATGGTTTCCACCCAATCCACCACATCGACGTCAGGCTGCCTTGGGTCACCAAACTCAGTCACCCATCGGCGTGGACGCCCCGGCCCCGCGTTATAGCCGGAAGCAATCAACGCCACGGCTGGGCCGAACTCTTCCACCAATTGCGCAAGATAGGCCGACCCAAGACCAACATTATAGGCAGGATCTGTCGTCAACTGTGACAGCGCATAGGGCTTGCCGGTTTTCTCGGCCATCAACTTGGCGGTTCCCGGCATAACTTGCATCAAACCACGGGCACCAGCGGGGCTGACAACGCCCACATTAAATTCACTTTCACGCCGTGCTATAGACAGCGCCAGCGCCCGACTAACCGCAAGGTTATCGGGCACCAGACCAACCACGGGAAAATAGGCGCGCGGCAAAATCACCCCGCGCGATGCGGCCTGCTTGCCAACGAGTACCGCGATATGGGGCTGGCCGTTTTGCAACGCAAAATCAGCGAGCTGGTCCAACTCTTTTGGCCCCAAGCCTTCGGCCAAATGCAACACAAACCGCTTGGCCAAATCCAGATCATTCGCAGCCAGCAAAAGCTGCGCGGCCTGAAGCACCGACGAGTTGGCAAAAGAAGCTTGCCGCCAATCACTTGGCCGCGCATCCGCCAGCAACGCCGCATCCAACGGCAGCCCCAGCTTTTCAGCACAGAGCAGGCCGTAATAGGCCGTTTGATGCTTGGCCCCAGCCTGATATGCCAAACGGGCGGCGGCGGTATTGCCCAAGGCTTCCTCGGCGCGGCCTTCCCAATAATGGGCACGACTCAGGCTGATAGGGGTGCTAACGCCTTGCTTCAAATGCTGGAAATGGTTGCGTGCAGTCATCGGGTCGTTCAGCTTGCGCAGGGCGATGAACCCCGCCAGAAACTCTAGCTCGGCATAGTCGCCGCCCTCGGTCAGCCTGTGCGAGGCGGCGATGCGATACGCCTCGGCCATCCGCCCGCCCTGCATCAGATCGCGCACAAGGCGGATGCGGCGGTCGGCCCACGCGTCAGGCCGCCCCAAGGATGCCGTAGAAATAGAGCGCTCCAAAATAAGGGCCACCGCGCCATCGGTGAACCCTTTGCGCGCGCGCCAGACAAACCGGTCAAAGGCAAGGCCCGCATTGCCAGACTCAGCGGCAGGCACTGCAGCAATCAGACCATCGACACCATCACTCATTTCGCGCAGCGCGATGCGGGCCTGTGCCAAAGTCTGCCAGCCTTGCGACACCAAGGGCAGCATTTGTCGCGCCTCGGCCTCGCGCCCGGCCCACAGCAGCATATCCATGCGTTTATTATGCACCGATTGCAGGGCTTGCGGTTGCAAGGCCTGTAATTCGGCCTGCTCGGCGGCATCAAACCTTAGGCCCAGCCAAGCGCTTTGTGCCTCGGCCCCGGCAGCCTTGGCATTGCCTTTGGCCATATAGGCCTTAACCAACGCAATCGCGCCTTCAGCCGTCGACGGTTTATCCTTGGTGAAATAGCCGGTCACGCGGTCCGGGGTACTGGACCGCGCCACCGCCGCCTCACCCTTTTGGTGCAGCCACGGCAAGCCCGGCCAATCAGGGCGGCGGGCCAGAAAATCCTCATACTCGCCCAGCAAACCATCGCCTGCGCGCAGCCGTTGCCATTCGATTACATCATGCGCCACGCCCGCAGGGGCCAAAGCAAGCGCTTTATTCCAATCGCGGACATCCGCAGCCGTCAGCGCGCTGCGCAAATCATCGGCTGCATCGGCGTGGGCTTGCGGGGCCACGCCCCCCGCCAATAACAGCAAAATCCCGCAGATACGGGCAAAGGACAAACGGTTAGGGGCATGTAATGTTTTCATACCCGCCAATTTGCCATTGTGGCCCGCAAGGCGCAACTCACATCACCGCGCGCAGGCCATTTCGTGCCACGCTTGGCAAGGGCCGCACATAGCGCTAGGAAGGCGCTGAAAACCAACAGGGCGATTCAGTAATCCGCCCACTGCGCAAGAGGAGAAGCGTACCATGTTCAAAGGGTCAATGCCTGCCTTGGTCACGCCGTTCAAAGACGGCAAAGTGGATTTGGATACGCTGAAGAAACTTGTCGAATGGCAAATCAGTGAGGGCAGCCACGGTATCGTGCCCGTTGGCACCACAGGCGAAAGCCCCACCCTTAGCCATTCCGAGCATGAGTTGGTGATCGAAGAAGTGGTGAAAGCCGTGGCAGGCCGCGTTCCTGTTATTGCAGGCACTGGCAGCAACAACACAGCCGAAGCGATTGGCCTTATCAAACATGCCGAGCGTGTGGGTGCGACTGCGGCGCTTGTTGTCACGCCTTACTATAACCGCCCCACCCAATCCGGGCTGATTGCCCATTACACCGCGCTGCACGACTGCTGCACCTTGCCGATTATTATCTATAACATTCCGGGTCGCTCTTGTGTGGATATGCTGCCCGAAACCATGGGCGAATTGGCCAAGCTGCCGCGCATTGTCGGCGTCAAGGATGCGGTTGGCAAAATGGAACGTGTCAGCCAGCAGCGCGCGCTGTGTGGCCGTGATTTCGTACAGCTTTCAGCCGAGGATGCCACTGCACTGGGCTTTAACGCGCATGGCGGCGTAGGCTGCATTTCCGTCACTGCCAACGTGGCCCCCCGCCTCTGTGCCGAATTCCAAGAGGCGATGCTGGCAGGCGACTATGCCAAGGCGCTGATCTATCAAGACCGCCTGATGCCACTGCACGAGGCGATCTTTACCGAACCCGGCCTTGTTGGCGCAAAATACGGCCTGTTCAAGCTGGGCCTCTGCACCCAAGACGTGCGCTTGCCGCTAACGGGCCTGACCGATAGTACCAAGGCCAAGATTGACGCCGCGATGCGCCACGCTGGCCTGATCAACTAAGTCGGGCAATAACCCGATTTAGCCCGGCGCGCCCTATGGCGTCGCCGGGCTTTTTATTGCACGCTGCATTTTTTCCAATCAGAACAGGCCAGATCATGAACGATAATCAGCGTGGCGGCCTGTTTATGATTGCCGCAATGGGCGGTTTTGCGCTTGAAGACATGTTCTTGAAAACCGCCGCACGGCAGGTTCCGGTTGGTCAGATTTTGATGATCTTTGGCGGGCTTGGCATGATCGGCTTTGCCATTCTGGCAAAGGCGCAAGGCGCGCGGCTGCTGAACCCTGCCATCCTGAGCCGCCCCATTCTGCTGCGCGCGATGTTTGAGGTGATGGGCCGCCTGTTTTATACTTTTGCTATTGCGCTGACGCCGCTGTCTTCGGCCTCGGCGATTTTGCAGGCCACGCCGTTGGTGGTGGTGGCAGGTGCCGCACTGGTGTTCGGTGAAAAGGTAGGCTGGCGGCGGTGGTCGGCGATCACGGCTGGCTTTGTGGGCGTGCTGATCATTTTGCGGCCGGGGTTGGCGGGGTTTACGCCCCTTTCGGTGCTGGCATTGCTGGGGATGCTTGGTTTTGCGGGGCGTGACTTGGCCACACGGGCGGCGCCAAAAACCCTGTCAAACCTGACCTTGGGCGTTTACGGCTTTGCCATTTTGGTGCCCACGGGTGCTGCTCTGCTGGCATGGACGGGCGGCGCAGTGGTGCCCGATATGCAGACCAGCCTTACGCTGGGTGCAGGCACTTTGGTCGGTGTTGCGGCCTATTACGCGTTGACGGTCGCGATGCGCACGGGCGAGGTGTCGCTGGTCACGCCATTCCGCTATACGCGCCTGCTGTTCGCGCTGATCCTCGGGACGCTGGTGTTTGCCGAGCGCCCCGATGCAGCCACACTGCTGGGCAGCGCCGTCATCGTCGGGTCGGGCATCTATACGCTGCTGCGGGGGCGTAAGGGCGGTAACAGGGGGCTTGCGCAGCGCTTGCCTGTACCGCAATCTGACAGCTATGAACGCCCCTGATTTGAAAACTGTCACCCAAGCCAACCGCGCCGCGTGGGATGCCTCGGCGCAGGTTCACGCGCGGGGCGATGATTGGGCGGCGTTACTGACAGCCTTTGCCCAACCGGGGTTTTCAACCTTTGACGGCTGCATCACCGGCATGCTGCAAACCCTTGACATCGCCGGAAAAACCGCCGTTCAAATCGGCTGCAACAATGGCCGAGAGTTGCTGTCGATGGCACGGTTTGGCGCGGTCCCCACACTAGGGATTGACCAATCCGCAGCGTTTCTGGCCCAAGCCGCGCAGCTGGCACATGTGGCAAACAGCGATTGCAGCTTTCTCTGCGCCGATGTTTACGACCTGCCCGAAACCACACCCCGCAACCATGATTTCGCGCTGATCACCATTGGCGTGCTGAACTGGATGCCAGATTTGCCGCAGTTCTTTCGCATTGTAGCAGGGCTGCTAGGGCCACAAGGCCGCCTGCTGATCTATGAAACGCACCCTATTTTGGATATGTACGACCCAGACGCACCAAACCCATATCTACCCGAGCGGTCGTATTTTCAAACTGCGCCGCAGGTGTTTGAAGATGTGATAACCTATGACGGGTCAGACGCGGGCAAAGGCGCGCGGTCGTATTGGTTCGCGCATCCTTTGGGGGCGATTGTCACCGCGATTGCCGCCGCAGGCCTGCGCGTTGAGTCCCTGACAGAACACCCGCATTCCAACCGCGAGGTTGACTATGACCAATACCAAAACCAGCCTGCGCAACTGCCGCTGTCTTATACGCTAATCGCGCAGTTATCGTGATGTACTGGCGCGGTTAATCCTGCCGTTTGCGGGCATTCATTTGACCCAGCCGCACATGGCGCAACGCCTCAACCAACAGCGCGGTCAGCAAGCCAAAGTTCAGCAACCCATTCGCCGCCGCCATTCCCGACAGCAACCGCCAATCGCGCGGCAACAGCACATCGCCAAACCCAAGCGTGGTAAAGCTGACCAAGGAAAAATAAACCGACGCCTCTAGCGTAGCGAAAATGCCCAGAGAATAAAACGCGAGCGCCCAAATCCAGACGCCCGCCGTGATGATCCCCAGAACGACGAACGACACCCCCAGCATCACCAGCAACAGCTTTGGCCTGTGCGGCTCGCGGATCAGCCACAGGTGACTGCGCGAAAACCCCATTTCCATCGCCAAAATACCCAAGCCGCCCACGGCCAACGACAGCATCATCAGACCCGTACCAATGGCAATCTGTAGAAACATGGTTTTCCTTTGCACATTCAGGCGCGCCGCCATCTGGACAGTTGCCCCTACAATCCCTATTTGATGAAGACCATGGTAAAACACAGTGACCCAAATTCCAAACTGATTGCCGAAAACCGCCGCGCGCGGTTTGATTTCGCTATTGAGGACGACATCGAGGCCGGCATCATGCTGCTGGGGTCCGAGGTCAAGTCGTTGCGCCAAGGTGGTTCCAACATCGCAGAAAGCTATGCGAGTGTTGAGGATGGCGGGTTGTGGCTGATCAACGGCTACATTGCCCCCTATTTGCAGGCCAAAACCTGGGGCCATGAGGAACGCCGCAAGCGCAAGCTGTTGGTTTCCAAGAAAGAATTGGCGCGACTGTGGAATGCGACCGCCCGCGAAGGCATGACGATTGTGCCGCTGAAAATGTATTTCAACGAACGCGGTATGGTAAAGCTGAAGATCGGCATCGCCAAAGGCAAAAAGAACGCCGACAAACGCGAAACCTCGGCCAAGCGCGATTGGGACAGGCAAAAAGCCCGCCTGCTGAAACAAAACCAATACTGATAGCGCTGCGCAGGGATGTGGCACTATGTCGCCCGCCTGCTAGCGTCTATGCCCGCCGCCCGACGGGGCGTTTTGCGTTATCTGGCGGCTCTGGCCTTGCCTCACGCGGCTTATCCGATATACCCAAAGCATCGCTGCCACGGTTATTGCTGCAAGGAGCCGAACATGACCCCCGCCCCGCAAGACGACCCCAAGACGCTTGTGTCCACCGACTGGCTGGCCCAACATATCAAAGACCCCGATCTGCGGATTATTGATGCGTCATGGCACATGCCCGCCACGGGCCGCGATGCAAAGGCCGAGTATGACAGCGCCCACATTCCCGGTGCGCGATTCTTTGATATCGATGAGATTTCCGACCACCGCTCGGACTTGCCGCATATGGCTCCTCCGGTGGAAAAGTTCATCAGCCGGATGCGCGCGATGGGCATTGGTGACGGGCATCAAGTGGTTGTCTATGACAGTACTGGCCTGTTTTCGGCCGCCCGCGTGTGGTGGACGTTTCGCCTGATGGGCAAGATGGATATTGCCGTGCTGGACGGTGGTTTGCCCAAATGGCAGGCCGAAGGCCGTGATATTGAGGATATGCCGCCCGTTGTGCGCGACCGCCACATCACCGTGCAACGCCAATCCGGCCTTGTCAAAGATGTGACCCAAGTGGCCCAAGCGTCAAAGCTGGCAGAAACCGAGATCATCGACGCCCGCGCCGCAGCCCGTTTCAAAGGCGAGGCCGCCGAACCCCGCGCCGGATTGCGCTCTGGCCATATTCCCAATTCCAAGAACCTGCCGTTTGGCAACTTGCTGAATGGGGACGGCACGATGAAGGCGCCTGACGTGATAAAAGCCGCGTTCGAGGCGGCGGACGTAGACCTGTCGAAACCCGTGATCACCACCTGCGGATCGGGTGTGACGGCGGCGATCCTTAGCCTTGGATTGGAACGGATCGGCCATAAAAATCATGCGCTCTATGATGGCTCTTGGTCGGAATGGGGCATGTTCGATGATCTGCCCATCGCCAAAGGCTAACCCACCTATCCCGTTGCCCCTATGCTGTTGAAAGTAAACAAAATGCTGAACGCTCTGCACGCCCAACCGCAAGACAAAATCCTGCAACTGATCCAGATGTACAAGGACGACCCGCGCGATACCAAGATCGACCTTGGCGTTGGCGTCTATAAGGATGCAATCGGCCTGACGCCCGTTATGCGGGCCGTGAAAGCGGCGGAAAAACAGCTGTGGGAAACCGAGAATACCAAAACCTATACCGGCCTTGCGGGCGAGCCCGCCTATGCCGAAGCGATGCAGAATTTGCTGCTGGATGGTGTGGTACCGGCCGATCGTTTGTCTGCCGTCGCCACCCCCGGCGGCACGGGGGCCATTCGTCAGGCGCTGGAACTGATCAAACTCGCCAGCCCTGATGCCACCGTTTGGCTTTCCAACCCGACATGGCCAAACCACCCGTCGATCATCAATTACCTCGGCATGAAGATGTCCGAATATCGCTATTTCGACTCCGAGAGCCGGGGTGTTGATTTTGACGGCATGATGGCCGATCTGACGCAGGTTCAGGCGGGTGATGTGGTCTTGCTGCACGCGTGCTGCCACAATCCGACCGGCGCAAACCTGACGTTGCCGCAATGGGCCGCTGTCGCCGATTTGCTGGAAAAAACCGGTGCAATTCCGTTTATCGACATCGCCTACCAAGGTTTTGGTGACGGGCTAGAAGAAGACGCCGCAGGTATGCGCCTCTTGGCAGGACGCCTGCCCGAATTGCTGATCGCCGCGTCTTGTTCAAAGAACTTTGGCATTTACCGCGAACGTACTGGAATCCTGATCGCCATTTCCCCAAAGGCCGAGATGCGGGCCGTGGTGCAAGGCAACCTCGCGTTCCTAAACCGCCAAAATTTCAGCTTCCCCCCCGATCATGGCGCACGGTTGGTGACGATGATTCTGAACGACCCAGAGCTGCGTGCCGATTGGCAGGCTGAACTGGAAGAGGTGCGCAAAAACATGCTGACCCTGCGCGAAAGCCTTGCGGCCGAGCTGCGCCGCCTGTCTGGGTCGGACCGATTCGGGTTCCTCGCCCAGCATCGCGGCATGTTTTCGCGCCTTGGCGCCACGCCCGAGCAGGTCGAAACCCTGCGCCGCGATCACGGGATTTACATGGTCGGCGACAGCCGGATGAACATTGCCGGTCTGAACGCCCGCACCGTGCCAATTTTGGCCAAAGCTATCATCGACGCGGGAATTTAACCCATGTTTGACGCGGTGATCTTTGACCTCGACGGCACGCTTTTGGATACCGAGGCGCTGACCCAAGCCGCAGGGATCGCCGCCTTTGCCGAGGTCGGGATCACCGTGGACCCGCTGTTTTTGCACAGCCTGATTGGGCGCGATGATGTGACGGGCGCGGGCATTATCCGCGCGCGTTACCCTGATCTGGAATTTCACAGCTTTTCCGAAATCTGGAAACGCTCGGTGCTGGATCATTACGCCGGTGGTATCCCGCTAAAACCCGGAACGCATGAGCTGCTGGGCGCGATTGATCAGCCGATAGCACTTGCCACCTCATCGACCCGCGTGCAGTTGGACTACAAGCTGTCGGTGACCGACATCGCCCCCTATTTCCACCATCTCATCAGCTTTGATGATGTCAAACAGGCCAAGCCCGCGCCCGACCCGTTCTTGCTGGCGGCGTCGCTTTTGGGCGTCGATCCCGCGCGCTGCGTGGCATTTGAAGACAGCGAGGCCGGTGCCGAATCGGCCCACAGTGCGGGCATGACAGTAGTGCAAGTACCCGATATCAACCCCGCCTCGGGCCGGTTTGCGCATCTGGTGGCACCCGACTTGCTAACCGGCGCACGCGAAATCGGACTTTTGCCCAAGTGATCTTGCGAATCCGATTTTCTGTGCCTATATAGTTCTTGAGAGGTTGGCGCGGGCGAGTGCCTCGCCAACCTGGTCAGGTCCGGAAGGAAGCAGCCACAACGAGCCCCACTTGGGTCGATGTCCAGCCTCTCACCCTAACCCCCACGCGGCGCGAATGCCGCCGCTTATGGGATGAACGCTATTTTCCCTGATACATACACACTCGAATCACTGGGCTGGGCCGAAGATTTCGCGCGCCAAATCACGCCTGAGGACGAAGACGATATACCTGCCCGCGTGGCGCAGGTGCATCGCGACCGATTGGCCGTGCTAACGCCCGATGGCCCGCGTGAGGTGGCGCTGCCAAACGGCCACCCCTCGGGCAGTTTTGCCGTGGGCGATTGGGTGATGATTTCGGCCAGCCAATCCGTGATGCAACGCAGGCTTGACCGCCGCAGCCTGCTGCAACGGCGGGTACATTCACGCGCAGGCAGCCGGAACATTGGCGAATACCGTCTGATCGGTGCGAATATCGACACATTGTTCATCACCACATCCTGCAACGCCGATTTCAACGTCGCACGGCTGGAACGCTATTTGACGCTGGCGCATGACGCGGGCGTGGAACCGGTGATCTTGCTGACCAAGGCCGATATGGCCGAAGACCCCGAAAGCTATGCCGTTGAGGCGCAAAAACTGGGCCGCGATCTGGCTGTTTTGGTGCTGGATGCCCACGCCCCAGATGTGCCGGAAAAACTGGCGCAGTGGTGCAGCGTTGGCAAAACAGTGGCGCTGTCTGGGTCTTCGGGTGTTGGCAAAACTACCCTAACAAACGCGCTGACCGGCAAGGATGAGGCAACCCAAGGCGTGCGCGATGATACGCGCGGCCGCCACACCACCACCGCCCGCAGCCTGCACCCCCTGCCCCAAGGCGGCTGGCTGATCGACACCCCCGGCATCCGTGGCCTTGGCGTTTCCGATGCCGCCACAGGCATCGACGTCACCTTTGCCGAGATTACCGAACTGGCCGCCCAGTGCAAATTCCGCGATTGTGTGCATGAGGGTGAGCCGGGTTGCGCTGTCCAAGCCGCGATTGCGACGGGTGAGATTGACGCCGACCGCCTTGACCGGTGGCGCAAGCTATCGGCCGAAGATGCGGTGAACACGGCGACTTCGGGTGCCGCGATGGGCAAAGGCTATGGCATCACCAAGCGCGGCAAAGGCAAAGCTGTCGCCAAACAGATCAAAGCCGCGCAGAAACATAAGAAGCGTTAGGCGCTGGCCCAAAGCCGCTGCTCTTCGGTTTCCACCGCGCAAGGCCGCACGGCACGCAGCCGTGCCAGTGCCGCGTCTGGTTCCTCGCCCAACTCGACCATAAGCCGCAGTGCGATCATCCCCGTGCGCCCGCAGCCGCCGCGACAATGGACCACGATCCGCCCGCCCTGTGCCAAAATTGCATGTAAATCGGCCGACACTGCGGGCCAACCGCCCACAGGCACGCCGTAATCTGCAATCGGGAAACAGCGCTGCGCGATCCCTTTCGCTGCCAAAGCCGCGGCCAGATCAGGCGACAATTCCGCCGCCTCGGCCCCCTCAACCAGCGTTAGCACCAGATCCGCCCGCCAATCACGCAAACGGGCCACGTCCACGGCTTGCGGCAACGGGCAAAGCCCCAGCCCCCCCGCACCCACCGAAATTTCAGAAATTGAAAACACCAGCGCCCCCATTTTCCATAACAATAGCCCCACGGGTGGACGCGCGGCAAGCGAGTGCTTAGATTACCCATAACGTCGAATCCGAGGGAACCGCATGTCAGAGACAACCCAGCCCGCCTATCAGGTTTTGGCCCGTAAATACCGGCCCGAAACCTTTGCCGATTTGGTCGGGCAAACGGCCATGGTGCGTACCCTGAAAAATGCCTTTGCCGCCGACCGTATCGCGCAGGCGTTTATCATGACAGGTATTCGCGGCACTGGTAAAACCACCACCGCGCGGATCATCGCCAAAGGCCTGAACTGCATTGGCCCCGATGGCAAAGGCGGCCCGACGACCGAGCCTTGCGGCGTCTGCGACCAGTGCAAATCGATCATGGAAGGCCGCCATGTTGATGTGATGGAAATGGATGCGGCGTCGCGTACAGGCGTTGATGATATCCGTGAAATCATCGCCTCGGTCGCCTATCGCGCGACATCGGCGCGTTACAAGATTTATATCATCGACGAAGTTCACATGCTGTCGACCAGCGCCTTTAACGCGCTGCTGAAAACGCTAGAAGAACCGCCGGCGCATGTGAAATTCATCTTTGCGACAACTGAAATTCGCAAAGTGCCGGTGACGGTGCTATCGCGCTGCCAACGCTTTGATTTGAAACGAATTGAGCCCGAGGTGCAGATCGCTCTGCTGCAAAAAATTGCCAAGGGCGAAGGCGCCAATATTTCCGACGATGCGCTGGCGCTGATCACCCGCGCCGCCGAAGGCTCGGCCCGTGATGCGACATCTTTGTTGGATCAGGCGATCAGCCATGGTGCGGGCGAAACCACTGCCGAGCAAGTCCGCGCGATGCTGGGGCTGGCCGACCGTGGGCGGGTGCTGGATCTGTTTGATATGGTCGTGCGCGGTGATGCGGCGGCGGCGCTGACCGAGCTTGCAGGCCAATACGCCGATGGTGCCGACCCGATGGCCGTGCTCCGCGATCTGGCCGAGATTACGCATTGGCTGTCGGTTATTAAAATCACACCCGAGGCTGCCGAAGACCCGACAATTCCGCCAGATGAGCGCACGCGCGGGCTTGATATGGCGGGGCGTTTGCCGATGCGCGTACTAACGCGGATGTGGCAGATGCTGCTGAAAGCGCTGGAAGAGGTGGCGCTGGCCCCCAACGCGATGATGGCTGCTGAGATGGCCGTGATCCGGCTAACGCATGTCGCCGATTTACCCGACCCCGAAACCCTAATCCGCAAGCTGCAATCTGTGCAAAACGCCGCGCCGACAGGTGGCGCACCTGCGGGTGGCGGGGGCGGCGCGGTTCATGCAACGACCCGTTTGCACGCACCGGCGATGGGGGCAGTTCACGGCGCGGTTCATGGGGCAACCATGCAGGGCGGGCAATCCGCTGCGGTGGCCTTGGCCCCCGATGCTTTGGCAGGCTATCTGACGTTTGAACGCGTGGTCGATCTGATCCGCGAGCGCCGCGACATGAAGCTGCTTGTTGAGGTGGAAACCACCTTACGAATTGCCAAATATTCGCCGGGCCGGATTGAATTCGAACCCACCCATGATGCCCCGCGCGATCTGGCCGCGCGGCTTGCAGCACGCCTTCAGGGGTGGACGGGCGTTCGTTGGGCCGTGACCGTGGTCAATACCGGCGGTGCCGCAACAATCGCCGAGGATCAGGACAAAGACCGCATTGAGGCCGAAGCCAAAGCGATGGAAAACCCGCTGGTGCAAGCCGTGTTCACGGCCTTTCCTGGCGTGAAAATCACCGCGATGCGCAAGCCCGAGCTTGAAGCCGCGTTTGAGGCGCTGCCCGAGGTCGAAGATGAATGGGACCCGTTCGAAGAGGGTTGAAGCGCGGTAGGCGTCACCTTAGTTCGAGGTATATCAGTTGGAGAAAATGGAATGCTAAAAGGTTTGGGTGGGCTTGGCGACATGGCCAAGATGATGAAAGCCGCGCAGGACATGCAAGGCAAGATGGCAGAGATGCAAGAGGGGCTGGAACGGATCGTCGTGATCGGTGAAAGCGGGGCCGGCCTTGTGACAGCGCGGGCCACGGCCAAGGGCGAGTTGACGGGGCTTGATATTGACCCGTCAATTTTTGTCGCGTCGGAAAAGGAAGTGGTCGAAGACCTGATCCTCGCCGCGATCAAGGACGCGCAGAGCAAGGCGAGTGAGCGGGCGCAATCGGAAATGGCCAAGCTGACCGAAGGTTTGGGCCTGCCTGCGGGCATGAAACTGCCGTTCTAAATGAGCCAGGCCCCGCGCGATATTGAGCAGTTGATCGACCTGATGGCGCGTTTGCCGGGGCTTGGGCCACGGTCGGCGCGACGGGCGGTGTTGATGCTGTTAAAGAAGCGCGGGGCCGTTATGGGGCCACTGGCGCGAGTGATGGCCGAGGTCGCCACAAATGCCCGCGACTGCCGGACATGCGGCAATATCAGTAGCCAAGAGGTGTGCGAGATTTGCAGCGACGGCCGCCGCGCGACAGGCGAGCTTTGCGTGGTCGAAGACGTCGCCGACCTATGGGCGATGGAGCGCGGACACGCGTTCAAGGGCCGCTACCATGTGCTGGGCGGCACGCTGTCGGCGCTGGATGCGGTGGGGCCGGAAGAGCTGCGCATCCCGTTGCTCATTGAACGGGTCCGCGCCGAAAACCTGACCGAGGTTATCCTTGCCCTGAATGCGACTGTCGACGGGCAAACCACGGCGCATTATATTGCCGAGGTGCTGGAAAATACCGGTGTTCAGGTGACCAGCCTTGCCCAAGGCGTGCCGATCGGCGGCGAGCTGGACTATCTGGATGACGGCACGATCGGCGCCGCCCTACGCGCGCGGCGGCGGTTCTAGCGGCGCGGATGATCTTGCAATCGCCCCCCGAAAAACACTATCGAATTTTATTCACACACTCTTAACCTGCCCCGCAGAACATATGGGGGCAGGCCCAAAAACCAAAGCCAACCAAACACACGAAATAGTTTTTCGCAAAGGCTTTACGTTGGGTAAGAAAAAGCTAATTTTACAGCCAATGATTTATTAAAAAACACAAAGCTGGGTCGGCATTCGTTACACCACAACCATTCACGGGCATGCGCCCCCGACCCAACGCGACAATGCACACGACAAACGAATTTTACACGGATTTTGGAATGAAATGCGCATTGTATTCTTGAACGGTAGCGAATTCAGGGGCAGCTGGCACGATTTTACGCGTGCTTTGTGGCATCCGCTGTTCATCTCGCTCATTTTGGCGGTGACCGCTATCATTTTGGTTCTGCAGCCATATGATCGTTTTTTGCCCGAGGGCGTGATGGCGCGCACCCTGATTATCGCAAGCGCGGTTATCGTTTTCATAGCTTGCTTGCTCATCTGTGCGGGGCAGTCGCGGCGGCTACCAATTTTTGTATCAACCGTTCCCATCATTACGTTCTGCGTCTGTATCACCTCGGCTTGGGGGGTGGGGGTCAGCAGCGTTGCGGGCGGGTAAATACTGGGGGTGACAGAGTGGGCGGAGCTTTTGGCGTTTAACATGGTGCTTTGCGTCGCCGCCGAAATTTTTCTGGCAAGCTTTTTGCTTGAGAAAATTGCCAAGGAGACCGGGTTAAAAGCGCAACCCATCATCGCCTTTGCCCAGACCAGTTCGGAATTTCCGCCTCCGGCAACGCTTGTGATCGAAGCGCCGGCAACTCAGACGCCGCTCTGGTCCGAGGTTTTGGGGCAGCGGCTGGAAGTGGATACAATCTGGCATCTGAAAGCCGAAGAGCATTATGTCGCGGTTACGCTGCAAGACGGGCGGGCTTTGCTGCTGCGCGGGCGGCTTGCAGACGCTATTGATCAGTTGCCATCGGCGGCCGGAATGCAAGTGCATCGCAGCCATTGGGTGGCAAATGCAGCGCTTGCCGGGTTGCAGCGCAATCGCGGCGGCTGGCGGCTGCAATTGCACAATACCCAAGAGGTGCCGGTGGCCCGCAATCGCCAATCGGATGTGCGCAACTGGGCCGAAGCTTTGCTGGGGTCATAAAAAAGCACCCCGAGGGGTGCTTTTTCGTCTATGTAACGCCCTTATTTCCGGCGAGGATCAATGCTGTCTTCATCCTCATCGTCTTCGTCATCTGCGTCAGGCAGGTTAAAGAAGCTGTCAGCGTTGGAATAATCGGTCTTTTTATCGTCTTCGTCGTCTTTTTCGGTCATGCTAAAGTTTTCCAACCCAGCGATCGAGGACGGCATTTTGGGCTCTTCGGACATGCCAAGCGATTGCTCGGTGCTGACCAATTTGCGACGTTCGTCATCCGACATCACGCCACCTTCGGCAGCTTTTTTGCGCACCGCGACCTGAACGGCTGCATCCAACTCGGATTGTTTGCACAACCCAAGAGCAACCGGATCTATCGGCGTGATATTGTTGATGTTCCAATGCGTGCGTTCGCGGATTGCCTGAATGGTCGGTTTGGTGGTGCCGACCAGCTTGCCAACCTGACCATCTGTCAACTCGGGGTGGAATTTAACCAACCAAAGGATCGAGGCCGGACGGTCCTGACGCTTGGACAGCGGCGTATAGCGCGGGCCACGGCGTTTTTCCTCGCCCACGGCAGAGGCGATAAATTTCAGTTTCAGGCGGTAATGCGGATCGGCCTGTGCCTTTTCAATCTCACCGTGCTCCAACTGGTTATTGGACACAGGGTCAAAGCCCTTAACGCCGGTTGCGACATCACCATCGGCAATGCCTTGCACCTCCAACTCGTGCAGACCGCAGAACGCGGCGACCTGTTTAAAGGTCAGAGTTGTGTTGTCCACCAGCCAGACGGCGGTTGCTTTGGACATCAGTGGCTTGTTCATCGCAACACTCCTTTACAAATCCCTTCCATGCCGAGAAAACGGCTGCGGGCGTGGCCTCGCGTCTTTTCGTTTTCGGGGAAGTCAGGGGTCCGTATACTGGTACGCGTGGGCAGAGGAAAGAGAAAATGCGGGTTTTTGCGGTTTTGATGGGTTTTGTGATAGCATTTTCGGGCGTTTTCGCGCGTGCGGATGGGGAAAAGGCCGGAGATTTCGACTATTACGTCATGGCATTAAGCTGGTCGTCGAACTGGTGCGCGCTAGAGGGCGACTCGCGCGGTGAGGACCAATGCCTGCCCGGAAAGGGCCTGACTTTCACCCTCCACGGGCTGTGGCCGCAGTATGAAAACGGCTGGCCCGCCTATTGCCGGACCGCCGCGCGCGACCCTTCACGCGGGGAATCGGCGACGATGGCCGATATTATGGGCGGTGCGGGGCTAGCGTGGTATCAGTGGAAAAAGCACGGGCGCTGTGCGGGACTTTCGGCGCAAGATTATTTTGCAACGGCGCGACGGGCCTTTACATCGGTCAACGAACCGGATGTTTTCTCCAAGATTAACAAGACGTTGACTGTACCCGCCGCCGTGGTGGAAGAAGCGTTTTTAGCGGCGAACCCGGGGCTGACCAAGGATATGATTACCGTGACCTGCGCCTCAGGGATGATCCAAGAGGTGCGGATGTGCCTGACCAAAGACTTGCAGCCGCGCCGCTGTGGGGCCGATACGATCCGCGATTGCCAGATGCAAAATGCGGTGTTGGGGGCGGTTCGCTAAAATTTTGCGCCGCCCGCACAGGGCGGCGCGGGCGGATTTTGGGTATTTAAGCCAAGATGAAATCAACCATCGCCCTGCACCTTCAGGACGATTTTTCCGATATGGCCAGGCGTCTCAATTCGCCAATGGGCGGCGGGGGTTTCGGCCAGCGGATATTCGCTGTCGATCACCGGTTTTAGCGCACCACGGGCGATCATCGGCCAAACATGCTGTTCGACTTGGGCCGCAATGCGAGCCTTGGCAAGGTCGGATTGCGGGCGCAGGGTTGAACCAGTGATGGTAAGCCGGCGCATCATCACTTCGGCAAAGTTCAGTTCGACCTTGGGGCCGGTCAAGAACGCGATCTGCACAAGGCGGCCATCATCGGCAAGGCTGCGGATGTTGCGGGACATATAGCTGCCGCCGACCATATCAAGGATCAGGTCTGCGCCACCCACGGCTTTCATCTCGGCGGCAAAGTCTTGCTCATTGTAATTGATGGCTTTTTCGGCACCTAGGTCCATACAGACGGCACATTTTTTGTCTGAACTGGCGGTGGTAAAGACGCGGGCGCCCAAGGCGCGGGCAATCTGGATGGCGGTGGTGCCAATACCCGAGGTGCCACCATGGACTAAGAACCGCTCACCCGCCTTTAGTCCGCCGCGCATGACGATGTTGGACCAAACGGTAAAGCAGGTTTCGGGCAGGCAGGCGGCGTCGCGCAGCGACATTCCTGCGGGGATCGGCAGCGCGTGATCGGCGGCGGTTAGGGCGTATTCGGCATAGCCGCCACCGGGCAGCAAGGCGCAAACGGGATCGCCCACGGCCCAGCGGGTGACGCCGGGACCAATGGCAGCCACATGCCCCGAACATTCCAAGCCCGGCAAGGGCGAGGCGTTGGCCGGCGGGTTATAGGCCCCCGCCCGTTGCAAAGCATCGGGGCGGTTCACCCCTGCATAGGCCACTTTGATTAAAATTTGCCCATGTTTTGGCACCGGAACCGGCACCGATGCAGGCGCCAGCACATCCGGCGGGCCAGGTTGGGTGATTTCAATCGCAAGCATCGCGTCGGGAACGGTCATTGCAGCCTCATTTCAGCGTTCAATGCCCAGATTTGCCGGGCATATCGCGCGGCCTATCTGGCATCTTAATCTTTTCCATTGCGTTAATCGCACCCGAAAATGGCCCCGAGCGCAAGGCCCGTGCGACCGGATTGTCGCGCAATGCGGCTTTGGCCTTTTCAATCTGCATCACATTGGCAATGCGACGATCCAGAAAATCCCAAGTGTCGCTGTGGTTCGGGCTGTCATCGCCCAGCCAAAACAGCACGGTCGCACTGTAAACCGCCGACAGTGTGGCGCGTTTGCTGTACCAATTCAAATCGGTCGAGGTATCCCCAAGCGCCTTCCAGATGGCATCGGCGGTGCCCCAAATGGCTTTGCCCCCCTCGCCTGCGTTTTGCGGCAGGGCAAACAGGGTGGTGCCACGGCGGACCAGTTCACGATCTGTCACCAATTCCAGCCGCGTGCGAATGGCAAATGCAACACGGTCAGAATAGCGCATCGTCGCCAGATTGGCGGTTTGCAGCGCCTCAACCATCTGCGCATCGCCGCTGTGATGGTAGTACAGGGCCAGATCGAGCCCCGCGCGAGGGTAAAGCGCACGGGCCAACCCCAAGGCCACACGCGAATCACTTACGGCAGCGGTAAAGGTTGCGTCAGTCCAGCCATCAAAGGGTACATGCGGCAAGGCGGCCTGCAAAACGGCCTGTTTTGCCTGCTCTAAGCCGTTATCCTTGGCGGTATCGTCTGTTTGTGCTGTTGTCATCTTAGCCTCCGGTGTTCGGAATGGTAGACAAGCGCTGCCCCCTTTGCTATGGGAAGCTTGCCTGCACATCCGTGCAAATTTAACTTAGAAAGGTGGTGAAAACCACATGCAGGTCAGCGTCCGCGACAATAACGTCGAGCAAGCCCTTCGGGCCTTGAAGAAAAAGCTCCAGCGCGAAGGCGTTTTTCGTGAAATGAAGCTCAAGCAACATTTCGAAAAGCCCTCCGTTAAGAAAGCCCGTGAGCAAGCTGAAGCAATCCGGCGTGCGCGCAAGCTCGCACGCAAGAAGCTCCAGCGCGAGAACGGTCTTTAAGATCGACATCTAGCGAACACTGGTGGGGGCGACCCCACTAAAAGGCTAACCCCCTCGCGCGAGCTTGGGGGTTTTTCTTTGTCTTTTTGGCGGGCCGGGCGCAGGGTGGCGCAAAAGGAGTTTGTGATGCAGATGACATGGCAGTTCTGGGCGCTTGCCTCGGCCGGATTTGCGGCAATGACGGCGATTCTGGCCAAAGTGGGCGTCGCGGATGTGCCGTCAGACAGTGCAACCTTAGTGCGGACAGTGGTGATATTGGTACTGGTCGCGCTGATTGCGCTGTTGGGGCGTGAGGGGTTTTCACCCAGTAAAATCTCGGCGCGGTCTTATGTGTTTTTGGTGCTGTCGGGGTTGGCAACCGGCGCGTCATGGCTGTGCTATTTCCGTGCATTAAAGATGGGCGATGCGGCGCGGGTCGCCCCGATTGATAAGCTGAGCGTGGTTTTGGTGGCCGTGTTTGCGGCCGTGTTTTTGGGCGAGCATTTAAGCCTGCCGAACTGGCTGGGCGTGGCGATGATCGCAGGCGGCGCTATATTGGTAGCGTGGCGTTAAGGGAACGCTGCGAAACCTTATGCGCGGCGGCATTGTTTTGCCCCTGATTCTGTGCAAAACCGCTATACTTTAAACGAACCAACAAAGGCTGCTTTACCTATGTCCGCCAGCATGATGTCGACTGTTATCAAACCGATCCACCGTGAAGGTTGGCGTTTCATCCCTATTTTCGCGGTTGTCGCGGTGGGCCTGTTCTTTGTGTGGCAGCCGCTTGGCTGGGTCGGGCTTGGCTTGACCATTTGGTGCTATTACTTTTTCCGCGATCCAAAGCGTGTGACGCCGACCCGCGAAGGCCTGATTATCAGCCCTGCTGATGGGGTCATCTCATTGTTGGAACCTGCCGTGCCGCCCGAGGAATTGGGCCTGGGGCCGGATGCGATGATGCGCGTGTCGGTGTTTATGAACGTGTTTAACTGCCATGTGAACCGGTTGCCGATTGAAGGCGAAGTCACGAAAATCGCCTATCGCCCAGGTAAGTTTTTGAACGCTAGCCTGGATAAAGCCAGTGTCGACAATGAGCGCAATGCGCTGGTGGTGCGCATGAAAGACGGGCGCGACTTGGCCGTCGTCCAAATTGCAGGCTTGGTTGCGCGGCGGATTGTCTGCGAGGTGCCCGAAGGTGCCCGTTTGCAAACGGGTGAGCGGTTCGGGATGATCCGTTTCGGGTCGCGGCTTGATGTGTATTTGCCCGACGGCGTAGAGCCACTGGTCTGCCTTGGCCAAACTATGGTCGCAGGCGAAACCGTGCTGGCTGATATTACCGCGACCGAGGCACCACGCGTGGGACGCGAAAGATGAGCGAGCTGCCCCGCCCCCCCCACCGCAAACGCGAGAGCATGTCCCTCATATTGATGTTGCCGAACATGGTAACAATTTTGGGGCTGTGCGCGGGGCTGACCTCGATACGGTTTGTGTTGGTGGGGCGATTTGATATTGCCGCGGCGTTGATTATTTTTGCGGCCCTGATTGACGGGTTGGACGGGTTGCTTGCGCGGCGCCTGAATGCAGCCAGCGACATTGGCGGCGAGTTGGACAGCCTGTCCGATTTTCTGTGCTTTGGCGTGGCACCCGGGATCTTGGTGTTTCAATTCGCGCTCAGCCGCGATTTTGCAACCGGCTGGATGTTTGTCCTGATCTATATTTGCTGTGCTTGCTTGCGTTTGGCGCGCTTCAACGTGTCGCGCGACGAACAGCCCGTGGGCAAGCCACATTTCATCGGCGTGCCTGCGCCCGGTGGGGCGATGCTGGCGCTATTGCCACTGTTCCTAACGCAGCAAGGCATTGTAGACGCACGGGATTTCCCAGTGCTGTTTGGGGTCTGGACCCTGATCGTGGCGTGGCTGATGGTAAGCAAGGTGCCGACGCTGTCATCCAAGGCCGTGCGGGTCAAACGTGAATTGCAAGTGGTTGTGCTGCTGGCTGCTGCGGTGATCGTCGGGCTTATGGTGACGCGGTTCTGGATGCTGCTGGTGATTCTGGATCTGACCTATGCCGCTATTATCGCCGCTGCGGTGCTGCAATACTTTCGCAAAAAGCGCACGTCCCAGCCGCTATAGATTTCCGTTGGAAAACGCGAAGGCGATTAAACTGCCATTGCCGTGGTTTTAACGACCGTTCGCAGCGCAAAGCTGGATTGCATTTGCGCAACCCCCGGCAGCCGCGACAGGTATTGCCGGTGAATACGGGCAAAATCTTCGGTGTCTTGCGCGATGATTTTCAGCAGGTAATCCGCCGAGCCCGCCATCAGGTGGCATTCGAGGATATCCGGCACCCGCGCCACCTCGCGTTCAAACCGGTCTAGCAAGTCATCTGCTTGGCCTTGCAAGGTAATTTCGACGAAAACCGTGGTAGGACGGCCCATACGGCGGGCATCCAGCAAAGCAACATAGCCCGCGATATAGCCCTCTTCCTCTAGCCGTTGTACACGGCGATGGCAGGCCGAGGGCGACAGGTTTATCCGTTCCGACAGTTCGGCATTGGTAACGCGGCCCTCTTTTTGCAAGACGGTCAAAATTCTGCGGTCTGTTGCGTCAAGGTCCAGCATTGCGGTGGTTCTTTCGATAAATCATCCATAGTACCGAAGATTATACGCCAAATCTAACAAAGCGCTATTCAAATTTCAAAGCATTTGCGTGCCACCCGCGCGATAGTTTTGAAATAACCATGGGAGGTTGCGTAATGAAAATCGGTTGTCCAAAGGAAATCAAACCCCAAGAGTTTCGTGTTGGCCTGACGCCCAATGCGGCACATGAGGCGGTGGCGCATGGTCATAGTGTTTTGGTGGAAACAGGCGCGGGTATAGGCGCAGGTTTTAGCGACGCCGATTACATTGCGGCGGGTGCCAAAATCGCGGGCAATGCCGAGGATGTTTTTGCCCTGTCTGAAATGATCGTAAAGGTGAAAGAGCCCCAACCCGTGGAGCGCGCGCGCCTGCGTGAGGGGCAGCTGTTGTTCACCTATCTGCACCTTGCGCCCGATCCTGCACAGACCGCCGATTTGTTGAAATCAGGCGTCACAGCGATTGCCTATGAAACCGTGACTGATGACCGTGGTGGCCTGCCCTTGCTGGCGCCGATGTCCGAGGTAGCGGGCCGTTTGGCACCGCAGGTTGGCGCGTGGACATTGCAAAAGGCAAATGGTGGGCGCGGCGTTTTGCTGGGCGGTGTGCCCGGTGTCGCGCCGGGCCGTGTGTTGGTGATTGGCGGCGGGGTGGTTGGCACGCATGCCGCAAAAATCGCAGCGGGCATGGGCGCGGATGTCACCGTGATTGACAGGTCCCTGCCCCGTCTGCGCTATTTGGATGATGTGTTCGGCGGCACGTTCAAAAACGCCTATGCCAGTGCAGGCAACACGATAGAGCTGGCCCGCGCAGCCGACCTGATTATTGGCGCGGTTTTGGTGCCGGGTGCAGCCGCCCCCAAGCTAATTTCGCGCGCGCAACTGGCCGAACTGAAACCCGGTGCTGCACTGGTGGACGTGGCGATTGACCAAGGCGGGTGTTTTGAAACCTCGCATGCCACCACGCACCAAGACCCGATTTATGATGTGGATGGCATTATGCATTATTGCGTCGCCAACATGCCGGGGGCTGTGGCGCGCACCTCGACCATCGCTTTGGGCAATGCGACCATGCCGTTCATGTTGGCGCTGGCCGATAAAGGCTGGAAACAAGCCTGCGCCGACGACAAGCATTTGCTGGCAGGCCTGAACACCCACGCAGGGCATCTGACCTATGCAGCGGTGGGCGAGGCGCTTGGCTTGCCGGTAATGGCGGCTGTGGACGCGTTGATGGTATAACAGCGGCCCTGCAATTGCAGACCGTCCAAACAAAATCGGCCCGCCCTTTCAGTTGGGCGGGCCATTCTATTTTACCAGCCAAAAGCTTAGGCGCGAGCCTTTAGCAGGTCGCGGATGTCGGCCAGCAGCTGTTCTTGGGTTGGGCCAGCAGGCGCGGATGGGACGGCCTCTTCTTTCTTGACCGCCGCGTCTTTTACACGGTTCACCATTTTCACCAGCATGAAAACCACGAAAGCGATGATCAAAAAGTTGATGACGGCCATGATGAACGCCCCATAGGCAAAAATCGCGGCACCACTTTCACGCGCGGCGGCAATGCCTGTGCCCGGCACGACATCACCCGAAAGCACCAAATACATGTTGGAAAAATCGATGCCGCCGATGATCAGACCGATGATTGGGTTGATCAAGTCACCAACCAACGATGAAACGATGGCCGTAAAGGCGGCACCGATGATGATACCAACGGCCATGTCCATGACATTGCCCTTGGCGATGAAGCTTTTGAATTCATTAATCATTTTTGTCCCCTTATATGTGCGCTTGCCGGTATAATCGGCTTCTTGGCTTTGATAGAACGCATCAGCGTTACCCCTGCCTACATCGCTTTCGACAAAGTTTCATGGGGAAATTACGTATTTTTCAATCATCAAATACGCTGGCATCGAATGAATACATGTGCCGCTAACGCGATCAGGCGCGGGGCGCTGCCGCACGGCGCAAGCGGTCGTTTATCGCGCGACCAAGGCCCGCTTCGGGGATAGGCGCAAAGGCGATACCAGCAGAGTGTGGCTGTGCCAAAACATCGGCCAATCGCAGGGTGTGAAACAGCGCCGCAGCCGCCGCAACCAGATCCCCCGAGGGCGATAGCGACAGCACAGCCCCCGCGCAATCGGGGCCGAAACCAACCCAAACCTCCCCCGCGAGTGGCGCGGTCACATTCAGGCGCACGCCAGCCTCGGGCGCGTAATGGGATGCAAGCTGACCGGGGGCGTTGGGCTTTTCCGCGCTGCCGCCGCTGGCAATAGACATGCCCAATGCGGCCTCTAGCGCCTCAACCGGCACGCCGCCGGGGCGCAGTAAGGCGGGGGTGCAAACCAGCCCGATGATAGTGCTTTCGACGCCCACATCACAGGGGCCTGCGTTAAGAACCGCTTCAATCCGGCCAGACAAGCCCGCCAGAACATGGTCGGCACGGGTGGGTGAAATGCGGCCGGACGGGTTGGCCGAAGGGGCGGCCAGCGGCCCGTCAAACGCCCGCAGCAAGGCCCGCGCCAACGGATGCGCCGGAACGCGAATGGCCACGCTGTCCAGCCCCGCCGTGACCACTGGCGACAAGCCCGCATCAGGACGCAACGGCAAAACCATCGTCAACGGGCCGGGCCAAAACTGGGCGGCAAGCGCCAAGGCCTGATCGTTGAAAACCGCATAGGTTTGCGCCGTTGCCAGATCGGGCACATGCACGATCAGCGGGTTGAAATGCGGTCTACCCTTTGCCTCAAATATCCGCGCGACCGCATGGTCATTTCGGGCGTCCCCGCCAAGGCCGTAAACCGTTTCTGTGGGAAAGCCGACCAGCCCGCCATTGCGCAAAATTTCAGCAGCATCAAAGATGCCGTCTTGGGTTGGCGCAAGGGTTTGGGTTTTGATTGACATGGTGACGTAGCGTTGACCTTGAAGGCGGGATATGCGCGGTTAAATATTGCGGTGACGTCGGACATACTTGGCCTGCGCCGTTTTGCCAAGCCAGAGCCGCCACTTGCCTGAGGAGAGTTTGATGCCCTACCGCGCCCCGCTTGCCGATTTTCAGTTTTTGTTTGACCATGTGGTCGGGTTTGATCAAGTCGCTGCGACAGAAACCTTTGCCGATGCCAGCCCCGACACGGTTGACGCAATTCTAAGCGAGGCAGGCAAGCTGTGCGAAACCGTATTGGCACCGTTGCAGCGGGCGGGCGATTTGCACCCCGCACGGCTGGAAAACGGGGTTGTGCGCACCTCGCCCGGCTTTGCCGAAGGATACCGCGCGATTGTCGAGGGGGGCTGGGTCAGCATCGCCGCCAACCCCGAATTTGGCGGTATGGGCTTGCCGATGGCGCTGACCACGGCGGTGAATGAGATGATGGGCTCGGCCTGTTTGTCGTTGCAGTTGAACCCGTTGATGACCCAAGGCCAGATTGAGGCGTTGGAGCATCACGCAACCGATGAGATCAAGGCGCTCTATATCCCCAAGCTGATTTCGGGCGAATGGTGCGGCACGATGAACCTGACAGAACCGCAGGCGGGCTCGGATGTGGGTGCGTTGCGCAGTAAGGCCGAACCGAATGGCGATGGCACCTATGCCATTTCGGGGCAAAAGATTTACATCAGTTGGGGTGATAACGATTTCACCGAGAACGTCTGCCATTTGGTACTGGCGCGCCTGCCCGATGGCGCTGCGGGGACCAAAGGGATCAGCCTGTTTATGGTGCCGAAAATCATCCCCAATGCAGATGGGACGTTGGGCACGCGCAACAGCCTGCAAGTGGTCAGCCTTGAACATAAAATGGGGCTGCACGGGTCGCCCACCGCCGTGATGCAGTACGACGGCGCCAAGGGCTGGCTGATTGGCGAGGCCCACAAAGGCATGGCAGCGATGTTTACCATGATGAACAACGCACGGCTGGGTGTGGGCGTTCAGGGGATTTCGGTTGCCGAAGGCGCGTATCAACACGCGCTGGCCTATGCGTTGGACCGCAAGCAGGGCAAAACGCCCACCGGTATTGGCACGATTTCGGACCATGCCGATGTGCGCCGGATGCTGGCCACAATGAAGGCCGAGGTTTTCAGCGCCCGCGCGATTGCGCTGTCTTGTGCGGTAGCAACCGATATGGCACGGGCCACGGGGGAAGCCGAGTGGGCAGCACGGGCGGCACTGTTGACGCCTATCACCAAGGCCTTTGGCACCGATACCGGTGTGGCCGTGGCCGATATGGGCATCCAAGTGCATGGCGGCATGGGATTTATTGAGGAAACTGGTGCCGCGCAATATTTCCGCGATGTGCGCGTAACCGCGATTTATGAGGGCACCAACGGCATTCAAGCGATGGACCTTGTGGGCCGCAAAATGATGGACAACGGCGAGGCTGCCTTTCGTTTGATTGAGGAAATTGAGCAAAACGCCCACGGCGTGCGCGTGCAATACCCCAACATGGCCACCGCCGTTTGGAATGCCGCCGAGAGCTTGCGTGAAGCGACCGAAGGTTTGCTCACGCAGGATATGAACGACCGTTTTGCAGGGGCTGTGCCGTATTTGCGGGCGTTCGCGCGGATTTTGGGCAGCCACTTCCACCTGCGCGCCGCGATGGCCGAGGGTGTGGATGGCCCGCGAACCGCCCTTGCCCGCGTGGCGATCAAACGCTTGCTGCCCGAACACACCGCGCTGCTGGCGCAGGTGCGTCAGGGGGCTTCGGGCCTCTATGCCTTGTCAGATCAGGATTTTCTGGCGTGACCAAACACACAGGCATCCGCTATCCGCATGAGAACCCGCCCGAAGCCGGACAGGCAATCGAGGTGGCCCCCGGCGTGCTGTGGATGCGCCTACCGTTGCCAATGGCGCTGGACCATGTGAATATCTTTGCGCTGGATGAGGGCGATAGCTGGACGGTGATCGACACCGGATTTGACAGCAAGCGTGGCCGCGCGATTTGGGGCGATCTGTTGGCAGGGCCGCTGGCGGGCAAACCGGTGGGCCGCGTTGTGGTGACGCATTACCACCCCGACCATATCGGCCTTGCCGGTTGGTTTCAGACGCAAGGGGCGGAACTGCTAACCACCCGCACCAGCTGGCTTTATGCCCGCATGCTGATTTTGGACGAACAAACCGCACCGCTGCCGGAACAAGTGGCATTTTGGCGCGGCGCAGGGATGCCTGCCGACCTGCTGGCCACACGCATGGCAGAACGCCCTTTCAACTTTGCAGATGTGGTGACGCCGCTGCCGCTGGGGTTTACGCGGCTGCAAGAGGGGCAAGTGATTGCAATGGGCGGGCGGCGCTGGACCGTTCGGATCGGCAATGGCCACGCGCCGGAACACGCAACGTTCTGGTCGCTGGATGATAACTTGGTGCTGGGCGGCGATCAGCTTTTGCCGTCAATCTCGGCCAATATCGGGGTCTACCCAACCGAACCCGACGCCGACCCGTTGGCCGAATGGCTGGCCAGTTGCGCCAGCTTTGCCCCCTTTGCGCAGGATAATCAGCTTATCCTGCCCGGCCATAAGCTGCCCTTTACCGGCCTGCCCTTGCGCCTGCGCCAAATGGCCGAAAACCACCACGGCGCGCTGGACCGCCTGCGCAAACATCTGGTCACGCCGCACACGGCAGCGCAGTGCTTTCTGCCCGTGTTCAAGCGCGACATTACAGGTGCAGCCTATGGCTTGGCTTTGGTCGAGGCGATGGCACACCTGAACCACCTCTTGCATAAGGGCGAGGTTTGCCGGACCATGGGTGGTGATGGGGCTTGGCAATGGTCCTTGGCCAAGGGGTGACACATGAGTGATGACATTTTGACCGCCGCCGAGGCGATGGAGGCCCACGCCCTTCCCCGCGCACATGTGGTGCATTGCGATGCAAACACGCCCGCTACAGCCGAACAACTGCCCTTGCCAGAAGCCGTTGCCAAAAAGCCGGTCGGCCAGAAAAGCCCGGCAGAATGGGCCTATGAACGGCTGATCCTCTATCTGAAAAACTTTGAGGAACAGCTGGATAAGAATCACGAGGTAGCAATGGGGTTCACCGGCAGTTCGGCCGGCGTTTTGCGCATCGAAGGCGTGGGCTATTTCGACCCCGATATCGTGACCTTTTACGGTGCCGATCAAACCGGCACCAAAATGCAACTGATTCAGCATGTAACGCAATTAAACGTGGTTTTGCGGGCGATTTCCAAGGAAACCCCGCCAGAAGAACCCGCCCGCCGCATCGGCTTTCGCCTTGCCCAAGATTTGGGTGAGGCTTAGCTGCAATACCGCCCTGCCTTTGGCCACGCCCCCCGTGACAGCGGGAAATTATTCGGCTAAACGCAGGATGACAAGATTTTCAAAGGAGACGCTGAAATGGCTGAACATAAGCTCGGTAGCATGGACATCAAAGTTCAAGAGAAAACCTTTGAAGGTTTTCTGCGCATGGTGACTTGGGGTGCCGCGATTTCGATCGGCGTTCTAATATTTATGGCATTGGCGAACGGCTAATCCAAAACCAACGGGTCTAAGCGGCGTATGCAATGCGCCCAAGGGGTATGCATGCGCCGTATTTATTTGTGTTTCATCGCGATTTTGTTTTTAGCTGCATGCGGAGGGGCCGAGCCCAAATGGGCCTCGGACGCCGATGTTGCGAAAGCACGATATGTGAATACGGGGCCAACTTCGATTACCCTTTACACCGTACTGTCGGTGGCCAATGGGTCGGGCCAGCATTCGGGCTTGCTGATCAGAGGCTCGGAAAACGTGATCTTTGATCCGGCAGGGACATGGCACCACCCGAGACTGGCTGAGCGTAACGATGTGCATTTTGGCATGTCGCCGATGATGGAAGATTTCTACCTCGACTACCATGCCCGCGAAACCTATGATGTTATTCAACAAACCGTCCTTGTCTCGCCCGAAGTGGCCGAGGCTGCGATGCGGCGGGCAATGGCAAACGGGGCGGTTGGTAAGGCGCAATGCAGCATCGCTACCTCGGGCATTTTGCGCGATGTGCCTGGGTTTGAAAATCTGCCAAGCACCTATTTCCCTAAAAAGCTGATGGAAGCTTTTGGCAAACTGCCGGGAGTAAAGACGCGCAAATTTACAGATACCGACACCAACAGCAACCATGGCGTCTTGCTGGTTCAGGCGGGCGATCCGCGTCTGCAGTGACGGTCACGCTGCGACACGGCCTGCCCGACGATCTGCGCGCGCAGGCCGCTGCGCTGTATTGGGAGGCGTTTGGCGACAAGCTGGGCCGCGTGATGGGGCCAAAGCGCAAAGCGCTTGCGTTCCTGTACCGCGCCTTAAGCAGCGACCATGTGATTGTTGCGCTGTCGGATGACGGCAGTTTGCTGGGCATGGTCGGCTTCAAAACCTTTGAGGGCAGCTTTGCGGGCGGCGACGATGCTGATTTGCGCAAGGCCTATGGTAGGTTTGGCGCGTTTTGGCGGGCCACACTGCTGGGCCTTCTAGAACAGGGCGTTGAAAATGAACGATTTTTGCTGGATGGCATTTGCGTAATCCCTGCTGCGCGGGGCCAAGGGATAGGCACAGAATTGCTGCACGTGATTTGTGCCGAAGCGCAGGCGCGCGGCTATTCAGGTATTCGCCTTGATGTGGTGTCGTCGAACCTGCGGGCGCGGGCCCTGTATGAACGGTTCGGATTCACAGCGCTTCAGACCGAACCACTGGGGCTGTTGCGCTATGCTTTCGGGTTTAAGACCTCTATCGCAATGGTCAAAGCGCTGTAAACCTTAGTCAAACGTGCCCGTCACGCGGCCCAGCAGCATAAAGGCGCGGGCGGTGCGGGTTTCGGCCAGATCGGCCAATTCGGCATCGGTGGCATTCTTTTCAAACTCGACAAAAGTCTTGTCAAAGCTGCGCAAAAAATGGTGGGCGGCATCGCGAAACACCGGGTCTTCGCGCATCCGCGAGGCAGACAGCGCAAGGCTGGAACGATCCCTGATTCCCCCAAGTGACGCAATTTCACGGCCACGCTCACCGCTGGCAAAACGGCGCCAAACCTCTGGGCGGCAACGCTCGGGCTTTAGGTCATCCATATAGATGCCCTCTTGGCTCAGCAGGGTCAGCACATCTTGGGCCGCGCGGATCAGGCGAGAGGATTTGCGATCTTCCAATGCCAGACGCAAGGCCCGAAAACCGGCCTTATCTTCGGGGCTTTCGGGGAAATGCAAAGCGCGCACAAAATCACCGACCGACAGCGGCGCGCGCATTTCTTCGGCAGGGGTACCAAGCGCCAGCAAAGGTTGCTCATCACTGGTGGATTTGACAGGCAGGCTTAGCGCGGCCTTGCGATCGGCCGATGGCACCGTCAATGAAGAATCGCGGCGCGTGGTAAACATCGCCAGCGCAGTTTCGGTTTTGCGTTGGGCAGCGGCGATTTCATCCAGCTTTTTTTCAACCGAAGGCTGGCCCGTTGCACCGCCTTGCTGGCCAACAACATAGGCGTGGCGCATGGCATCTACGGCAATCTGCAGCCGCTGCGCCTCATCCCGCAAGGCGCGAATCGTACGGCCCGTTGACACCACCCCCCACAACAAGGCGAGCGGTAAAAACACCATCAAAAGCAGCATGAGTATCGACAATGGGCCTGTTAAAACCGCACCCGGCGACAGGATAAGCTGGGCCACGATGGCAATGACCCAGACCACTGCCAAGCAAAAAGCAACCACCTCAGACAGCGCCATTTTGCTGCTATCTGCGGGCGGTGTGGCCGCTTTGGGTGCTTTCAGTTCGCTCATACGTAAGATCCGCCTAGGTGTCATGGCACCATTTAGGCCGTAAAAAACAACGGCTTAAATGTATTTAATCGACAGAATTTCATAGCCGCGCTGGCCGCCGGGGGTTTTCACCTCGACTGTGTCGCCTTCGTCTTTGCCAATCAAGGCACGGGCAAGGGGCGATTTGATGTTCAGCAACCCGCGCTCCAGATCTGCCTCGGGTTCGCCCACGATCTGATAGGTGCGCTCTTCGTCGGTATCCTCATCAACCAGCGTCACCTTGGCGCCGAACTTTACGGTGCCAGTGAATTTGCTGAAATCAATGACGTCGGCCAACGAAATAATCGCTTCTAACTCTTTGACCCGCCCTTCGATAAAGCTCTGCTTTTCGCGGGCAGCATGATATTCGGCGTTTTCCGACAAATCGCCATGCTCACGCGCTTCGGCAATCGCGCGGATCACAGCCGGGCGCTCTACCGATTTCAACAGCTTCAGTTCATCGTCCAACGCGGTAAAGCCCGCGCGTGTCATCGGAATTTTTTCCATAAGCCTACATTTAAAAGTAAGAAAGCCATGGCCATTGCGGGCCATGACCTTGGTTCAGGTTTGCTGCCATACACCCAATAGCAGCCACGCCGCAAATGCAAGCAGAATGGCGCAACTGCGCGCCACCTTGCCTATAACGTCACCACTAGGCCACGGAGTGACGCATTTTGCACAATTGCGCCTGTGTTTTCGCTGTAGTTCTAATTGAAATAGCGGCGCGGCTAGGGTAGCCACACGCGAAAGAATATGTCGGATATGCGCAGATTTGCGCCACGAATGAAGCAAGGGAGTAGCCAGATGGCCGAAGTAGAGCGCGAAGCGATGGAATATGACGTTGTTATCGTCGGCGCGGGGCCTGCGGGCCTGTCGGCTGCGATCCGGCTCAAGCAGTTGGACAGCGATTTGAACGTCGTTGTGCTGGAAAAAGGGTCCGAGGTTGGCGCGCATATCCTGTCGGGCGCGGTTTTGGACCCATCGGGCCTTGACGCCCTGCTGCCCGATTGGCGCGACATGGGCGCACCGATCAAAACGCCGGTAGTTGAGGATAACTTTTATATGCTGGGCGAAGGCGGCCAAGTGCGCATTCCCAACTGGCCGATGCCGCCTTTGATGAACAACCACGGCAATTATATCGTGTCGATGGCCAATGTTTGCCGTTGGATGGCCGAGGTGGCCGAAGGCTTGGGCGTTGAGATTTTCCCCGGCATGTCCTGTTCCGAACTGGTTTATGGTGACGCAGGCGAGGTTAAAGGCGTTGTGGCAGGCGTGATGGGCCTTGCCGCCGATGGCACCCCCGGCCCGAATTACGAGCCGGGGATGGAGCTGCATGGCAAATATGTGTTCCTGTCCGAAGGCGTGCGCGGCAGCCTCGCCAAGGAAGTGATCGCGAAATACGACCTGTCATCGGGCCACGAGCCGCAGAAATTCGGCCTCGGCATGAAGGAAATCTGGGAAATAGACCCCGAAAAGCATAAACTCGGCACCGTGACCCATACGATGGGCTGGCCCTTGGGCAGCAACGCGGGCGGCGGGTCCTTCATCTATCATATTGAAGGCAATCAGGTTTACGTCGGCTTTGTGGTTCACCTGAACTATCAAAACCCGCATCTGTATCCTTACATGGAATTCCAGCGGTTCAAGCATCACCCGATGGTGGCCGAACTGCTAAAAGGCGGCAAACGCGTGGCCTACGGTGCGCGGGCAATTTCCGAAGGCGGCTATCAGTCGATGCCGAAAATGGTGGCACCGGGTGTTGCGCTGCTGGGCTGTTCGGTTGGCATGGTGAACGTGCCGCGGATTAAGGGCAACCATAACGCCATGCTATCGGGCAAAGCAGCAGCCGAGGCGGCCTTTGCCGCGATTGGCGCGGGCCGTTCCAGCGACGAATTGGCCGATTATGAGACCGACGTGCGTGGCGGCGCCATTGGGGCTGACCTGAAAAAAGTACGCAACGTCAAACCATTGTGGTCAAAATTCGGTCTAGTGGCGTCGCTGATGGGCGGTGGTTTGGATATGTGGGCCAACACACTTGGCTTTTCGCTGTTTGGCACGTTGTCCCACGGCAAAACCGATGCAGCCGCGACCGGCAAGGCGGCTGACTTTGCGCCGATCAATTACCCGCGCCCCGATGGCGTGCTATCGTTTGACAGGCTGACCAACGTTGCGTTTTCCTTTACCAACCACGAAGAATCGCAACCCCCGCACCTAAAGCTGAAAGATGCGTCAATTCCGATCTCGGTGAACCTGCCCGAATATGCCGAACCCGCCCAACGCTATTGCCCGGCGGGCGTGTATGAGGTTGTGGCCGAGGATGGCAAAGATCCGCGCTTTGTGATCAACTTTCAAAACTGTGTGCATTGCAAAACCTGCGATATCAAAGACCCAAGCCAGAACATCAACTGGACCACGCCACAAGGCGGCGACGGGCCTAATTATCCAAACATGTAATCGGGTTAACATTTTCGAGAGGCGGGGCCATTCCCCGCCTTTCCCATGTGTAACGCATTGCCTTGCCCTACGCCGCGCACTAGCTTGATCCAAAGAATTGGAGGCCATCTATGCAGTTTCGCCCCGTAATCGCCGCCACTATGCTGGTTCTTTGGGCGCAGGCCCCAGCGCTGCACGCCCAAACCCCAGCCGTGCAAGCCGAGCCCCCCGCCGTTGAAGAACCGATCGACAGCGGTGCCTATCTTGCCGCGCGTGTCGCGGGGACCGACAATAATTTCCGCGAAGCGGCGCATTGGTTTACCCGTGCCTTGCTGGCCGCGCCGAATGATATGTCCCTGATGGAAGGCACCGTTTTGGCACAGGTTGCTGCTGGCAACTTTGAAGCTGCAATCGCTGTGGCCACGCGGCTCAAGGCAACCGGCCTGAAATCTCCGACGGCCGAGGTGGTGCTGATTTCAGATGAGGCCAAGCGCGGCGATTTTGACGCCTTGCAAGTCAAGCCCGAGTTGGGGCGCACCGGCGCAAGCCTGCTTGACGGGTTGATGTATGCTTGGGGCCAGTTTGGCAAAGGCCAGATGGCCGATGCCCTTGCCGCTTTTGACACGCTCGGAAAAATCGAAGGGCTTAACGGTTTTGCGATGTTTCACAAAGCTTTAGCCTTGGCCTCGGCAGGTGATTTTGAAGGCGCCGAGGCGATAATGGCGGGCGTTGCGGCCCCCGCGATCGAAGTGATGCGGCGCGGCACCATGGCCCATATCCAAATCCTTAGCCAGCTAGAGCGCAACCCCGATGCGATTGCCCTGTTGGACAAGGCCTTTGCGGGCGACACCGACCCCGCAATTACCGGTTTGCGCGCGCGGCTGGTCGCAGGCGAGCCTGTGCCTTTTGACATCGTGCGCACTCCGGCCGATGGCGTGGCCGAGGTGTTTTTCACCCTTGCGCTGGCCCTGAATGGCGAGGCGGATGACGCCTTCACCCTGCAATACACCCGCGCCGCCTTGTTTTTGCGCCCAGACCACCCCGAAGCGATTTTGCTGACTGGGACGCTGCTGGAAAACCTGAAACAATACGATCTTGCGACCGAGATTTACACCACACTGGCACCATCCGAGGGTGGTTTTTTCGCCGCCGAGATTGGCCGCGCCCGCGCCTTGCTGGGTGCTGACAAGCTGGACGACGCACTCGCGGTGTTGAACGCCCAAATCAGAGCCAACCCAAACCAAACGCCGGTGCGTCTGGCGCTGGCCGATATGCTGCGCGGCGCCGAACGCTGGGAGGAGGCATCTGCCGCCTATGATGAGGTTCTGAAACTGGCACCGCAACCTGCACCTTCGGGGTATTGGTCGGTCTATTACAGCCGCGCGATTGCGTTTGAGCGGCAAAAGCTATGGGACCGTGCCGAAACCGATTTCCGCAAGGCGCTGGAATTGGCCCCCGATCAGCCCCAAGTGCTGAACTACCTTGGCTACAGCTATCTGGAACGCGGCGAGAATTACGATGAGGCGCTGTCGATGATCGAGCGTGCTGTCGCCCAACGCCCCGAAAGCGGCTATATTGTTGACAGTCTGGCATGGGGCTATTTCCTTGCTGGCCGCTATACCGATGCGGTTTTGCCGATGGAAAAGGCCTCATTGCTGGAACCGGTCGATGCAACCGTCACCGACCATCTGGGCGATGTCTATTGGGCCGTGGGCCGCAAGCTGGAAGCGAATTTCCAGTGGCGGCGCGCTTTGTCGTTCGACCCCAAGGAAGATTTGGCAACCCGCATCCGCCGCAAGCTTGAGATTGGTTTAGATGCCGTACTGGCCGAGGAAGGCGCGAAACCGTTGGCCGACGTTAAGAATGGTAACTGAGCGGGCCTGCGCCAAGGTAAACCTGACCCTGCATGTGAAAGGCCAGCGGGATGACGGCTATCATCTGCTAGACAGTTTGGTCGTGTTTGCAGGGGTTTACGATGAAATCCGCGTCGAGCCCGCAGACAGGTTAAGCTTGGAAATTGATGGGCCTTATGGGGCGGGATTGGCGGGGTCCGATAATCTCGTGCTGCGGGCCGCGCGGCTGTTGGCGCCCGACCGTATGGCCGCGATCCGCCTGACAAAAAACCTGCCCATTGCCTCGGGTATCGGTGGCGGATCGGCCGATGCGGCGGCGACCTTGCGGGCTTTGGCGCAGCTGTGGGGGCTGGGCTTGCCAGAGATGGCCGCAGTTACAGAATTGGGTGCCGATGTGCCGGTTTGTTTGGCCAGCCGCCCTGTGCGCATGCGCGGGATTGGCGAGGTCATCTCGCCTTTGCCCCCCTTGCCCGCGCTGGATATTGTGCTGGTGAACGCAGGTGTAGCCGTGCAAACGCCGCAAGTCTTCAAAGCCCTGGTGCAGAAAACCAACCCACCTATGGCTGACATGCTGCCAAATTGGCCCGATGCAGCGGCGTTTTGCACTTGGCTGGCGGCGCAGCGCAATGATTTGCAGGCTCCTGCGGCCAGCATTGCGCCGGAAATCACCGAAACGCTGGGGCTGTTGCGGGCCACGGGGTGCTTGTTTGCGGGGATGTCGGGGTCTGGGGCCACTTGCTTTGGACTTTACCCGCCAGATAAGGCCGAACGTGCCGCAGCCAGCATTGCGCAACTGCGCCCCGATTGGTGGGCCGCCGCTGGCGCGGTACTACCCGTCAGCTAATCCGCGACACCACATAATCGGCCAAGTCGGCCAGCATATCGCGCAAATCATGGTCAGGCAAAACGGCCAAGGCGTCGCGGGCCTTGGCGGCCCAATCCAGCGCATCGCTGCGGGCGGCATCCATTGAGCCGTGACGGGCCATAATTGCCATCGCCTGTTCCAGATCGCCATCGTTCTGGTCGCCTTTGCCGATGGTGCGCTGCCAAAAGGCGCGCTCCTCGGCGCTGGCCAGTGCTACGGCTTTGATCACTGGCAAGGTCAGCTTGCGCTCACGGAAATCATCGCCGGTGTTTTTGCCAATAGCCTGCGCCGAACCGCCATAATCGAGCAAATCATCCACGATCTGAAAAGCCACGCCAAGCGCATCGCCATAAGCATAAAGCGCCTTAACCTGCGCCTCGGGCGCGCCTGCGATGACACCGCCCACCTCGGTTGCGGCCGAAAACAAGGCAGCTGTTTTGCCACGCACCACTTGCAAATAAACGGCCTCAGTCGTCGCCAGATCTTGGGCGGCGGTCAGTTGCAGCACCTCACCTTCGGCAATCGTGGCCGAGGCATTGGCCAGAATGTCCAAAACCCGCAAAGACCCCGTTTCAACCATCAACTGAAAGCTGCGTGAAAACAGGTAATCGCCGACCAGAACCGAGGTTTTATTATCCCACAGCAGATTGGCGGTGGGGCGGCCACGGCGGCGTTTGCTTTCATCAACCACATCATCATGCAGCAAGGTTGCGGTGTGAATAAATTCGACGGTCGCCGCCAGATGCACATGGAACGGCCCGTCATAGCCACACAACCTAGCTGCGGCCAAGGTCAGCAACGGGCGCAGACGTTTGCCGCCTGCCTCGACCAAATGGGCGGTTACCTCGGGGATGCGCGGCGCGTGTTCGGATGCCATGCGCGTGCGAATCAGGTCATTCACCGCCGCCATATCTGCGGCCAAATATTGGGCCAACCGATCTTGCGGTTTTGCGATTTCACTATCCATAGTCATTCAACACCCCTTACGCCGTATCACTTGTATATCAGCGACCTCGACAGACCAATGCCTAACGATTATGTCTTGGTTATGGAAGAACTTTTGCGCACCACCGACCCGACGATTATTCCTTGGGCAACCGCCATCTTGCAAGGCGAAGGTATAGAAACCTTTGAGTTTGACGTTCACATGAGCGTGCTGGACGGATCGATGGGGATCTTGCCACGCCGGCTGATGGTCGCCAGCCGCGATCTGTACCTTGCGCGGGCGATTTTGAAAGACAATGATATTCCGACTGGCAAATAGGCCAAGCGAACAAGGGGTTTTATGTTCCCAGACGACGCATTGACGGATGATGCCTTTCTGGGCGGGCGCGTGCAGTTGTGGCAGCCCAAACGCGGATACCGCGCGGCGACCGATCCGGTTTTGCTGGCGGCTTGCTGCCCTGCCAAGCCAGGCCAGACGGTGCTTGATCTAGGGTGCGGCGCGGGGGCCGCGTCACTTTGCCTTGGGGCGCGGGTGGCTGGGCTGGCCCTGTCGGGGCTGGAATTGCAACCCGCCTATGCCGAACTGGCCCGCCGCAATGCCGCACGGGCGGAGGTTGGGCTAACGGTGGTCGAAGGGTCAGTGCTGGATATGCCCAAACCGCTGCGTATCAACTTTGACCACGTCATCACCAACCCGCCCTATTACCTGCCGATTGGCACACCCGCCGCCGATTTGGGCCGCGATCTTGCATTGCGAGAGGCGGTTTCGATCCATGCTTGGGTAGATGCAGCCAAACGGCGGGTGGCCCCTTTGGGCTGGCTGACGCTGATCGTGCGGGCCGACCGCATGGGTGACGCACTGGCCGGTTTGGGCAGCAGCATGGGCACGATTTCTATTTTGCCAATTGCCGCGCGGGTGGGGCGCGAGGCGGGGCGCGTCATTATCCGCACCCGAAAAGGCGGGCGCGCGGGTATGCGGCTGCTCGCGCCGTTGATCTTGCATGCCGGCGCCGAACATCCGGGCGATGGTGACAACCATTCGCCGCAAGCCGAGGCAGTTTTTAGACGCGGCGCGGGGCTCGAACAGCTGTTCACATAATTTTTAGGCAAAGCTTGGCCGAGGCGGTTCGGTTTTTCGTGACAAGACTCAAAAGGTGTGTTGCACTGGTGTTACGTAAACCGACTATAGGAGGAAATGAATGACTGTCGCTTCGCACATACAAGAACTGCGCCGCAAGCATGAGAACCTTTCATCCATCGTGGAAAAAGCCGAGCGTACACCCGGCGCGGACCACCTTAAGGTCGCCGACCTTAAAAAACAAAAGCTTAAGCTAAAGGAAGAGATTTCGCGCCTGGCCCAATAACGGGTTCAACGCACAGCACTGGCGCGCGCCGCCAGTGCTGCACCCAAGGTGATAAGAACGGTTGCTATGCCAAGGCCCAAGGTGGGTTTTGATATGCCTGCCGCGACCAAAACAAGCGTCGAGAGCAAAGGTGCCGCATAGGATGCGACGCCCAAAAGCTGAATATCGCCGCGCTTCATCCCGATATCCCAAGTGAAAAAAGCAGTGCCAACAGGGCCGATGCCCAAGGCCAGAACCGAGCCCCAGCCAACTGCGCCATTGGGCCATTGCGTTTGTTCAAACCCCAGATGCGCGAGCAGCGATAAAACGGCCGTTGCAAGGCAAAAGACCGTCACGCTTTCGCTTGGCACCGTCCCAAAGCGACGCGAGATGACCGAATAGCTGGACCATGTAAGCGCACAAAGAAACGCCAAGCCAAGTGCTGGCAAGGACGTGGCCGCATCGGATTGCCTCGAAAGCACGATCATCGCGGCACCAGCCAATGCGATTAACGCGCCCAAAATGTGCCCCTTGCGCAACCGCTCATTCGGCAACAGGCCTGAAAACAATACGATAAGCAGCGGCCAAAGATAGGCTATCAAACCGGTGGAAGCATTAGGGCCAAGACGGAACGCCGTGAAATACAGCGCATGATAGCCAAAAAGACCAACGGTGCCAAAGAGATAGAAGTACCACGGTACTGTTTTCAAAACCCCTAAGCCCGCGTCTTTTGCGGTCCAGACCAAACCGATAGCCCCGCCAATTCCAAAGCACATCGAGCTGAGCAGAAAGGGCGGAACGGGGGAAGAACCGATGGTGAGCAGCGCCAACAGCGCCCACATCAGGACTGCGGAAAAACCGATGTTTGTTGCAGTGCTGCGCGTCACTTTTGAGGCCTTTGCGTGGTGGCGGCTGCGGGATTTAGGTATTTGGGCCAAGATGAAGCCGCAACAGCAAAAAGGGGCCAGCAGCGGTGCCAGCCCCTTTCGATAGTATGGATAGGATCAGACGAAGAATTGCGCGCCGTTTGCGCTGATCGTCGAGCCGTTGATGAAGCCAGCATCATCGGAAACGAGGAACACGACGCAGCGCGCGATTTCTTCTGGCTCACCCAGACGGCCCGCCGGAATACCTGCAATAATTGAGTCGCGCACCTTTTCAGGCACGGCCATGACCATCTCGGTCGCGATATAGCCTGGGCAGATAGCGTTTGCCGTGATGCCAGCGCGCGCGCCTTCTTGGGCAAGGCTTTTGATGATGCCAAGGTCGCCTGCTTTGGTTGCGGCATAGTTGACTTGGGCGAACTGACCCTTTTGGCCGTTGATCGACGAAATCACGACAACCCGGCCAAACTTACGCTCACGCATACCGGGCCAGATCGGGTGAACGGTGTTGAAAACGCCGGTCAAGTTGGTGTCGATCACCTGATGCCATTGCTCTGGCGTCATTTTATGGAACGGCGCATCGCGGGTGATACCTGCATTTGCAATCACAATTTCCACTGGGCCAAGATCGGCCTCGACCTGCGCAATGCCTGATTTGGAAGCGTCGTAATCCGCCACGTTCCACTTGTAGGTTTTGATCCCGGTTTCGCTGGTGAATTTAGCGGCAGCTTCGTCATTGCCAGCATAGTTTGCCGCAACGGTGTAGCCGGCATTTTTCAGAGCAACAGCGATGGCTGCGCCAATTCCGCGCGTCCCTCCAGTAACAAGGGCGACTTTAGACATAATAACTCCTCCACGAGATTGCTTTGAAATAGTGTTATCGAAAGTAGCGCGCGGGCGCAACAATGTTGCGCCCGCATTTTCACTTAAAGATTTTATGGACGCTCAAGGCACATAGCCACGCCCATACCGCCGCCGATGCACAGCGTAGCAAGGCCTTTCTTGGCATCGCGGCGCTTCATTTCAAACAGCAAGGTGTTGAGAATACGCGCGCCCGAGGCGCCGATCGGGTGACCAATCGCAATAGCGCCGCCGTTCACGTTCACCACATCTGGGTTCCAACCCATGTCTTTGTTCACGGCGCAAGCTTGGGCGGCAAAGGCTTCGTTCGCCTCAACCAAATCAAGGTCTGCTGCATTCCAGCCAGCTTTGGTCAGCGCTTTGCGGCTGGCGTAAATCGGGCCAACACCCATGAGCGCCGGATCCAATCCTGCGGTGGAATACGACGCAATGCGCGCCAGCGGGGTCAGACCGCGCTTTGCGGCTTCGGCCTCGGACATCAGCAAAACGCCGGCTGCGCCATCGTTCAGGCCCGAAGCGTTCCCAGCCGTAACAGTGCCGTCTTTGGTAAAGGCCGGGCGCAGTTTTTGCATCGATTCGAGAGTGGCACCGTGGCGAATATATTCATCGGCATTGACCGTGATGTCGCCCTTACGGGTTTTGATGGTGAAGGCTAAAATCTCATCCGCGAACTTGCCCGCCTTTTGTGCGGCTTCGGCCTTATTCTGGCTGGCTACCGCAAAAGCATCCTGCATTTCACGGCTAATCTGCCATTTTTCAGCAACGTTTTCAGCGGTTTGACCCATATGGTAGTTGTTAAATGCATCCCAAAGGCCATCTTTGATCATGCTGTCGATCATCTTCATGTCACCCATTTTGGTGCCCGCACGCAAATGCGCAACATGGGGCGACATCGACATGTTTTCCTGACCACCAGCGACCACAATTGCGGCATCACCCAGCTGTACATGCTGTGCGCCCAAAGCGACCGCGCGCAGGCCCGAACCGCACACTTGGTTCAACGACCAAGCGCTGCTTTCCTGCCGCAGCCCGGCAAGAATATGGGCCTGGCGTGCTGGGTTTTGGCCTTGGCCAGCGGTCAGCACTTGGCCCAAAATGGTTTCTTCTACTTCGGCTTTATCAATGCCCGCACGCGCAACAACCTCGGCGATCATAGCCGCCCCCAGTTCATGCGCCGGCGTATTGGCAAATGCGCCATTAAAGCTTCCGACAGCAGTCCGCGCTGCTGAAACAATTACAACATTGGTCATGGTTGGTCCTTCCCTAAAGCCGGCAGAGTGCCGAAGTGCGGAAGGGGTCACCCGATCCGCTCAGCTTTATGGCTAAGACCAGCACAACCAAAAATCAAGGATCTGGGCGCAGTTAAATGCAGCATAAGTGACGCAGGGGAAATGGCTATGCGGTTTTGGCCTTGCGATCTGCAAGCCAGGCAGGGCGAACGGTTGGTGCACCAAAAGCATATCCCTGCATGCAATCAATGCCTGCGGCTTGTAGCCATTCTGCCTCCTGTTGTGTTTCCACCGATTCTGCGACCGTCAGCATATCAAAATGCTGCCCAATCGACATTAACGCACGGGTCAGAGCCTGATTGTCGGGGTCACGGTGGATGTTGCGGATAAACTGCCCGTCAATTTTGATCACATCAAAAAAGAAATCACGGAAATAGCGAAAGGCGGTTTGCCCAGCCCCAAAGTCATCCAACGCGAATGAAACACCTTGCGCCTGCAGGTCGTCCATAAATGCAATCACCAGTTCTGGCACCATCATAGCCGAACTTTCCGTGATCTCAAGAATAAGGCGCTCTCCAATCGTTTTGTCAGTTGCGAGACCTTTGCGCAAAATTTTCATCCAGCGTGGATAACCAACCGACCGCGCCGACATATTGATCGACAAACGCACCTGAGGAAATCTGGTTAAGGTCGTGAGGCCAATATCCAAGGCGAGGCAATCAATTTGCCGCCCCAGTTCGTCCGCCTCAACCGCATCAATAAAATCTTTTGCAGGAATGACCCTACCCATTGGGTCAATCACCCGCATTAGCCCTTCATGAAACGCGATCCGCGACGGATCCGCCGACACAACCACCGGCTGATAGGCAAGCCGCATACGTTTTTCATGAATCGCTTGACGTACCATCGCCATGGTTTCGCCGTCTCGCGCTTTGATCACGGCCGACAAAGGGCTTTCATCGCCCAATTGCCGCTCAATCCGATTGAGAAATACCATGTCTTGCCCCCAGCAATTGATGGGGAATCCCCCGAACCGTTACGTTATCTTGCCACGATCGACGTAAAGGACTGGTAAAAATTCACTGCTTGTTCCAATTTTACGTACTTCTCGTCCATCAATAGAAAGAACCATGATGACCACTTGCACTTGGCCCGGCACCGATCCAATGTATCTTGCCTACCATGATACCGAATGGGGCGTGCCGGAATGGGATGGTCGCGCGCTTTGGGAAAAGCTTATCCTCGATGGCTTTCAGGCTGGGTTGTCGTGGATTACGATTCTCAAAAAACGTGATGCCTTTTGCCTCGCGTTTGAAGGCTTTCACCCCGAAATTATTGCAGAATGGGGCGATGACGATGTACAGCGTTTGCTCGCGAACCCCGGCATCGTGCGGCATCGTGGCAAAATCGAAGGTACGATTAAATCCGCCCGCGCCTATTTAAAAATTGAAGCGGATACGGGGTTTTCCAATTGGATTTGGACCTATGTCGGCGGGACGCCATTGCAAAACCAAATGCAAACCATGGCCGATGTGCCGGCCTTCACACCGCTCTCCACCCAACTTTCAAAGGACTTGAAGAAGGCTGGCTTCACCTTTTGCGGCCCCACAATTGTCTATGCCTTCATGCAAGCCACGGGAATGGTGAACGACCACATAATTGGCTGTCCGTGCCACGCGAAAGTGGCCAAAATGGTTAAACGCCCAATAATTTGACATTACGCCTTCAAGGGATATCACGTTAGGCTGAAGAGCTTCCTATGCTGCGGGCCGAGAGTACCTAAGCGGCACCTCCATGCCATCAAAAAAGGTGCTAGATAGCGCGCCTCCAGCATTGCCCCCTAATGCACGAGGAACTCCGCATGAAGCGCGCCAGCGGCATTGATGCTTTTAAGGATGTCGATCATGTCATGCGGGGCAACGCCCAGCGCATTTAGACCAGCTACAACCTCGGAAAGGTTCGTTGATCCGTCAACCTCCGCCATTCCTGTCCCCGGCGCTGGCGTAATGCTTGCTTTTGTCCTCGGAACGACGATTGTCTCGCCTTCCGTAAAGGGGTTTGGTTGTACAACCATTGGCGTCTCTTCTACCCGCAGCGTCAAGCTGCCCTGCGCAACTGCAACACGGCTAATTCTTACATCGGCCCCCATCACAATTGTGCCTGAACGCTGATCAACGACAACCCGCGCCCGCGTTTCCGGCTCGACTAAAATATTCTCAATCCGCCCGATGGCATGCGCAGGAGAGGGCATACGCGATGCCCCCATATTAAAAGCGACAGTACCAGCATCCAGCATCACAGCCACGCCACGGCCAAAATTGGTATTGATCGCCCCCTCAATTCGCCCCGCTGTTGTGAAATCAGGCGTTCGCAAAGCGAGGCGAATTGTCTTTAGGCCCGAAAAATCAAAATCCACCTCCTGTTCGACGCGCGCACCAGAAGGAATGACACCCGCAGTGGGCACACCTTGGACAACCCTCGCCGCAGCCCCCTCAGCCGCGACTCCGCCTGCAATAATCGTCCCTTGCGCAACCGCATAAACTTGCCCATCGGCACCATTCAATGGCGTCATCACCAATGTCCCCCCCAAAAGGCTTTTTGCATCGCCAATTGCCGATACGGTCACATCTATTCTGCCACCCATACGCGCAAACGGGGGCAATGCCGCTGTCACGAACACCGCTGCAACGTTTTTAGGGCGAAACTGTTCGCCGTTCACATTTACGCCCAAACGTTCCAGCAGATTGGTCATGATCTCTTCTGTGAATGGCGCGTTGCGCATGCCATCCCCTGTGCCGTTCAAGCCAACAACAAGCCCGTAACCGACCAAATCGTTTCCACGAACCCCATCAAACTCGACAAGATCCTTGATCCGGATCGGGGCTGAAAACGCCAAACTCGGAAAGAACAGCAAAATAAAGAGGAGTCTAAGGATCATAGAAAATCCACCAAGCTCAGGCGCGACAGTCGCACGGTCACCGAATACAGTGTTTCCAGCTGTGTCTGCGCCGCCTCCATGCGGGTCGCTGCTTCATAAGGGTCAACCGCCAAAAGATCTGAACGCGCCAATTGGAGGGCAGACCCTTCAGCCTCATTCCGTGTCCGCGCGAGGTCAACCCGCGCCTGCGCCAGCCCTACCCGACCGGCAAGAACAGCACGATCAGCCTGATTTTGCAGCATCTGGTTCCCGGCTACAAAGATCAGCTCGGCGCCAGTTTCTGAATCGGCAATAACGGTCCCCCGATCGACCAGCGCAACCATCGCCATGGATTTAAGCGTATCTCGAATGGCCGGATCCGCCGCTGTGAAGCCGATATCAAGCTTGTCTTCTGCCGAGACGGAGAGAGCTGCGGCTGCCTCGCCCCCCAGATACCCAACGACCCGATAGCCACTTGGGTCGTCAAACCAGGCCGAGACCGCCGCTTTTATATCAACAGAAGATACAGCGCCGGCCCCCACAATTGCGGCCTCGATAGCCGAAAGAATAACGTCCGCGCTGGCAACTGCCGGGCCACCGCTGGCAACGCCTGCGAATAAAGTTCTTTCGCCAACGCGGGTATTCAGTGAAGATAAAAGCGATTCAAATTTATTGGCCCCATCGGCAACCATACCTTCCAAAAACCCCGGCTGTGAAATCGTCGCTGCATTCATCAAAGAAATCCCCATGCCATCGGTCAGCCAATCCATCTGCTCCAGAACCGTTTGTATGCCGCCGGTTAGTCTTGCCCCCGCATCGGTGGCCACCTTGTAACCACTCAATCGGGTGAGACTGGTTTCCAGCCCCGTCAGATTCGAAAGCTCACCACCAAGCTTTCGCCCGACATCAGCCGTATAGCCTGTGGTTAACTCTTGCGCTGCGGTGTTGGCCGATTGTTTCAACCCTGTTGAAAAACGACGCATACTCGCAGTCTGCGCCATATCCCCGATGCCATTCATATCCATTTTACATTCCCAACAAAATTTGGAGCATATCGTCTGCGGTTTGGATGACTTTCGCATTCGCCGCATAGGCTTGCTCAACCAAAAGCAGATCTTGAAGTTCGCTGTCCGTATCCACGCCGCCTTCCAGTTCTAAACTGTACAAGGCTGTAGCCCTTGCAGAGGCAAAACCGGTCTCCGTTTCCAGTGTCAGCTTGTCGCTCGCGACCGAGGACATAAGCTTTGCCGTCAACATCACGGCACCGCTTTGACCGCCAGCGAACTGCCCCGTTGCAGTTGTTCGCGCGCCATTCAAAGCCGTTTGCATCGCAGAGAAAAGCGTCGAATCCCCAGCTAAGCCAGGCGATGTTGCGCCGATACCATCTCGAACCCGCCAAACGGCGCCGCCATTTGACGGATCGACCGCAGCATTTAGCCCGATCCGCGCGGCGACCCCGTCTTCGTTCAACGCCGAAAAGGCCGCAGCGCCATCAGTGAACAGGCCAGCATCCGTCGCCAACAAGGTTGTATCCACCGCAGGATCCTGAAAACGTGTGATTAAATCCCGCGCCACCGCATCCAATTCGGCTTGCGCCGCTGGCGCCAAATCGTCGCGTATCGCAAAATTTGCGGCCAAAGAGCCCCCTGCGATTGTCCCTTTATCTCCGGTATCAATCGCACGGCCATTAATTGTTAACCCTGACAGGGCGCCCGATGCCAAAGTCATATCAGGAGTGATTAGGTTCACAGAGGAAAACCCAAGCGTCGCCGGCAAGCCATCGAGTAACGCCGCGCCGCCAGTCGTGTACAAAGCCACTTTGCCGTTTTCACGCGGAATCTCGCGCAACGGAACAAATGCGGATATCTTATCAATCAACTGTTGACGCTGATCCAGCAATGCAGAGATATCCTGTCCACCGCCACTCGTTGAGGCGATATTCGTGTTCAGCTTTGCAATCGAAACCAAAGCACTGTTGATCGTGCCGACCTCGGTCGCAATTTGAGCGTCCGCTTCAGCGCGCGCTGACTGAATTTGGGTTGAGACCGAGCGAATTCCTGAAGCAACCGATCGTGCCGTTTCTACGACATTGCCTTGCCTTACACTGCTTTCAGGCTCGGCGGCGGCCGCGATCAGGGCGCTGTCAAATGACGCCAACCTGCCGCTTAACGAAGAGCCCTCTTCCGGGCTGCCAAGTGCCACGCTCAACTGTGTCAAAAATTCCAAGCGCTGGCCCATATTTGAAGCGCTGGCATCGGCAATCCGCCGATCGGCCACAAGAGCCTGATTTATGTCACGCGAAACACCGACAATATGAACGCCCTGGCCAGTGCTTCCCAGCTTTTGCGCGCTTACCTGCAACTCGCGCCGACCGTAACCATCGGTCAACGCGTTCGCAATGTTTGACGAGATCAATTCTGCGGATCGCGCGGCAGCCGTCAGCCCGGAAAGCGCACTCGACATGGATCCTGAAATACTCATCCTTTAGGCCTCCTATCGCTTAATATTGGTGGTTTCTTGCAACATCTCATCAACAGTCTGAATGACTTTTGCGTTGGATGAATATGCACGCTGCGTTTGAATGAGTGCGGTCAACTCTGCAGCGACATCGGTAGTGGACCCTTCGCGCGCGTAGCCAACTACGGCACCCGTAGGGCCATCGCCTGCGTCCCACAAAAAGAACGAACCCGAATCTGGTGAGATTTGGTAGGTTTGATTGTTCAACGCAACAAGGCCATTCAGGTTTGGAACATCAACCATCGGAATTTGATACAAGCGCCGCGTAAAACCTGTATCATATGTGGCATTGATATAGCCGTTTTCATCAATCTCTACCGCTGTCAAATTCCCAACCGGAGACCCGTTTTTGGTGACCGAAGTCGGCGCGAAACTGTCAGAAAGCTGCGTTAAACCGTTTGGATCGCCCAGGCTCCCGATCTTCATCGACATGGGGCCCCCAGCCACAGTCAGATCCAACGTGCCATCAGCAGCATTGTAGGCACCGCCAGACAGCGCGACCACAGAGCTTAACGTGCCGCCAGATCCGCGTGAATCGTCAAACGTTAGGGTATAAGAACCAATTGTCGCCCCGCCCTGCGCGGTGTCGGTGATAACCATGGTCCATTCATTCGAAGAACCGGTCGCAGGAACCGTTGGAGTAAAGCTAACATCCAACGTCTCTGACGTACCCAAGTTGCCAAAATATTCGATAGAAAGCGGAAGTGGGTCCCCTGACGCACCTGTCATTGTACTGGTTGCAGGAAGGTTAACGCCCAGCTTCATCGTTGTGGTCGGATCACCCGCTTGTTGGTTCGCGTTAATCGTAACAGGCTTTAGCCCAGTAACAGTGTCGCGCGGCAACACGGGGATTGTTCCATCTGAATTTGCGGGCCACCCCAAAAGCACCAAACCAGAGTCGGTGCGCAGAACGCCATCCGAATCCGAACGGAAGGACCCAGTCGTCGTCATCAACATCCTGCCGTCGCCAACCCCTTCAGCCGTAACACTGACGGCCGAGGCAACGGGCAGCATGCCACGCCCCGAAATGGCAATATCAAGCGCGTTTGACGTGCCCACCAAAGCACCACGTTGGTCGATCATCCGATTGCTTGTAGCCCGAACACCGCCAGCAGAATATATGCCCGCCCCTGCAGCATTGGTCACAACCATACTTTGAAAATCGGCATCGGCCCGTTTATAGCCATACGTGCCAGAATTTGCGATGTTATCGGAAATTGTCGCAAGACGGGTGGCGTTGGCATTTAGCCCTGCCACCCCGGCATTGAGCGAAGAGGAAATCGTCATAAGTTAGCGCCTTTCTGCTGCTAGGACCTCTGGTCTTAGCCCAAACTGCATGCTGCGCCTTAAGATCACCCTAATAGCTAAAACTTGATCTGACTTCCCTGCAAAAACGCCTTTCTCAACGGTTTCGCCGCAACAAAACGACCTCTAATCGGTTGTTGCGAATGGCCATCGGGTCTGCGGTTATCGGTTTTCTATCGGCAAAACCGCTAACACGTTGAACACGCCCCGAATCGCTCCCCTCCTCTTGAAGAAGGTCACGCATGGCTTGCGCACGCGCCGCCGTTAAGGCCCATGCCGGATTCTCAATCAGCATAATGGGAAAAGCGCGCACATAGCCGTTTATCGCCAATTTATTGGTTGTAATGGCCAAAACCTCGGAAACAACCACCGCAATCTGCTTAAGCATCGGCGTGGGTGCCGCAGTTATGCCTTCGAAAAGCGGCGCATCATCCAGATCAAAGATCTCAATAATCAGCCCTTCATCCGTGACCCTTGTCGTGACATGACGCAGCGCGCGTTCCATCGTCATGCTCTCGCCGCCGCGCGCAGCCAGCGCCTTTTCAACCTCGGCCGCCTGAGCCTCCATTTCTGTTTTGGCAAGCGCAGAATCCACAACGCCTTCGCTACCAACCGAGGCATCCTCGGTAGAAAAAGACGACAATTCGCCCCTCCCACCTTCCATATCTTGCCCTTCCGAGGCTATGTTATCACCGCCAAAGGCCCCATCCCCGCCTCCAGAAATGCGGTTAATCGGAATCGTCGGGCTGAAATAATCAGCCAAACCTTTACGTTGTTTTTCAGTTGTCGCATTCAGCAGCCACATAAGCATAAAGAAGGCCATCATGGCCGTCACAAAGTCAGCATAGGCAACTTTCCACGCCCCACCGTGGTGCCCGCCGCCTTGTATGATTTTCTTTCGCTTAATGATGACTGGTCTGGCATTTGATTGCCCGTCCATCACACCACCCTTTTATTCACCCAACATCAGGTTTACTGCAAAGGGATGAACGCTTTCTTAACCTGTACAATTTTCAGAGTTACCGTTGGGTTCAGGGCAATGTGACTATGTTTTGTTCTTTGTTTCCAAAGCACAAACACAGGTTATTTGATTTTTGGGGTGTGACGCCCCAAATAGGGAATATGCCTGAAACGGCGTGTACATAACCACGCCATGAACAAGAGGTGAAGATGACCTATCAAAAAACCAAAGAAGCCCTTGCCCAGCTGACGCCTCAACAATTTGAGGTAACGCAAAACAGCGGCACAGAACGCGCCTTTACCGGCGAATATGACAAGCATTTCGAGGCGGGTCTCTACGTCGACATTGTCTCGGGCGAGCCGCTGTTTGCATCCTCGTCCAAGTTCAATTCCGGCTGCGGCTGGCCTGCGTTTTCCAAGGCGGTTGATCACGATATGGTCACAGAAATCAGCGATAGCAGCCACGGGATGCGCCGCGTCGAGGTGCGTTCAAAACACGCTGATAGCCATTTAGGCCATGTCTTCAATGATGGCCCGCGCGAGATGGGCGGCTTGCGCTATTGCATCAATTCGGCCAGCCTGCGCTTTGTGCCACGCGACCAGATGGAGGCCGAAGGTTACGGCGCCTACCTAAGCCAAGTAGAGGAAAACTAATGGAAACCGCAATTCTCGCTGGCGGCTGCTTTTGGGGCATGCAAGACCTGATCCGCAAGCTGCCCGGCGTTACGGCAACTCGCGTCGGCTATACCGGCGGCGATGTGCAAAACGCTACCTACCGCGACCATGGCACCCATGCCGAGGCGATTGAGATTAAGTTCGATCCGGCGAAAACCAGCTATCGCGCGGTGTTGGAATTCTTTTTCAAAATCCACGACCCGACCACGATTGACCGCCAAGGCAATGATCGCGGTGCCAGTTATCGTTCGGCGATCTATTACACAACGGACGACCAAAAACAGTTAGCGGTTGATACCATCGCCGACGTCAACGCCAGCGGTCTTTGGCCGGGCAAGGTTGTCACGCAGGTTGAGGCGGCAGGCGATTTTTGGCGGGCCGAGCCTGAACATCAAGACTATCTTGAGCGCCTTCCCAACGGATATACATGCCATTTTCCACGCGCCGATTGGGTTTTGCCGAAACGCACGCCCGAACAGGCTGCCGAATAATCTTATCCTCTGGCTTGCCCCCAAACGCGGGGCAAGCCATTTACAACGGACCGGCCCTATGACCCTTGCTGCGTTGATTATCCTGCTGGCCTTTGCCGTCTACTCCTTGTTCAGCAAATCTATTTCGCGCTCGGTCATCACGCTTCCCATCCTTTTCACGGCTTTGGGCCTTGCCCTGTCACAAACGCTGCAGGCGTCCCTGCCCGCTGGCGTTATCTATGAGGGTAAAAAGATTCTGGCCGAGGTCACACTTGTTTTGGTGTTGTTTTCCGATGCCAGCCATGTGCGTTTTGGCAAACTGGCCACCGAATGGACACTGCCCGCGCGTATGCTGGTGATTGGTTTGCCGCTGACCATCGCCTTGGGCACCGTTGTTGCCTATTGGCTGCACCCCGCGTCGGGCTGGGCGATGGCGCTGTTCACTGCCGCAGTGCTAACGCCCACCGATGCCGCCTTGGGCCAAACCGTGGTGACCAGCGCCAAGGTGCCCGCCCATCTAAGCCAAACCATCAATATTGAAAGCGGGCTGAACGACGGGCTGGCCTTGCCATTCGTGCTGCTCGGCGCGATCTTGGCGTCGACAACGGGCGCGGCCCAAACCCAAGGTCTGGCGCTAGAGGCGCTGCAACAGGTAATCCTTGGGCCTTTGACGGGCATCGCCGTGGGCTGGCTTGCCGCGCGTGCGATGGATTGGGCAAAATCCTGCGACACGATGGACCAAGCCGCAGGCGCTGTTGTCTTTCTCTGCACTGCCTTTACAGCCTTTTTTCTTGCAGGGTTGGTGGGTGGCAACGGCTTTATTGCAGCGTTTGTTGCGGGTATGGTTTTTGGCAATACCTATCGCCACAACAGCCACACGATTGGCACCTTTATGGATGGCGAAGGCCAATTACTGACCATGGCCGCCTTTATCATGTTTGGCGCGTTCTTGCTGCCTTTGGGCTTGGCCTATGCGACCCCCGGCACGGTGCTGCTATCATTGCTGTTTCTAACTCTCGTGCGGATGCTGCCGATTTTTCTGTCGCTTGTCGGCACAGGTCTGCTCTTGCGCGAAAAGCTGTTTCTCGGCTGGTTCGGGCCGCGCGGTATCGCGTCAATCTTGTTCACGCTGCTGATGATCGACCAGTTCGATTTCCCCAAGGAAGAGGCGTTTCTTGCCACAGTATCGCTGACCATTGGCCTATCAATCTTGCTGCACGGGCTAACGGCCAACCCCTTGTCCGACAGGATTGGCAAGCCGCCACACTAGGCCTCTTCAAACCCGCCCAAAACGCTGGTCAGATTGTCGCCCAATGCGTCACAAATATAGCCACCTTCTTGCACAAACAGCGTGGGCAACCCCAGCCCCGCAATCGCTGCCCCTATCCGCGCAAAGCCGGGGGTTGTCACCGCGAGGCCCTTGAACGGGTCGCCCTCATATGCATCCAGCCCCAAGGCCACGACGACAACATCCGCGCCAAAGCTGCGGATTTGCTGCAAGGCCACATCTAAAGTTGCCAAAAACCCCGCATCATCCGTGCCGCGCGGCAAAGGCAGGTTCAGGTTATAGCCCAAGCCTGCCCCTTCCCCGCGTTCATGCGCATGGCCCCAAAAGAACGGGTAGAACCGTGCAGGGTCGGCGTGGATAGACACCGTCAAAACATCGCGGCGGCCATAGAATATGCCCTGCGTGCCATTACCATGATGCACATCAACATCCAAAATCACAGGCCGTAAGCCCTTGGCCAAAAAACGTTCAGCCGCGATGGCCGAGTTGTTCAGAAAGCAAAACCCCCCCGCCAAATCGCCAAACGCATGATGCCCCGGCGGACGCGATAGGGCATAGGCCGCCCGCTCGCCCCCAAGCAAAACGTCAGCCCCCGTCACAGCGGATTGCGCCGACCAATACGCCGCTTCCCATGTTCCCGAGGCAATGGGGCACGCTGTATCGGCCTGATGATACCCCGCTTGGCCTATGGCCGACTTCGGATAGCTGTCGCCGCGATTTGCGGGGTGAATGTTGGGAATAACCTCTTCACCCGCGCCCTCGATCCGCCGCCAACGCGCATAAATATTCTGCAAAAATGTCAGGTATTCGGCCGAGTGTATCGCCGCAATCGGCCCCAGCCCCGCATCCACAGGCGCTTCCACTTCGCAGCCCGCTGCACCTGCGCCAGCCAGCAAAATATCAATCCGCTCGGCCTGTTCGGGGTTGGGCAAAATCGCGCCATTGGCCATGAAATGCTGCGGCGTGTGTTTCCATTGCCGGTCGTCAAATATCGCTTTCATGGCTGTCCTTTCAGGCGCTCCAGCGCCGCCCCGTGCAAAATCATGTTGGTATCGTCTTGGGCTGTAAACCCTGTGCGCGTATAAAACACATGGCCGTCCAAGTTGGTCTCGTACACCGAAAGCTTTACAAAAACGGGGGCCCATTCGCGCAAGGCATACCCCAATAACTGCTGCCCCAGCCCCTGCCCGCGCATCCCCGCATCAACCCAAAGGTCCGACACAAACAACCCCAACCCGCCCCGCGTGGTGGAAAACAAAGGTGACGCCAGAAGCGCCCCAACCGGCACATCGCCACGCCGCGCCAACAGCGCCCGCCACGCAGGCGAGGCCCCAAAACCCGCCGCCTCCAACGCAGAAACGCTGGCCATATGCGTATCGCCCAAATCCCGCGACAACTGCGTCAACGCCTGATGCAGCAGATCCACATCGTCACAGGTCACTTGTGCAATCGCAATATCGGTCACATCGCCGTCCGATCTGCGCCCTTGAGCTGCAACATCGCGCGCGCCTCGGCGGGCGTGGCCACCGTGCGGCCCAAGGCCTCAACAATCCCGCGTATTTTCAGAACTTGCTCGGCGTTTGACCGCGCCAAAACCCCGCGTGAGATCATCAAGCTATCCTCCAGCCCGACGCGCACATGCCCGCCCAGAATCGCCGACATGGTGACCAGCGGCATCTGATGCCGCCCGGCTGCGAGCACGGAAAACATGTAGTCGTCGCCGAATAGTCGGTCGGCAATCAGCTTCATATGCGTCAGGTTTTCCGGGTCCGGCCCCATGCCGCCGAGTACGCCAAACACGAACTGAATGAACAGCGGCCCCTGCACCAACCCGCGATCTTTGAAATGCCGCAGCATATACAGATGGCTGATATCATAGCATTCAAACTCAAACTTCGCGCCGCGTTGCGTGCCCATCTGGTCCAAAACATGCGCCATATCGCGCGGGGTGTTTTTGAATACCAGATCGTCCGAGCCTTCTAAAAACGGCTTTTCCCAGTCAAATTTCCAATCGGTAATCCGCGCGGCTGCTGGGTACAGCGCGAAATTCATCGTGCCCATGTTCAGCGAGCACATCTCTGGCGCGGCCAATTTCGGCGCGGCCAGTCGTTGGTCCAGCGTCATCGTCGCGCTCCCACCGGTTGAGATGTTCAGCACAGCACCCGAGGCTTGTTTAATACGTGGCAAAAATGCCATAAAATGTTCAGGCGCAGCCGAAGGTCTGCCATCCACCGGATCACGCGCATGCAGGTGCAAGATCGCCGCGCCTGCCTCGGCTGCATCTACAGCGTTTTCAGTGATTTGATCCGCCGTTATTGGCAAATACGGCGACATAGACGGTGTATGAATAGACCCCGTGATCGCACAAGTGATAATGATTTTCGACATTCAGGCCACACCAGCGGGCAATTCCGCCACATATTGCGCCAGCGACCGATCCAGCAAATCCGTGATCTCATCCAGCTGCGCCTCTGTCGTAATCAGTGGCGGGCAGACAAGGAAATGATCGCCCGACGTACCGCCCCGCGTGCGGCGGGAATAGATGATCAACCCGTTGTCATAGGCAATATCAACCAGCCGCGCATGGGCATGTAACGCAGGGTCCAGCGGCGCCATCGTAGCGCGATCGGCGACCAGTTCAAACGCCGTCATCAGCCCTTTGCCACGCACGTCGCCGATAAGCGCATAGCGTTGCATCAATCCCTCTAGCCGCGTTTTCAGGGCCGTGCCCATCCGTTCCGCATTTCCTACCAAATCGCGCTTGGCAATTTGTGTCAGCACCGCCACGCCCGCTGCACAGGCCAGCGGGTTACCCGCATAGGTAAACCCGTGGATGAAACCGCCACCAGCCATCACCGCCTCGACGATATCATCCCGCGCGATCATCGCACCAAGCGGCGCATAGCCCGCGCCGAACCCCTTGGACAAAGCGATCAAGTCCGGCGTCGTGCCCCAGTGTTCCGCCCCGAAAAACTGCCCAGTGCGGCCGCCACCTGTCATCACCTCATCATGGATCAGCAACACACCATATTGGGTACAAATCTCACGAATACGCTGCATATAGCCTGCAGGTGGCACCAAAGCGCCCGTTGATGCCCCACCGATGGGTTCGACAATAAAGGCCAAAACCGTCTCTGGCCCTTCTTGCAAAATCGCCGTTTCCAACATGTTGGCATAGTGCAGCCCCGTTGCCGGATCATCCGCATCCAGCCCATCCAGATAGGCCCTAGGTGCCGAAATTTTCGGCATGCGCTGCATCATCGGATCAAAGGGGGCGGACATCGGCGCATAGCCGGTAATCGCCAAGGCCCCCAGCGTACAACCGTGATAACTGGGATAGCGTGAGATCACCTTAAACCGCTGGGGCTCGCCTTGGGCAATCACATATTGCCGCGCCAGTTTCAGCGTGCTTTCCACCGCCTCGGACCCGCCTGAAACAAAGAACACTTTGTTCAGGCCTTCGGGAGCCAGATCCGCCGTCATCCGCGCCAGTTCTTCGGAACTCTCGGTCTGGAAATGCAGCCGGTAGCCAAAAGTAGATTTGTCCATCTGCGCCCGCATCGCATCCAGAACCGCAGGGTCGGAATGGCCAAGGTTCGACACCATCGCGCCGGATGATCCGTCAATATAGCGCTTGCCGTTTACGTCCCACATATAGATGCCCTCGGCGCGGTCCAGCACCGGGCGCGGGGATTTGGTTTGGTAGAATAGGTTCGACATATTAGCCCCCGTTCCGTGCAAGATGTTTGCGCAGGAAATTGCGGGTGCGCTCTTCCTTGGGGTTTTGAAAGATCACCGAGGGCGGGCCTTCTTCAACCACAACCCCTTGATCCATAAACAAAACGCGGTCACAGACCGAGGCCGCGAAATCCATCTCATGCGTGACGATAATCATGGTCATGTGCTCTTCGGCCAGCTGCTTCATCACCATGTTAACCTCCTCAACCAGCTCTGGGTCCAAGGCGCTGGTCGCCTCATCAAACAGCATCACCTTGGGCTTCATCGCCAGGGCGCGCGCAATCGCGACCCGTTGTTTTTGCCCGCCCGACAGGCGCGACGGGTATTCATCGATCTTTTCCAGCAGCCCCACTTTGGTCAGTTGTTCCTCGGCCAGCTTGTTCGCATCCGCCTCACTCAGCCCCTTCAGCATACGCGGCGCGAGCGTGATGTTGCCGCGCACGGTTAAATGCGGAAACAGATTAAAGTGTTGAAATACCATACCAATATCTTGACGCACTTGATTCACATGCGCCTCGTACTGGCGGTGCGGCAGCTTGCGGTTAATCTGCACCCCTTCCAACCACACCTCACCCGAGGTCAGCGGATCCAGCTCATTTATCGCGCGCAGCAGCGTGGATTTGCCCGAACCCGACGGCCCGATGATGGCCACGATCTGCCCGCGATCGACCGTCAAGTTGATGTCACGCAGCACCTGTAACTTGCCAAAACTCTTGGCGGCATTCTTGATTTCGACAAAGGCCGATGTGGTCATGGCAATCCCTTTCAACGCGACGCGGCAATGCGGCGTTCCAGCCGGCGCAGGCCCGCTTCTAGCGCGAGGTTAATGATGTAATAGCAAAAGGCGGCGGCAAGGTAGAACTCGAACGGCCGGTAGGTGCGCGAAATCGCCTGCTGCGCAGCCAGCGTCAGTTCCATCACGCCGATCACCGAGACCAAGGCGCTGTCTTTCAGCAGGGCAATCATATTGTTGCCCATCGGTGGAATAACCGCCCGCACCGCTTGCGGAATGATGATCCGCCGAACAGTTTGCCCGCGCGACAGGCCCAGCGTGCGCGCGCCTTCATATTGGCCTTTATCGACCGCCAAAATCGACGCCTGTATCAGTTCCGAATTATAAACCGCAAAATGCAGGCCCAACCCGATCACACCAGCCACAAAGGCAGGCAGGTCAATCCCCACCTGAATAAGCCCGAAATAGATAAGAAACAGTTGCAGCAGCAGCGGCGTGCCCATGAACAAAAAGGCAAAGCTGCGCATCGGCAGGCGGATGACCCATGGCGCGTAAAGCGCCGCCACGGCAAACACGATCCCGCCGAAAAACGAGAGCAGCCCTGCGCCGATGGTGATGGCTACCGTCCACCCCATGCCCTGTAAAAGCACGCCAAAATAACTAGGCACCACGCTAAAATCAAGCCCCATAGCCATGCCCCCTCATGTGATCCGCGCCCTGCGGTCCAGCCAGGCAACCCCTTGGCCGACCACATAAATAATGACCATGTACAGCGCACCAGATAGCAAAAACATCTCAAACGGCTTATAGGTGCTGCCGATATAACGCTGCGCCGTATAGGTCAGCTCAATCACCGAGATCGCCGCGACCAGCGCCGTGCCTTTGATCAACGCGTTGATGTTCACGCCCAAAGGCCGGATCATCATCCGCATCGCCTGTGGCAGCACTACCTTGCGCATGGTTTCCCAACGGCTCATCCCCAGCGTGCGCGCAGCCTCGGTCTGGCCTTTATCAACGGACTGGATCGCCCCACGCATGGTTTCGGCCATATAGGCGCCGATGTTTACGCCAAGCCCGATCACGCCCGCCTCAAACGCATCCAGCTGAATGCCGATCTGCGGCCCACCAAAGTACAATATAAACAGTTGGATAAGCGCAGGGGTACCGCGAAATATGCTGACATAGGTCGCACCAATCGCCCGCAAAACCATGCTGCGCGACATCCGCGCCGCTGCCCCCAGCGCACCGCAGGTCAGGCCCAGAATGGTTGTCAGAATCGACAGCTCAATCGTAACCCACGCCGCCTCAAGGAAAAACGGATAGACCCGCAGGATAAGTTCAAAATCCATACCGCCCCCTAATGATGATCAACGCGCGGCAAGATCGGCAAGGCCCGGATCTCACGCACTAAGGCGGTGGTTTCTTCAATCGCCGCAGCCAAAAACCGCTTGCCGTTTTCCGCCGTGGCGACAGTCGGGTCGCCCATCGTGCCATCGGGTGACGCCGCCGACCACCAACGCATCAACATCGCGCCCCCGCCTTTGCCCGCCAGATCAAGGTTGAAAAACTTGCTGTTCGGGTCATGCACAATTTGCGCGGTAGCGCGTGACAAATCCACCCGTTCAGGGTGCAGGTGCATGTACATCGCTGCCTCAAACTCGCCCGCATGGGCGATTCCTCCCATGTCCGAGGCACGAATTTCATTGATTCGCGCCGACATCAGGTTCCAATAGCTTGCCGAAACACAGATAATCCCTGTCTCAATAACAGTTTTACGCGCCGCCAAATCCAAGACCGGATGGTTAGACCCATGGCTGTTCAGCAGCAAAATCCGCCTAAATCCATGGTGCGCCAATGACTTACAGATATCACACACAAAGGCGATCAAGGTTTCGGGCTGAATCCATATCACCCCCGGAAAATCCTTATGATGCTCATTGAATCCATAAGGCACGGCAGGCATCACAAACACCTCATCCGGTGCAGCAGCGGCCACCCCTTCGGCCACCGCCATGCCCAAAACCGTATCGGTATCGAGCGGCATATGCGGCCCGTGATCTTCGGTCGCGGAAACGTTCAGAATAACCACGCGATCCTTATCGGCATCGCGCACGTTTTCCCACGTCAAATGTCCATATGTTGTCGTCACGCGCTGCCCCCAAAGCAAAAATGGCCCGCCGGAACACCCGACAGGCCAGATTTCACAGTTAGCGAATGTCGCCGCCAACCCATTCATTGGCAATCGCCAGATAGGTGCCGTCTTCCATCATGCTGTCCAGCGCGGCCTTCATCGCCGCCGCCAGGTCTGGGTTACCCTCACGAATGGCAATCCCCGCACCGATCGGCACGGCCGAAGGATCTTCGATCACCGCAAGGTCGTATTGCCCAGCTTTCATCGCCAGCATCACAGGAATCGAATCGTTTACGATTGCATCGACACGGCCATTGGTCAGCTCCAACAGCAATTCGGGCAGGCCCTTATAAGTGTTGATGTCATAGCCTTGGTCACGCGCCCATTGCTCATGCGTCTCGCCCAAGGTCACGCCAACCTTCACGTCCTTCAGCTGCTCTACGCTGGTAATAGCCGAGCCCGCCTTGGTGAAAATCGCGCGCTTGGTGGTGTAATACGGCCCGACAAAATCAATCACCTTGTCGCGCTCTTCAGTGATCGACATCGACCCCACAACCGCATCATATTTATTGGCCAATAGCCCGCCGATAATCCCATCCCAAGCGGTGGTGATAATCTCGGTCTTCAGGCCCATCCGCTTGGCAATCTCGGTACCAATCGCTGGGTCAAACCCGACAACTTCGTTTTTCTCATTCACAAAGTTAAACGGCGGATACTGCCCACTCATCGCAATTTTCAAAACGCCACGCTCTTTGATCGCGGCCAGCTCATCGGCAAAGGCCGCAGGCGCAAGCGCCATCCCCATAGCAACAACGCCACCCGCCAAAACGCTACGACGCAGAATGTTTCCAATTTTACCCATGTTCAATTTTCTCCCGGTTATATGGCTTATTTTTTGGCCACTGCGCGGCTTGCGCGCCCAGAGGCGATCTGTAGCACAAGGTTGCATTGCTGGGCATCATAGGGCAAATAGATAATGAAAATGCTTTAGATAGATTTGATCTATGCTCAAAAAATACGAACAACGCCTGCCTTGGCAACTCGATTGGAACCTGCTGCGCACCTTTATGGTTGTGGTCGATGAAGGCGGCATCACCCCCGCCGCCAACTTCCTCGGCTTGAAACAACCGACTATCTCGGCGGCGCTAAAACGCCTCGAAGATAGCTTTGGCCGCAAACTGGTGAACCGCTCGCCCAACCATTTTAGCGTCACCCCCTTGGGGCAGGTGCTCTATGCCGAGGCTTGCACGGTCTTTGGCACCATCTCGCAACTGCCCAATCTGATGAGCGGGATGGACGACCAAGTCACCGGCCATATCAGCATCGCAGTTGCCAGCCATGTGGTCTCCAAGCATTTTGACGCCGTGCTGGAACAGTTCAACGCCGCCCACCCGCAGGTCACCTATTCTATTTCAACCATAGACAGCGCCGAGGTGGTCGCACATGTGCAACAAAACCGCGCCACGCTGGGCATATGCCTGCTGCAAGAACCCCCTTTGCGGCTGGAAACCCAAATCCTCTATCGGGAATATTTTGGCTTTTATTGCGGGCCCAAACACCGGCTTTTTGGCCGCGATGATATCCGCATGGCCGAACTAAAAGGCGAAAATGCAGTTTCTTTTCAAACGGATGAGATGAACGGCCCACTGTTCGGCGTCGCAGGTCTGCGCCAACAGGCGGGTATGAAGCCGGGGCTAAAAGGTGTCTCCTCTTCCCTCCCCGAGGTGCGGCGGATGATTATCTCAAACATCGGCATCGGTGCCTTGCCGGTGCATGTCGCACAGCGCGATGTCGCCAATGGCCTGCTGTGGCAACTGCCGCCCTACTCCAACCTGCCTGCGGTCGATATTTACTTAATCACCAACCCAAAACGCACCAAAAACAGCGCCGAAGCTGGCCTGTTGCAAAACCTCACGACCACCCTCAGTCAAACTCCGCTTAGCGACCGTACTTACCGCTAAGGCCCACCCGTCAAGACAGCGCTTTCTGTTCGGCCCAAATATCCTCAGGGGGGAATTCGCCGTAAGGCGAAGGGGGGCGCGAGCGCCCCCGCTTGGTCATTTGATAACCGTTTCCGGCCCCATGATCGACGTCGGCAACCATGTCGACAGGATCGGGATATAGGTGATCATAATCAAGAACACGAACAGCACCGCCAAGAACGGCAGCGAGGCCTTTACCACCCGCATAATTGGCATTCCCGCCACGCCCGAGGTCACAAACAGGTTCAACCCCACCGGTGGCGTAATCATCCCGATCTCCATGTTCACCACCATGATGATGCCCAGATGGATCGGATCGACCCCCAGCTCAATCGCGATCGGAAACACCAATGGTGCCACGATCAAAATCAGCCCCGAAGGCTCCATAAACTGGCCGCCAATCAGCAAGATCACGTTAACAATGATCAGGAAGGTAATCATCCCCAGACCCGCGCCAAGCATGGCCTCGGTAATCTTTTGCGGAATCTGCTCATCCGTCAAAACATGCTTCAGGATCAGCGCGTTGGCGATGATAAACATCAAGGTCACGGTCAGCTTCGCGGCCTCGAACAATGTGTCACGCGTGTCACGGTGGAAAAAGCTGGTTAAAATCGCCTGCGGTTTGCGCCACAGGGCGACATTGCCCTTATCATTCTGCAACGGCCCCATGTCGCGATAGATAAAATTCGCCACAAAGAACGCATAGATTGCTGCAACCGCCGCCGCCTCGGTTGGCGTGAAAATGCCGCTCGTAATGCCCGGAATGCCATACAGGCCGACCATAATAATAGCGATCAGCATCAAGCCCCAGAAGGCATCGCGGAAACTCTCCCACACCTCACCCCAGCCATTCCACTCGCCTTTGGGCAGCTTTTTCACAATCGCGATGCCCAAAATCGTCGCCATCAGCATAAAGCCGGCCAGCAACCCTGGAATAACACCTGCCAAAAACATCCGGCCCACGGAAACATCGGTCGCAGAGGCGTAGACCACCATCACAATCGACGGCGGGATCAAAATCCCCAAGGTGCCGGCGTTACAGATCACACCGGCCGCGAAATCCTTGGAATAGCCAACCTGCCGCATCGCTGCGATCACGATCGACCCAATCGCCACAACTGTTGCAGGCGAAGACCCCGACAGTGCGGCAAACAACATACAGGCCAACACGCCCGCAATCGCCAAGCCGCCCGGCAAATGCCCGACGCAGGCAATCGCAAAGCGGATGATCCGCTGCGCCACGCCACCCGTCGACATAAACGACGAGGCCAGAATGAAGAACGGAATGGCCAACAACGTCGCGTGCCCTTCCATCGCCTGATACAAAGTCTGCGCAATCGACGCCAGTGAAGCGTCTGAAAACATAAGCAAAAACAAAATCGAGCTCAGGCCGAGAGACACCGCAATCGGCACGCCAATCAGCATAAAGCCAATGACCATCACGAATAAAAGTACGACTTCCATGGCTTATTCCTCGTAATTCATGTGGCGGACGTCTTCGATGGCATCTTCCGCCTCGTGGCTTACGATCAAGCCTTCACGGTCGCCCTTTAGGATACCCCAACCCGCTTGGACAAACCGGAACAGCAGCAAAGCACTGCCAAAGGGCAGCATGAAATAGGGAATAAACCGCGGCAGCTTGCCATAATGCTCGCCCGCGTTGAACGTGCCTTCAATAAACCGCAGCCAATCGGGCATGGGGATCGTTTCCGTCTCATACCAGCCTTGGTCGCGCGTTTTTATAAACCCTTCAGGAAACCAGCGCCCGCCCGTTTGTTGAAACCCGCCAAAGGGCGCCCAATAATCCCAAGCGCCTTTCAACAGCAAAGCTGCGTATAGAATGCACAGCGCCGCCGCAATGATAGCCAGAATGCGCCGCGTCTTACTGGGAAACATCGTGATCACCGCATCGACACCCAAATGCGCCGTCACCTTGACCGCATAAGACATGCCGAACAGCACCAGCCACGCAAACAGCGATAGCGTAAATTCGAATCCCCAAAAGATAGAGCTGTTGAACCCATAACGCAAAACCACATTCGCAAAGGTTAGCAGCGTCATCACACCCAAAATCAGGGCAATCGCAGTTTCTTCCAATGTATTGACAGCCCGGCCTAAAGCCGTTCGCGGCGCGTATTTCCCGCTCATCGCATCCCCTCCCAAGGAAGTGTGGTGCGGCGCGCAGATCCCCACGCGCCGCCATGTCTGCGTTTAGTGCTTTGCGTTGATCGCCTGAGCAGCGTCGATGTTCTCTTGGCCAACGCCTTCGGCAAACTTGGCCCAAACCGGCTTCATCGCTTCAAGCCAAGCTTGGTTTTGCTCTGGTGTCAGTTCACGGATAACACCGCCTGCGTCCACGATCGACTTGCGCGCAGCAAGATCAACTTCGTTCACGGCTGCGTTGCGCTCTTCGGTGACCTCTTTCAAGATCGTGGTCATCTGGTCGCGCACGGCTGGGTCAAGGCTGTCCAGCCAATCAACGGATGCTACGACCATATAGTCCAGCAAGCCATGGTTGGTTTCTGTGGTGCCGTCCTGCACTTCATAGAATTTCTGGCCATAAATGTTTGACCATGTGTTTTCCTGACCGTCCACAACCTTGGTCTGCAACGCGCCATACACTTCCGAAAACGCCATCGGCTGAGGACTTGCGCCCAATGCTTCCATCTGCGCCACGATCACGTCAGACGGCTGCACGCGGAATTTCAAACCCGTTGCATCTTCCGGCATAAGCAACGGCTTGTTGGCCGAAAACTGCTTCATGCCGTTGTGCCAGAACTGCAAACCCTGCAAGCCACGGCGCACCATCGAATCTTTCATCGCTTGGCCGGTGTCCGAGTTTTGGAACTCGTCTACAGCTTCGATGTTTTTAAACATGAAGGGCAGATCGAAAATCTGGAAAACCTTGGTAAAGGCTTCGAATTTCGACAGCGAAGGCGCGGCAAGCTGCACGTCGCCTTGCAGCATCGCCTCAAGCACTTGGTCGTCATCATAAAGGGTCGAGTTCGGGAAAACCTCAACGCAGGCTTTACCGTCCATCTCGGCGTTCACGCGGTCAGCAAACAACTGCGCAGCAATGCCTTTTGGGTGCTTGTCGCCGTTGGTCACATGCGCAAATTTGATGACGACTTCGCCTTCGTCACAGCCTGCGCTGGCAAAAGCTGCGGTTGTTGTCAGCGCCAAAGCGGCGGCAGTCATGGCTAGATTGGTGAATTTCATGTCTCTCTCCCTAGATAACATCGGCCGTTTTCGACCGTTAGGCTGTATAGTCATATGGATTTGTTATGGCTTGTCACGAAAGTTTTATTAAAAACTTGTCTGCGCTTATACAAACATACCCCCTGTTGGCGCGCACAGCGCATACAGAAAGTCCTCCGCCCTCCTTGTTTTTTGGGCGAAGCCATCTACGCCCGCTGCCAGTTTGGCGGCAAACGGCGCAAAAACCAAACCTTTTGCGCTAACATTTCCAAAATCACTGGGGAAATCTTGCCAAACCGCTGGCGAGTTTTCGCCAGCGGTAGAGTGACAGGCCCAAGGCTTTCACCTAGGGCCGCACAGCCCAGGGGCCAAGATCAGGCCTTTGGCGCCATACTGCGCAATTCGTCTGCGCCGATCACACGGCCCTCGGTCGCTGAAATTTGCGCCGCCATGCCCATGACCACAGCCCACCAACCATCGTCCAGCCCTACGTCAGGCTGCGTGCCATTGGCCACTACATCCGCAAAGCCGCGGTGCTGATAGAAGGTCGATCCGTTATGGTCGCCTGCCGCCAGCAGCGATGGGTCCACAGGCACATCCAGCACAATCGGGCCAGCCGGATCACGCGGGCTGACGGTGACCTGCGGCACAGGTGCCGCGCCCAAATGCGCAGGCCAAAACCGGCCCGGCCCCGGCACTTGGCATTCAATCTTACCCTTTGGCCCCACTGCCGAAATCTCTTCCTGATAGCGTGACCCTTCGGCGAACATACACAGCTCTAACATCGCCCGCATGCCGTTTTCGAAATCAACGATCACATAGGCATTGTCCCAGATGTCTGATGTCTCGCCGCCGTACACCTCATCCAGATGGTTCACGGTTTGCCCGCCGGATGCCATAACCCGCACGGGATTACAGCCCGCAACCAACCGCATCAAATCAAAGAAATGGCAGCATTTTTCGACCAGAGTGCCGCCCGAGTTGCGGTTAAAGCGGTTCCAATCGCCGACCTTTTCCAAGAATGGAAAGCGGTGCTCGCGGATGGTCAGCATTTTAATGCCGCCTGTCGCCACCTCGGCCTGCGCGATCAAATGCGCGACTGGCGGCATATAGCGGTACTCCATCGCCACCCAAATCGGCGCAGGGTATGCCGCGCGCAAAGCCTCAAGGCGCGGTGCATCGGCGGGGTCGGTGAACAAGGGTTTTTCACACAAAACCGGCAGCGGGCGAATGGCTGCGATCTCCTCGAGCTGTGCCAAATGCATAAAGTTGGGGCTGACAATCATAAGGCAGTTCACCGCCTCAACCGCCAGCACCTCGGCCACTGACCCGACCATCACCGCATCCGGCGCCAAGGCCTGCGCACGCGCGGCCATATCGGCGTCTGGCTCATAAATCGCCACCACCTCGGCCTGCGGCAACAAAGCGATGTTGCGCAAATGCTCTTGCCCCATCATGCCGCAGCCGATGATGCCATACCGAACCGTTTTCATCCTGATTTCCTCATAATTGACGCATCCTCTAGCGCCGGGTCTCATTTTAAACGCGCAACATACTGCGCGATATCTGGGTCGTACCACGTCACCGAGGCCTCGGCCCGCTGGCCATCTTGCCCCCAACTGACGCGGGTGATCTTTGGCAAGGGCACCCCTGCTTTGTGCGGAAAGTCCGCAGGCACCCAATCGGGGCAAGGCCCCTGGCCAACCCGATCTTCGGCCCGCACAATCCACAGGCCCAACCGTTCCCGGTAATACAAATACAGCGATTCCGAGAGGTCACTTCTGGCAATGGCCTGCGCATAGCTGCCATCCAACCAAATCTCTTCGATCGCCGCCAGCTTGCCCGACAAAAAGCGCAAACGGCGAATGCGGTGCCCTTCGGCGCCGTCCCCGAATGCGGGCAAGCTTGCGTCTTTCACACAGCGGTCCACCGATAAAACACGCGCTGTGGGCAACCCGCCCCCCGCAACCAGTTCCAACCGAAACATCGCATAGACCGAGGCCGGATCGCTGACCGCGCGGATATAGTTGCCCGAGCCCTGCACCCGCACCAACATACCCTTGGCAACCAGTTCCTTTAGGGCCTGCCGCAAGGTCCCAACAGCTATGCCCAACTGCGACGCCATCTCACGTTCGGGCGGCAGCTTTTCCCCATCAATCAACCGCCCAGCCGCAATGTCACGGATCAGCAATTCGCTGATCTGCATGAACATGGGCAAAGAACCTGGGGCTTGCATTGGCGGGTCCAAAATAATTGATACAGTATTGATCTACATCAAATGCGATGCTACGCAAGTGAAAAGCTGAATCTCAGGGAGAGAGAATCAATGACCGTCGTTCCCATCACATCCCCCGATCTGGATGCCGCCGAAGTAAGTTGGTTCGCCGCCCTGTGCTCGGATGATTACCAGTTCCTCGGCCAGCCCGACGGCGCGCTTCGCTCCTCTTGGGAGCATTGCTCGGGTATCGTGAAACGCGCCGAGAGCCACGGCTTTCGCAACATCCTTTGCCCGTCGTCTTACCAAGTCGGCCAAGACACGCTGTCTTTCGTTGCAGGTTGTGCGCCAATCACCGAAAACATCAATTATCTAGCCGCCATTCGCTGCGGCGAGGTGCAGCCGGTTATGCTGGCGCGCACCGTGGCCACGCTGGACCACATGCTAAAAGGTCGGCTGACGCTGAACGTCATTTCTTCGGATTTTCCGGGCGAAGTGGCCGAAAGCAAATTCCGCTATAAGCGCAGCCACGAAGTTGTCGAGATTTTGCGCCAAGCTTGGACCCAAGATCACATCGAATATTCCGGCGACGTTTACCAGATCAGCAAAGTGTCTGCCGACCCGGCCAAGCCGTACCAACAAAACGGCGGCCCTCTGCTCTATTTCGGTGGTTATTCCCCCGATGCGTTGGAACTTTGCGGCGCGCAATGCGACGTTTACCTGATGTGGCCCGAGCCAAAGGACCAATTAGCCCAGCGTATGCGTGACGTTCACGCCCGCGCCGAGGCGCATGGCCGCACACTCGACTACGGTTTGCGCGTTCATATGATTGTGCGTGATACCGAGGCCGAGGCCAAAGAATACGCCGACTACATCGCCAGCAAGCTTGATGACGAATACGGCAAACTGATCCGCGACCGCGCGCATGACAGCATTTCGCTGGGTGTGGCACACCAGTCACGCGCCCGCGAATTGGCCGACCAATTCGGCTATATCGAACCGCATATGTGGACAGGTATCGGCCGCGCCCGTTCGGGCTGTGGTGCTGCCCTTGTCGGCTCGACCGATCAGATTATGTCGAAAATCGAGGAATACCAGAAAATGGGCATCCGCGCGTTCATCTTCTCGGGCTATCCGCATTTGGATGAATGCGATCACTTTGGCACCAAGGTTTTGCCGCAGCTTAAAACCTGCTCATTGCCACATGCTTACGGTCGGGTGCCAGCCAGCACACCGGCCACACCACTTGGAATTGGAGAACGGCGCTAATGGAACGGATTACACTGGGCAAGGTTGAGCTGTCGCGGCTGGTTTATGGCATGTGGCGGCTGGGCGACGATGCCGACACCAGCGCCAAACATGTGCAGGCCAAGATCGAATCCTGCCTTGCCCAAGGCATCACCACCTTTGACCAAGCCGACATCTATGGCGGGTATGAGGCCGAGGCGCTGCTGGGCCATGCCCTGCGTGCGGCCCCGCAGCTGCGCGACAAGATGGAAATCATCACCAAATGCGATATTGTGGCACCGGTTGGCCGCCATTCTGCCGCGCGGGTCAAACACTATGATACCTCGGCCGCGCATATCAATGCGTCTGTTGATGCCAGCCTGAAAGACATGGCGATTGACCATATCGACCTGCTGCTGATCCACCGCCCCGACCCGCTGATGGACCATATGGAAACCGGTGCGGCACTTGATGCTTTGGTCGCATCGGGCAAGGTCCGTGCCGTTGGCGTGTCGAACTTCCGCCCTTGGGATTTCACACTGCTTCAATCGGGCATGAAATCGCCGCTGGTCACCAACCAGATCGAGCTTAGCCTTGTGGCGCATGAGGCGTTTACCAATGGCGACATCGCATTCCACCAAGAGCGCGGCATTGCCCCTATGGCGTGGTCGCCGCTTGCCGGTGGTCGCTTGCTGGCAGAATCGAGTGAGGTCCTGCGCAACCGGTTGACCGAGATTGGCGCCGCACATGGCACCGATTGGTCTGCCGCCGCTGTCGCATGGCTACTGCACCACCCCGCACGGATTATTCCGGTTATGGGCACCAACAGCCTTGCGCGCATCGGCACAATCGGGACGGCGATGGATATCAAACTTGATCGCCAGACATGGTTTGAGCTGTACACGCTCGTCATGGGGCATGAGGTGGCCTGATGACAAACACACCACCATCCGAGACATGCTTTGTCCCTGATGCTAGCCAATCACGCGCGTTTCGTGATGCTTTGGGCTGTTTTGCAACAGGGGTTACGATTGTCACCACCCAAACCGAGCACGGGCCAATGGGCTTTACCGCCAACAGCTTTACGGCTTTGTCGATGGACCCGCCTTTGGTGCTGTGGTCGCCAGCCAAATCTTCGCAGCGTTTCGCGCATTATGCAGATGCGAAACACTATGCGATCCATGTTTTGGCGGATGACCAATCAGACCTGATCCAACGCTTTATTCGCGGCGGTTTAGGGTTTGAAGGCATGTCCTATCACCGCAACGCCGAAGGGGTGCCGCTGATACCCAACACTTTGGCGCGGTTTGAGTGCGAACAAAATGCCACCCATGAGGGAGGCGATCACCTGATCGTCGTGGGTCGTGTGCTACGTTGCGCAATGCGTGACGGCGCACCACTGGTGTTTACAAAAGGTCAGTATGGCGGGTTTACCGCCAACTGAAACGACCCTCGGCCATAAGGCCGGGTGAAATGGGAGGAGAGCGCCATGGGCGCAGTTTTGGGCCTGACCAACGGGCTGGGTGCGGTAAACGCTGCCCTTTTAACACTTGGCCGCCGCATCGGGGCCAGCATGGTCGCCGTTATGGTGATTGTCATTCTGCTGCAGGTGTTTTTTCGCTATGTCCTTGGCAATGCGCTGGCTTGGCCAGAAGAGGCATCGCGTTTCCTGATGCTGTGGATGACGGGCCTTATGGCCCCCACGGCCTTTCGCCGCGGCGGATTTGTGTCGATCGAAATGCTGACCCGTCTTTTGCCCACAGCCGCCTCGGCCATCCTGTCGCTGGTGCTGCTGGGCCTATCGCTTGTCGTGCTGATCGTCGGCGTTAAAATCGGCTGGAGTGAGGTGACAGGCCTTGGCGGGCGCTTTGCAACCGACAGTCTGCACTACCCGACAACCCTTGATTTCAACACCATCCAAAAAGTGCCGAAAAGCTGGATGATGCTTTCGCTCGTCGTTGGCCTCGGCATGTTGATTTCTGTCTGTGTCGAACTCATCCTGCGCAGCCTTATCACCCTTGTTGGGCACGCCGAAAACCTGAATGAGATACCCTATTCCGTAATGGGAGGCGCCGAATAATGCTCTCGCTTTTCTTGCCCCTGTTCCTCGTGCTGCTGCTTCTTGGCTTGCCCGTATTTTTCGGCCTGATCGCCGCCCCTGCAATCCTGTTGTGGATGAACGGACAAGAGCGCGACATCGTGCTGCTGTACCGCAACGTCTATAACGGGATGGACAGCTTTCCGCTGATGGCGATCCCGTTCTTTATGCTGGCCGGTGAGGTGATGAACAAATCCAACATCACCATGCGTCTGGTCGAGTTTTCCCAAGCGATGATGGGCCACCTGCGCGGCGGTTTGGCACATGTAAACGTGCTGTCGTCGATGCTGTTTGCGGGGCTGTCCGGCTCGGCTGTGGCTGATGTTTCGGCGCTCGGCTCTATGCTGATCCCCGCGATGGAAAAACAAGGCTATACCCGCAGCTTTGCTGCAGCGATTACCGCCGCCAGTTCCATCATCGGGCCAATCATTCCGCCCTCAGGCATCATGATTATCTACGCCTATGTGATGGGCGAAAGCGTGGCCGCGCTGTTCCTTGCCGGTATCGTGCCGGGCATTATGATCGGCGGCGGCTTGATGCTGATGATCCACTTCCTCGCCGATAAATACGACCTGCCCGCCCGCACCCAGCGTGCCACATGGGCCCAACGCGGACAGGCCAGCGTCAAGGCAATCTGGCCTTTGATGACCCCTGTCATCATCCTCGGCGGCATCCTCGGCGGCGTCTTTACCCCAACCGAGGCTGCGGCGGTTGCTGTCGGCTATTCTACCCTCATTGGCTTCTTCGTCATGCGCACGCTGAAACTGCGCGATATGCCGGAAATCCTGACCAATGCGGGCATGACATCGGCTGTAGTACTCCTGTTGGTTGGCGCTGCTATGGCGTTCAAAACAGTGGCCAGCCTTAGCCACACGCCCGAACTGCTAGCGCAAATCATCCTTGGCCTGTCTGATAACCCGCTGATTTTGCTGTTCCTTATCAACTTGCTGCTGTTTATCGTCGGCATGTTCCTTGATGCAGGCCCCGCGATCATTATCCTTGGGCCAATCCTCGGGCCGATCTTTACCTCGCTCGGGGTTGACTCGGTGCATTTCGCTATCATCATGGCTGTCAACCTAACCGTAGGCCTGCTGACACCACCGATGGGCCTTGTGCTGTTTGTCACATCCTCGGTCTCGGGCCTGCGTGTCGAAACGATCGCCCGCGCCACATTACCCTTCCTCGCCGTCGAAGTGCTGGTCATCTTTATGATCACTTACATCCCGGCGATCAGCCTTACCGTCCCGCGCTTTTTCGGGTTCGTCCACTGACTACCAAACCACTAGGGAGAGAAGACCACATGAAAAATACGATGAAAACCCTGCTGCTCGCCACATTGTTGGCAGGCACAACCAGCATGGCAATGGCCGAGGCGATCACGTTGCGCGCCACCGCTAACTCGAATGAAAACGACGAAGACTATGACGGTCTAGTTGTCTTTAAAAACTATGTCGAGAACGCCTCGAACGGCGAAATCAAGGTTGAGCTGTTCATCGGCACACAGCTTTGCGCCAAAGGTGATGAATGCCTCGCAGGCGTGGCAGATGGCTCGATTGACGTCTACATTTCCACCTCGGGCGGCGCCGCTGGCCTGTTCCCTTACATTCAGGTTCTCGACCTGCCCTACCTGATGTCGGATGACCGCGTTGCTGAAACCGTGCTGACCAGCACCGATTTCACCTCGAAACTGCGCGGCATGGTTATGGCAGATTCTGGCGATAAAATCCGCCTGATGACCATCGGTAACACCGGCGGCTGGCGCAACTATGCCAACACCAAAAAGCGCGTTCACGGGCCTGCCGATCTTGCTGGCTTGAAAATGCGCACCGTGCCTGCCGATCTGCCACAAGAATCGGCCCGCGCCGTGGGTGCGTCGCCAACCCCGATCGCATGGCCAGAGCTGTTTACCTCACTGCAAACCGGCGTTGTTGAAGGCACAGCAAACGGCATCACCGACATCATGAACATGAAGTTCCCCGATGCCGGCCTGAAGTACCTGACACTTGACGGCCACAGCTATATGGGTGCGTTCTGGTGGATGGGCCAAGACCGTTTTGCCAGCCTGACAGACGCACAAAAGCAAGTGGTTGTTGATGGTTTCGCAGCCCTGCAACAGGCAACTTTCGCCAGCCCGAAACGCAAAGAAATCCAAGCTTATGCTGATTTCAAAGCAGAAGGCGGCGATATCTATGTGCCAACAGCCGATGAAAAGGCAGCCTTCAAAGCCGCCGCTGCACCCGTGTTCGAATGGTTCAAATCGAGCGTAAAAGGCGGCCCAGAAGTTCTGGCCGACTTCACCGCCGCTGTTGACCAAGCGCAAGGCGTCGTAGACGGCGAACGCGCGCTGGAACTGAAATAAGCAGACCTAGGCCTGTTTGAAATTTAGAGCGGCGCGCAGGAAACTGCGCGCCGTTTTTTAATCGGCACCGAAAAGCTGATGTATTCAGGCTGACGCCGTTGCCAATTTGGCCTCAAAGCTGCTCAAAAACCGCTCCATCAAATAGGACATCAACACTGTCATCCCGACATGGCCGATGAATGACGATTGCGTATAGGTTCCGAAATCCATCATAAAACTGCGCCCGATGAACGGGGCCAACATGCCTTGGGCTATAAACCACAACACAAACCCGGCCACGAACCCGGCCAGCCACGTGCGCGCAGGTAGCGCCAACCGCATCACATAAACAAAAAGTCCAAAACCAAGCGACCCGATTGCAAAGTGGATGGGAAACGCCAGAACGTGTGAAATCTGACCACCTGTCAGCTTGGCCGTGATCGCGATGACCAAATTAGAGGGCTGCAAAATCACGCCAAACAGCAGTGGAGAGATCAACCACGCGTAAATTTCGAAAGCAATTTCTCCGATCAGTCCGGCAAGGATGACAGGCAACACAACACTCTGCCGCAGGTGTGGTTTCAAAGATAACATTATGCTCTTTCTAAGGTTAGGTTTTGGTCGCACCTCCCTATGGGTGACCAAAACCATGAGCAATTAACGTTTGATAACACCTGTTCCCAATAAAGTCATAAGGGCGGAGGTCCGGTTGATCCGTAAGATTGGCGGCACACGGGCAGCGCCCACGTTCATAGAAAAAACCGCACAATCCACGGTGCGATGATCGCGGTCAAAACCGCATTCAGCCCCATGCCTATCCCTGCAAACGCCCCTGCAGTTTCATTCACTTGGAACGCCCGCGCCGTGCCGATCCCGTGGGATGCAACCCCAACCGCAAAGCCCCGCGCCTGCCAATTCTTGATCCGCAACAGGTTCAGCAAAGGCGTCGCCATCACCGCCCCCATGATGCCGGTCAAAATCACCAAAACCGCAGTGAGCGTGGGCGAGCCGCCAATCGCCTCGGACACCCCGAGTGCCACAGGCGCAGTCACCGATTTCGGAGCCAAGGACAACAGCACCTCACCCCGCACGCCCATCGCATAGGCAATGCCCAGCGCCGAGACGATCGCAGTGACAGAGCCTGCAACCAGAGCACCGATCATTGGAATGGCCGATGTTTTGATCTTGCCAAGGTTGGCGTAAAGCGGGGCCGCCAAAGCCACCGTGGCAGGGCCAAGCATGAAGTGGACAAACTTTGCCCCTTCAAAATAGGTCGGGTAGGATATGCCAGCCACCCAAAGCAACGAGGCCAGCAAAACAACCGCAATCAGCACCGGATTAACATACGGCCGCCTGCCCGAGGCGCGGAACAAGGCATCGCCCACCGCATAGGCAACCAATGTCGCGGTCAGCCACAGCAGCGGCTCTTGGGCCAGATAGGTCCATATTTCGGGCAGGCTGTTCATATGCGTCCCCCGACCAAGCGCGCCAAGCCCACGAACACCAGCGCCCCCACCGCAATCGACAGCGCGGTACTGACCAAAAGCGCGATAAGGATCGGGAAACCATCCTCGCCCAGCTTATCAAGATGGGCCACAATCCCCACGCCCGCAGGCACGAACAGCAAAGACAGATGCGACAAAAGCCCATGGGTTGTCGGTTGTGCGGCCGCCGCTGCCTTTGGGGCCGCGATAAAGAAGACCAGCAGCAAAACCATGCCTATCACCGGGCCAGGGATAATCAGCCCCAAACCGCGCGACAGGGTTTCGCCCGCCAATTGAAACGCCAAAAGCATGGCAAGATGTACGATCATCCCAAAGCCCCCTTTTTAAACTGCGCCCAAAGCGCCTATTAGCCAAGGGTTAGTCTGCGGCCATGGTAAAAGGCAAATCTTTTGCGGCGGCACGGTACCATTTACGAATGGCCAACCGCTCGGGCTCTTCCATAAAAGACACATTCGCTGGCGGCATCGCCTCGGTCGCGCCGGCTTGAATATAGATCAGCCGCGCATTTTTTGCGATATCGGCGGGGGTTTCCAGCAAGATATTCTTGGGCGCACGGTGGATGCCATCATAGCTCGGCTCCCTCGCATGGCACATCGCACAACGGCCCGGAATGATCGAACTCGCCTCATCAAACCCTGACGCACTTGCAAAAATCTGCTCACGCGGGGTTAGGGCGCGGGCTTCTGAGTCCTCATAGGTATCTTGCATCAAAGGGGCGGTAGACAGCGCCATGATCAAAATAAACAGAACCGTTGTCACCAGCCACGTCCAATGCGGGCCTCTGCCTGTCGCGTGCATCGTGTTGAAATAATGCCGGATCGTGACGCCCATCAAAAACACCAAGGCCGCGATCAGCCAATTATAGTCGGTCGCAAAGGCCAACGGGTAGTGGTTGGACAGCATCAGGAAAATGACTGGCAACGTCAGATAGTTATTATGCGTAGACCGCAGTTTGGCAATCTTACCGTATTTCGCATCGGGCACCTGCCCGTTTTGCAAATCTTTCACCACAATCCGCTGGTTCGGCATGATGATGAAAAACACGTTCGCGGTCATGATCGTCGCGGTAAACGCACCCAGATGCAGCAACGCGGCACGGCCCGTGAATATCTGGTTATAGCCCCACGCCATCACTACCAGCAACACAAACAGCAACACCATCAGCAAGGTCGGCCGGTTGCCAAGCGGGGATTTGCACAGAAAATCATAGATCATCCAGCCCAATGTCAATGAGGCTGCTGAAATCACGATGCCTTGCAGCGCCGAAAGGTCGGCCTTTTGCGCGTCGATCAGGTACAACTCGGCGCCCGCCCAATAGACGATCATCAACAAAGCCGCGCCCGACACCCAGGTCATATAGCTTTGCCATTTGTGCCAGATCAGGTGGTCAGGCATATTCGCTGGCGCGACCAGATATTTCTGGATGTGGTAAAAACCGCCGCCATGGACCTGCCATTCCTCGCCATAGGCACCCTCGGGCATGTTGGGCACCTTACGCAGCCCCAAATCCAGCGCAATAAAGTAGAACGACGCCCCAATCCACGCCATCGCTGTGATGACATGCACCCAACGCACGGCAAACCCCAGCCAATCCCAGATGATCGCCATCTCTTGCATGTCGTTCTCCCTTATTTTCCCTAAGCCTAAACCGTGGCGTGATTTGATTGTATTACAAAAAGACTTCTAGCTGTTTCAAAATAGTACTAACAATAGGCTATGGCATACCTAGACAACATCCGAACCTTTATCCGCGTCTATGAATTGGGCAACATGTCGTCGGCTGCCCGCGATATGCGCATTTCTGCAGCGGTTGCCTCGGCGCGGATTTCGCAGCTAGAGGAACATCTTGGCGTGCGGCTGTTTCAGCGCACCACGCGAATGCTGAACCCGACCGAGCAGGGCAATATCTTTTACCCTGGCGCGCGCAAGATCCTTGAGGCGGTAGACGAGGCCGAAGATGAGGTGAACGAGGTCACGCTGGCTCCGCGCGGTGTGCTGCATGTGTCGGCACCATTGGGCCTTGGCCGCCGGTTGATTGCGCCCGAAGTGGCCGCCTTTCACGCCGAATATCCGCTGATCAAAATCCGCCTACGCCTGTCGGATCGCAAGATCGATCTGGCGACTGAAGGGCTGGATGTTGCGTTCTTTCAAGGCGTGCCCGAAGATTCCAGCCTGCGCATCCGCAAAATCGCCGATTGCGAACGGGTTCTCTGCGCCTCGCCCGCCTATATCGCCCAACGGGGCGACCCGAAAACCATCGCCGCCTTGCGGGCCGAGCATGATTGCCTAAACCTGCGCTACCCCGGCGCACCCGAATTTCAGTGGCCGCTGCAAACCAAAGACGGCGTAAAACGCATAGAGGTGAACGGTCCCTTTGAATGCGATGACGGCGATGTGCTGACCAACTGGGCGCTGCAAGGCCTTGGGATCATTATGAAGCCGCTGTTTGAGGTCGCTGACCATATCAAAGACGGACGCTTGCTGGCCGTGTTGCCGCAGCACCCCCCCGTGCCGATCCAGATGGCCTGCCTCTATTCACACCGCCGCAAACAAGACCCAAAAGCGCGGCTGTTCATTGACTTTATGGTCACCCGCATTACCAAGAACATCGGTGATCTGCGGCTGGACCCTCTGGCCTGATCCTATGCAAACCCCCAAGGAGATCCGATGCTGATAGGCCTGAACCCGCTGCTGTCGCCCGACCTGTTGCACGCGCTCGCCGCGATGGGACACGGCGATGAAATTGCGATTGTGGATAGCAATTTTCCCGCCACATCCTGCGCCAAACGGCTGATCCGGGTGGATGGCATTTCGGCCACGACTGCCCTGGATGCTGTGCTGTCGCTGCTGCCGCTGGACAGTTACGTCGAACACAGCGCCCATGTGATGCAGGTGGTCGGTGATGCCAAGGCCGTGCCCGAGGCGGTTGCCGAATTCACCGCGATCATCGGCGCGCGGGGCCGCGTCGGCTCGGTCGAACGCTTTGCGTTTTATGAACGCGCAAAACGGTGTTTTGCGATTGTGCAAACCGGCGAGGGGCGGCTGTATGGCAACATCATTCTGACCAAAGGGGTCATTCCACCGGCGTAATCGCATCTGGCGGAATAAGCTCATTCCCCCGCAAAGACCCCAAAAGCGTGGCCTTGGACGTTCGAAGATGCGCCAGGGCCGCCGCAACCGCTGCAACCTCATCCCCAGCTTTCAGCGCAGAAATCAGCGTCAGATGCTCGGCAATCGCGGCCTCATTCCGATGCCGTTCCATCCGCTTGTCCCACTGGTAATGATAGTGGAAAATCAACGAGATGCTTTTCTGAAACTGCGACACAAAGCGGTTTTCGACAACTGAATTCAGCGCCAAGTGAAACGCACCGTCCAGCCGCGAGAAATCATGGAAATCGGTGTCGATGCGCTCGGCAAGATCGTGATGCTGATGCTCTAGCGCGTCCAACTCTGGCCAGATCGCGTGGGTTTTGGGCAGGTGCACCAGCTTGCGCACCGCGTTCAGCTCCAACAGCACGCGCAGCTCGGACAGTTCAATCGCATAGCTGGCGGTAAACCCCAGCAACAGCCAGCCCCCGCGCGGCCTGCGCGCGACCAACCCCGATTGGCTAAGACCGGACAGAAACTCTTGCAGCGCATGCGGCGGCACCGAAAACTCCTTGGCCAGCTTTGCCACATTCAACGGCGTACCCGCCGGCACATCAAAGCGCAAAACCCATTCCAGAAAGCGCCGTTCCAGCATATCACGCGGTACATAATCCCCACGCAATGGCAGCCGGTCCTCCTTGACCGGCAAGCGCAGAATGGTTTTGCTGCGCCCCTGCCATCGCACTATACCCCCATCGCACAGCGCCGTAAGGACCGCTCTTACAATCGTACGGCTTACCTTTAGACGCTCGGCCAGCGCCGTTTCGGCAACCAGGCTGTCGCCAACCTTATGTTGGGCGATCAAGGTTAAGCAGTCGTTAAACGCTGTTCTAAACCGTTCATCAGTACGCGCCATTTGCCGCCTCGCATCCGTAGTCTGAATGTTTTTTGTATAGAAAGATTAAAAACAATAGGCAAGGCCGCGCTGCCCTGCTTAACTGTGCCCAAGATGAAAATCTAAATTCAGCGGTAGGGGAGGACCAATGGATCAGCAACGCGAAACCATGCAGTGCGGCATTTGCACCGCCCCCACTCGTTGTGAGGTGCTGGGACTAAAGTCTTTGCCCGCGCGGTTACCTGAACGGGTCGCCAAGCGCGCTGCAACCCTCAACGTAATCGTCGTTTTTTCGACCGAGGAGGCCGCATGACCGAACTGGTCCGCATGACGGGTATCGACAAGCATTTCCCCGGCGTTCATGCGCTAAAATCTGTGCAGTTTGATCTGAAAGCCGGTGAGGTTCACGCCCTAATGGGTGAAAATGGCGCTGGAAAATCGACGTTGATGAAGGTGATGTCGGGCATTTACCAACCCGATGGCGGCAGCATTGCGGTGGGCGGAAAAACCGTCACCATCAATGGCCCCCGCGCCGCCCAAGACCTTGGGATCGGAATTATTCACCAAGAACTGGCCTTGATGAATGATCTATCCGTCGCGCAAAACATCTTTATTGGCCGCGAACCCCGCCTGCGGTTTGGCCGCTTGGATGAGGCGGCGCTGAATGCCCAAGCCGAGGCGATTTTTGCCGCGATGAACGTCCATATCGACCCCCGCTCCGAGGTGCGCAGCCTGTCGGTAGCCAAGCAACAGATGGTTGAAATTGCCAAGGCACTGTCGTTCAAATCCAGCGTTTTGATTATGGACGAGCCCACCGCCGCGCTGAATGATGCAGAAACGAATGAGCTGTTTACCATCATCCGCCAACTGAAATCCGAAGGCGTGGGCGTGGTGTATATCAGCCATAAAATGGATGAGATTAAGCGTATTTCCGACCGTGTCACCGTGATGCGCGATGGGGCCTATATCGGCAGCGTGCAGGCCAAGGATACCCCGATCAACACGATTATTTCGATGATGGTGGGCCGCGAATTGGAGCAAGTTCACGTTGATATTCCTGATTTAACAGACGCCCCCATGGCGCTTGAGGTGAAAAACCTGAACCGGGGGCGGCTTGTCCGCAATGTCAGCTTTACCCTGAAACAGGGTGAGATTTTGGGCTTTGCCGGCCTGATGGGCGCAGGCCGAACCGAGGTGGCCCGTGCAATTTTCGGGGCCGACAAACGCGAAAGCGGTGAGATTTTGGTGCATGGCAAGCCTGTGCAGATTAGCACCCCAAAGGATGCGGTGGCCGCAGGGATTGGCTATCTGTCCGAGGATCGCAAGCATTTCGGCCTCGCCCTCGGGCTAGACCTGCGCGACAACATCGCGATGGCCAGCCTGCCGCGTTTTGGCAACCGTCTTGGCGTGATAAATGATGCCGAGCTGGGCACCACGGCCGATAGCTATATCAAAACCCTGTCCATCCGCACGCCTTCGGCGCGGCAAGAGGTACGGCTGCTGTCGGGGGGCAACCAGCAAAAGGTGGTCATCGCGAAATGGCTGCTGCGCGATTGTGACATTCTGATTTTTGACGAACCCACGCGCGGCATTGATGTCGGCGCCAAGGCCGAGATTTACAAGCTGCTGCAATCGCTTGCGGCACAGGGCAAGGCCGTGATCGTGATCAGCGCCGAACTGCCCGAGGTGTTACGCCTGTCACACCGCATCGCCGTGATGTGCGAAGGCCGCTTGACCGGCATTTTGCCGGGCGGGCCGGGTACCAGCCAAGAAGAGATTATGCATTTGGCCACTTTGCGTGCCGATGAACCTACAGGAGCCACAGCATGACAACTGCCCCAGCACTCTCTGCCAAAGCCAAACCCAAAGCCAACGGTGCGCAGCAAAAACTCTGGGCCTTTGCCAGTTTGATCGTGCTCTTGGTGTTTTTCAGCGTAGCCTCGCCCAACTTTATGCAAACCTCAAACATCCTCGCGATTTTGCAGGCGACGTCGGTGAATGGCGTGCTGGCGATTGCGGCGACATTGGTGATTATCACCGGCGGGATTGACCTATCGGTCGGCACGCTGATGACGTTTACCGCCGTGATTGCGGGCGTGGTGTTGACCTATGCCGGCCTGCCCTTTGCGGTGGGTGTTGTGGCGGCAGTGGCTGCCGGCGCAGGTTGCGGGCTGATTTCGGGCACGCTGGTCGCCAAAATGAAGGTGCCGCCGTTTATCGCAACCTTGGGGATGATGCTGATCCTTAAGGGCCTGTCGCTGGTGATTTCAGGCACCAAGCCAATCTATTTCAACGACACACCGGGGTTTGATCAAATTTCCACCGGCTCCTTGGTGGCAACGCTTATTCCATCGGTGCCGCTGCCGAATGGTGTGCTGATCCTATTCCTGCTGGCGCTGGCGATTGGCTATGTGCTGAACCGTACGGTGCTGGGCCGCTATTGCTTTGCGCTTGGGTCGAATGAAGAGGCGGTGCGCCTGTCGGGCGTCAATGCAGATGGCTGGAAAATGGCGATCTATGCGCTGGCTGGCGGGATTTGCGGCATCGCAGGGCTGATCATCGCCTCACGCCTGAACTCGGCGCAGCCAGCGCTGGGGCTGGGGTACGAGCTGGACGCGATTGCCGCCGTGGTAATCGGCGGCACGTCGCTGGCCGGTGGCCGAGGGTCGGTGCTGGGCACCATCATCGGCGCGCTGATTATGTCGGTTTTGCTGAACGGACTGCGCATCATGTCGGTCGCGCAGGAATGGCAAACCGTTGTCACCGGGTCGATCATCATCATCGCGGTTTACGCCGATATGATGCGGCGGCGCGGATTAAGTTAACAAACGAAGAAATAGGGCCAACCTATTCGCACACGCATATCAAAACCAATCTAACGGGAGAGAGAACCATGATGAACAGAAGAACCCTTTTCGCGGCTGTCAGCGCCACGGCCCTGCTTGCCACCACCAGCTTTGGCCTTGCCCAGGACAAGCCCTATATCGCGCTGATTTCCAAAGGCTTTCAGCACCAGTTCTGGCAGGCTGTAAAGGCCGGCGCAGATAAGGCGGCCACCGAGTTTGACGTGACAGTCACCTTTGAAGGCCCCGACAGCGAAACCCAAGTTGATAAGCAAATGGATATGTTGGCCGCCGCTTTGGCCAAAAAACCTGTTGCGATCGGTTTTGCCGCACTTGATAGCCAAGCCGCCATTCCAATGCTACGCAAAGCGCAAGAGGCTGGCATTCCGATTGTGGCCTTCGACTCTGGCGTAGACAGCGACATTCCGGTCGCAACCGCCACCACCGATAACGCCGCTGCTGCTGGCCTTGCCGCCGATAAAATGGCCGAACTGATTGGCGATGCTGGCAAAGTGGCGCTTGTCGTGCATGACCAAACCTCGCGCACCGGCATTGACCGCCGCGATGGTTTTGTGAACCGCATTAAGGAAAAGCACCCGAATATCGAGATCGTCGATATCCAATACGGCGGCGGCGACCAGCTGCAATCGACCGAGATCACCAAGGCGATCCTCACCGCGCATCCCGACCTAAAAGGCGTGTTCGGGGCCAACGAAGGCTCGGCCATTGGTGTATTGAACGCGGTCAAAGAAACCGGCCGCTCGGAAGTCGTCATCATCGGTTACGATTCTGGTGCTGCGCAAAAAGCGGCGATTGCCGAAGGCACGATGGCTGGTGCTATCACGCAAAACCCTGTGGGCATTGGCTATGAAACCGTCAAGGCGGCGCTCATGGCATCCAAGGGTGAGGCGGTGCCAAAGCTGATCGATACCGGCTTCTACTGGTATGACAAAAACAATATGGCCGATCCTGAAATCGCCGCTGTTTTGTACGATTGATCTAAATGGGGTGGCCTTTGTGCGCATGGGCCGCCCTTATTTTCTAGGAGCGAATGATGGACTTGGGTCTGAAAGACAAAGTTGTGATTGTGACCGGCGGCGGTGCTGGCATCGGTGGCGCGATCAGCCGTGGCCTGGCGGCAGAAGGGGCCATTCCGGTTATCTTTGCCCGCAGCAAACCCGATCCGGAATTCATGGCCGCCCTGCAAGCGCAGGTGCCTGCCTGCGATTGGGTACAGGTAGAATTGTCGCAAGATGATCAGGTCCGCGCCGCTGTTGACGCCACGCGCAAACGGTGGGGCCAAGTTTACGGGCTGGTCAATAACGCCGGAAATAATGACGGCGTAGGGCTAGAAGCGGGGCCAGACGCGTTTCGCGCCTCGCTCGATAATAACCTCGTGCATTGCTACCTGCTCGTGCATCTTTTGGTGGGCGATCTGAAGGCCAGCAAAGGCGCGATTGTGAATATATCGTCCAAAACGGCCGTGACGGGGCAAGGCAACACCTCGGCCTATGTCGCGGCCAAGGCGGCGCAGCTGGGGCTGACGCGCGAATGGGCGGCGGCACTGGCGGCGGATGGCGTGCGCGTAAACGCCGTTATTCCGGCCGAGGTGATGACCCCGCTCTATGACCGCTGGCTGAAATCACTGGATGATCCGACTGCAAAACTGGCCGAGATTACCGCCCGCATTCCCCTAGAAGGGCGCATGACGCTGGATGATGAAATCGCTGCGACGACCGTTTTTACCCTGTCGCCCCGCGCGGGCCATACCACGGGGCAATGGCTGTTTGTCGATGGCGGCTATACCCACCTAGACCGCTCGCTTTCTACGCTTTCCCCCCACGCCTAAAGGTGGCCCATGACCAACCAAACCAGCATCCGCCTGCACGTTGAAGACAATGTTGATATCGCTCTTGCCGATCTTACGGCGGGCGACGCCACTGGCGGCTACACAGTCTCCGAGGGTGTAAAGCGCGGCCATAAAATCGCCAACCAAGCGATTGCAGCGGGCGAAAATATCCGCCGCTATGGCCAGATCATCGGCGCTGCTACCTGTGATATTGCGCAAGGCGCCCATGTGCATGTGCAAAACCTTGCAATGGCCGATCACGCGCAGGACTACGCCTTTGGGATGCAAGCCACCCCCCTGCCCGCGATAACGGAACAGCGCGTGTTCCAAGGCTATCGCCGCAGTGATGGCCGGTCTGGCACGCGCAACTATTTGGGCGTTTTGACATCAGTTAACTGCTCTGGCTCGGTCGCGCGGTTCATCGCGGAAGAAGCTGAGAAAACCGATTGGTTCCGCGCGTTGAAAAACGTCGATGGCATTGTGCCAATCGTCCACAGTTCCGGCTGCGGTATGTCGGGTGAGAATGAGGGGTACGACACCCTATTTCGCACCTTGCAAGGCTATGCCCGCAACCCCAATTTTGCGGGTATTCTGCTGGTGGGGTTGGGGTGTGAAGTGATGCAGATCCCCGATCTGATCGGTGCGGCACGGATGCGCGATGATGGCAATTTTCGCTATATGACCATTCAGCAAACCGGCGGCACGCGGCGCACGGTGGAGCGCGGAGTCGAAATGCTGCGCGAAATGGCAATCAAGGCGGATGCCTGCACGCGTGAACCTATTTCGGTTTCCGAGTTGGTAATTGGCATGCAATGTGGTGGGTCAGATGGCTATTCCGGCATTACGGCCAATCCCGCGCTGGGGGTCGCCTCGGACCTGTTGGTGCGCCATGGTGGCACGACGATCCTATCAGAAACATCCGAGATTTACGGCGCCGAACACCTGCTGACGCGCCGCGCCGTGACGCCCGAAATAGGACAAAAACTGGTCGATCGAATCCACTGGTGGGAAGATTACACCGCCCGCAACAAGGGCGAGATGAACAACAACCCCAGCCCTGGCAACAAGCGCGGCGGGCTAACGACCATTTTGGAAAAATCGCTGGGGGCGGTGGCTAAAGGTGGGTCTGCGCCATTGGCGGGCGTGTATTTATTCGCCGAGCCAATCACCCAAAAGGGCTTTGTTTTCATGGACAGCCCCGGCTATGACCCGTGTTCTGTAACGGGCCAAGTGGCCTCGGGCGCGAACCTGATTGTGTTTACCACAGGGCGCGGGTCGGTTTCCGGCTATAAACCCGTTCCCTGTATCAAAGTGGCGACCAACACCGACATGTTCACCCGCATGGAAGAAGACATGGACCTTAACACCGGCGACATCATCGACCGCGATGTCAGCCTTGCTGCCAAAGGTGCCGAAATGTTTGAGCTGTTTATTCGCGTGGCATCAGGTGAGATTACGAAATCCGAAGGCTTGGGGTTTGGCGGGGCAGAGTTTGTTCCGTGGCAAATTGGGGCGGTGATGTAGATTGGAGTTTCTAGATACGCATCAACACCTTATCTACCGCGACGAACTTAGCTACGGCTGGGTCGAAACGCATCAGACCTTGTCAAACGGCAGCTACACACTGGCCGATTATGACGCGTTGACCAAGGATAAAGGCATCATCGGCACCCTCTTTATGGAAGCCGATGCAGATGAGGCCGACTATCAAAACGAGGCGCGCTTGATCGTCGGCTTGATCGGTGGGCGGTTGTTGGGCCAAGTCGCGGCCTGCCGCCCCGAGACCGATGCAGGCTTTGACGCGTGGCTGGAGGAAGCGCCCGATCTTGGCATCAAAGGCTATCGCCGCATTCTGCACGAATCCCCCGATGACCTGTCGCGCGGGGAAACCTTTCGCCGAAACCTGCGCAAAATCGGGGCCAAAGGTCTGCCGTTTGACCTGTGCTTCCTTGCCCGCCAACATGGTGTGGCCGAGGAATTACTGCGGGCCTGTGATGACCAAGTCTTTGTGCTCGACCACTGCGGCGTGCCCGATATTGCGGGCGGCGGCTTTACGCCTTGGGCGGCGTCAATGCGGCGCTTGGCGGCATTCCCGAACCTGAATTGCAAACTGTCCGGTATCACCGCCTATTGCGCGCCGGACAAGTTTGAAACCGATGACCTTGCCCCTTGGGTCGCCCATGTGCTGGATTGTTTTGGCCCCGACCGGATTGTTTGGGGCAGCGATTGGCCAGTGGCAAACCTCGGTGCGGGCATGCCCAAATGGATCGACCAAAGCCGCGCACTGCTGGCCGCCCTTAGCCCGGATGAAGCCGAAGCGATTGCGCAGCACAATGCCCGCCGCATCTATAGGCTAGCCGCCTAAGACGCCTGCGCAATCAAGCTGCGCACCCAGCGCGCTGCGGCATAGGTGGCGGGCAAGCCCAAGGGCAGGCAGCCCAATCGCTTGGGTTAAAAGACCCAACATAAATAGGTTAATCGACACGGCCGAGGTGGCAAAAGGCCAAAGCAGCGCCCCCAAAACCCACAAGCTTTTAGTGGCTGGTGCCGTCGCTAAAGGTGATTTTGTTCCAGACATTATACTTCCCCGAAGGCTTGCGCATCGGCAGCCGTTTTACTTCTGCAAAGGTTTTCGCATCATAGACAATCACCGCGCCTTCATCTTCTCAGATAGAGACCAGCGCGTAACGGCCATCCTTGGTAAATTCAGTATGCGCCACAGTTTTACCCGGTGCCGGATCAAGCGTGCGGACAATTTCAAGGCTTTCTTTATCAATGATATGCATCTTGCCTTTGTTCGGGCCAAAAAACACATCGGCCCAGACGTAAGCTGAGTTTTCATGGCTGCGCAGGAAAAACCCCGGCCCTTCCATCTGAATGGTTTTCACCAGCTTAAAGGTTTCAAGGTCGATCACCGACAGCACACCTTCTTGCAAATGCGGCGTGGCCATAACCTTGCGCCCGTGGCTGGTCCAAGTGATGCCCGACCCTAGATGCGGCATACCGGGCAAGGGCAGCTCGGCAATCTCATGCCCGACAACCATATTAACGACCACACCTTTGTTACCATCGCGGTTGGTGCCGATCAGGTTTTGGTAATCGGGGGTGAAAAAGAAGTCATCCAAAGGCGCGTTAATCTTAATCCTGCGGCGGGCGAAAAGACCCTTCTCGGCGGCAAGGCCTTCCTCCATCGATTTTTCATGGCTATGGACGAAACCGTCATAAAACGGGCCCGCGTTGGGGTTGGTCGCGACCTCCCAAATCTCGGGCACATCCTTTAGCGCCAGAACAAAGCTGTTGCGCTGCGGGGCTTGGTACACGGCGGAAACGCGGCTTGGCGTGCCGTCATGGCCTGCCACATTGATCACTTTCACCACACTTAGATCATCGGTGGCAAGAATGGTCAGCGTGCGCGGCAAATAATTGGCAACAGCCAACCATTTGCCATCACGGCTCATCGCGATATTGCGCGAGTTAAGGCCTGCGCGCACGCGGCCCACCTGTTGCAGCGACCAGATGTCGTATTTCTGCACCCAACCATCGCGCGACATAATGAACACATAGCGGCCATCGGGGCTGAACTTTGGCCCGCCATGCACGGCAAACGGGGTTTCAAACCGGTCGAGCACGTCGAATGTGTCGCCATCCAAGACCGAGACATGGTGGTCGCCGGTTTCCACAACCAGCGTGATATTCGTCGGGTCGGCCTTGAAAACCGGCGCCGTGGCGGGGGTGTAACCGGTCGATGACCCTTGCAGTTACCCATAAGTGTCTGGCGGCGACGTTGCGATGCGGGCTCCCTCGACGAGATCGGCTAGGCGTGAGAAGCCTCGCCATATGACGGTCGTCCCCGGCGGCGTGTCGGAAGCGCGATCGAGATAACCACCGAGCCGCGCGACCGCCCTGACATAGAAATCAAGATTGCGCGGCGCTTGTCGCTTTCTTTCCGGTGTAGCCTGTTCGAGCATGTGGCGCTCGGTTTCGGTGAATACTGCAGTCGGCGCTGCTTCCGGTGCCTCGCGGCTCAGCATCGTCAGCCATGACACGCGCCAGGCCACGACGCAGCACAACGCGATGCAGTTGGCCAGGCGATCGGCCGTGGCCAAGCGCATCTCTTCGATCCGGCACCCGGTTTTCAGGGTCCGAAAGAAGGTCTCGATCTTCCAGCGCAGCGCG
>NZ_JBGQOQ010000003.1:0-213365 GCF_052119765.1 Pseudorhodobacter sp. W20_MBD10_FR17 | reverse complement strand
TCCAGCCATTGTTTAGTCCTCCTGAAAACGGGATAATCATATCCCAATTGGTGGACCACTTCAGTGGGGGCATTCCAACCGATCTTAAGGTTCTGTCACGGACCCTTGGCGTTGTTATGAAATGCACCGGCTATTAATCGATCTGTATTTGGCTTGGAGTATTTGATACGACCAAGCGTCTGACGTCAGACACGGTATAAAAAAGCCCACGCCATTTAATCTGGTGTGGGTTTTTTAATAGCGCAGGCTAGGCGGTGCAAAGCTGTCTGGTTTCAGGCCATCGTGGCGGCAATCGCCACGATTACAATGATCACAACACCGCCAATAATGGCGTGTGGGCGGCCCAGCGGGCCAATTCCTGTCCGCGCGCTAAGGGCTGGCAGGTTTTGGCCAAGCGTAAAGTTTGACAGCTTTGGCAAATCATCCTTAATCCATTCGCGCAGCGAGTGGTCAGAGCGTTTGACTTCGGGAATTGCCACGATGGGCCGCAGATCAAGCTCGCGCTCTAAATGGCTGCGGGTGCGCAAAACCGGGCGGATGTGATCCAGTATAAAGGCCGCGATTAATCCAACGACCAAGCTGGCAATGACTCCAGCCATTGCCAGCTTTCGCCGCCCGCCGCTGATGGGGTAATCAGGTTCCGCAGCGCGTTCCAGCATGGTAAAGGTTTCAGATTGCTGAAGATCTTGCAGCTTTGCATCCGTCTCGGCACTGGCGCTTTTGCGTGCTACCTCGGCATATTGGCTTTGCAGCTGGGTCAAGTTGCGCTGATAGGTGTCGATCGTGCGGTCGAAATCTTGTGCCTTGGCCAATGTTGCCAAAATCTCGGCCCGTCGCACTTCTAGGGCCTGTGCCTGTGCCGACTGGGTTTCGATTTGCGCGATCAAGCTGTCAAGCTGGCGGCTGTCTGTCACGCGCAGCACTTGTTTGCGGTCAATCACAGCGCGGTCATTGCGCGCGGCAACAAGCGATTGATCAAGTGAGCGCAGCTCGGTTTCTATGCCCGTCAGTTCGATCCGCAGGCTATCGCGTTGGGCGGGCAGGGCATCAAGGTTTTTGGTCTGATACTCGGCCAAAGTACTGCTGACCGTGTCGATCTGCGCTTTTAACCCAACCTCTTCCTGACGAAAAAAGCTAAGGGCTTGGCGAAGTTGCTCGGCTTGGCTATTGGCACCCGCGTCCAAAATCCCTTGGGCAAAATCATTCGCCACGCGGGCGGCTTGGGCGCGAGTGCCCGCCTGTGCGCTGATCAAGAGCGCCGAAACCTCGGACGGTTGACCAAAGCCGGCCGAGGCAGCGCTTGCAACCGTTTCAAACCGTAACCCAATGCGCAGCAGATGCACCTTTTCGTCATCGGTTAGCGCCGTGCCCGCGAACAGGCCATGCCGCGCGATCACGGCAAGCATGTTTTCGCGGGTTGTCAGCTGTTGCTGGATGGTTTGCAACCGCTGCGCCGAGTTTTCACGAGGGGTGGTTGTGGTCGTATCCGTGGTTGCCGCATTCGGGCTTTGCACCTGAATAACGGCGGTGCTTTCAAACACATCCGGCTTTGACATCACATAAAGCAAGGTCATTACGATGCCAAAAACTGCCACCACCCCGATAAGAAGGCGTCGGCGCACCAGCAACCCGATAAGTTCGTCGATGCTTTGAATCTGGCTCATACTATACTCATATCACGATTTATTATTTTGATAGCGGCGCAAGCTGCGGTCTTGGGCGCGATTCAAAACCACGCCCATCAAAGGGCAATGATCCGCAAACAGGCGTTCGCAGGCGCGTACATCTTCGGCGGTGGTTTTCGTGCCGTCAACCACCAGCAAAACCGCGTCAACCATCGGTAAAAGGGCCAGAGCATCATCACTGACCAAGGTTGGCGGCGCGTCTATAATCACCATTTCCGGGTCCAGTTGCGCCACCATCGCTGACAGTGACGTGGCAGTTGACGGTTCATGCAGAACCTCGGCGGCATCGGTCTGCGCTGTGTCATTCAGCCCCAGCGCCAATGTGCGGCCAACGCGTTTGAAGTGGCTTTCCAGCGGTTGATCGCCATTCAGAAAATCGCGGATCGTGCCCGCGTCGGTCAGGCCAAACAGCTTGGCCAATCCGGGATTGCGCAGCTCCATATCCAGCAGGACGGTTTTGCTGGATGGGCGGCGCGCAAGGCTAAACGCAAGGTTCGCCGCAATATAGGTTTTACCGCAGCCATGGGTGGGCGAGGTAACAGCGATCCGCTTCCATCCGCGCTCTTGCATGGCATGCAGCAAACGGGTGCGCAGAATATCAAAATAGTCGGTCGCATTCGATTGTTGCGTATTTGCGAACAGACCTTTTCCAATCAGCGCAGCCGCATCCAGCGTCACAGTGCTGAGTGATTCCCACACCCGTTCTGGGTTTGGCTGCGCCAGATTAAGGGCAGTACTGGCTGGCGCGGGCGCGCCTGCGGCCACGACAGCGGGCATTTGTGCAGGTGTCATTGTGCCACGAAATACCGAAACCGCCGATGACGGAGGCCGCTTTACCTCTTCTGCCATTTTACGGAAGCTTTTGTCATCCATTGGCGCTTGCCCTAAATCCTTCTGCCTATTGGCAGAAGACATCAAGATATCGTGGTCAGCCATACGAAATCAGGCTCCTGCTGCCCGGTGCGACGGTTGCCGACACGGGCGGTTACACAAATAGGTACCCGCTTTGCAGCAGGCGAGTTTTCAGGCCGTTTTACGGCAGCACCCAAATGATGCGCGCCAATCAGATTCGCCCGAGCCCCCGCTCAGAAACTTATGTCTAACAGATAATGCCTGAAAATAAAAGCCGTCAGGCCGTGCAAGGGTGGTCTAGGAAGGGTGTGGCAAATGCGGTTATAGTCGTGCCAAGTCCTTCAGGTAAAAGCAATCCATGCCCTCTAGCGCCCCCCTCGATCTATCGCCTCGTCCCCACCCGTGCAAAGGGGTGGATGCCGTTGTGATTGGCCGAAATGAGGGCGCGCGCTTGCAGGCATGCATTGCGTCTTTGATCCCGCAGGTTGATCGGGTGATCTATGTGGATAGCGGGTCAACGGATGGCAGTGTTGAACTGGCGCGGGCCTTGGGGGCAGAGGTTGTCCCGCTCGAGATGACCCAACCCTTTACCGCAGCACGGGCGCGCAATGCAGGTCTTGAACGGGTGCGGGGGGGCTATGTCCAATGCGTCGATGGCGATTGCGCGGTTGATGCCGATTGGGTGGCAACGGCTTTGGCCTTTGCGGCAAGCCAGCCGCAGGCCGTGGTCATTTGTGGTCGCCGTCGCGAACGGTTTCCCGATGCCTCGGTCTATAACCGGTTGATTGATGCCGAGTGGAACACCCCCGTTGGCCGCGCCCTGGCGTGTGGTGGTGATGCCTTGATGCAGGTCGCTGCGGTGCGCGCGGTAGGCGGTTTTGATGCCAGCCTTATCGCGGGCGAAGAGCCGGATCTGTGCTTGCGCTTGGCGCGAAATGGGGCCGAGATCTGGCGCATTGATGCCGAGATGACATTGCATGACGCAGCGATCACGCAGTTTTCCCAATGGTGGAAGCGCAGCCGCCGGGCGGGCCATGCCTTTGCTGAAGGAACCGCACGGCATGGGCGCGCGCCCGAGCGTCATTGGGTCGCTGAAGCCCGCCGCGCCGTGATCTGGGGGTTGGGGGTTCCTGCGGTGGCGCTGGTGGCTGGTGCGCTGCATCCTTTGGGTGTTGCGGTGCTGCTGGCTTGGCCTTTGCAAGTGCTGCGTCTGACCCCGCGCTTGGGCGGTGAGGCTGCGATCTTTACGGTGCTAGGAAAACTGCCCGAGGCACAGGGGGTGTTGGGGTATTGGTGGGGGCGGTTGCGGCGCAAACGCGCGGGCTTGATCGAGTATAAATAGGCCCTGCTTGGGCCAACCTCCGTTTAGGTCAATCTCAGCGCCGCCACCACGCTAACCATGCCTGTTCGGGCAATATCGCGGCACAGCTAACATAGCGCGGCACCATGCGTTTGGGTTCTTGCAACGTCCGCCACAGCCATTCCAGCGCAAATTGGCGTGCCCATTCGGGGGCGCGCTGCTGATACCCCGACAGAAAATCAACGCCAGCGCCCACCGAGGCAAACCCCGCTTGCGGCGCGATTTTGCGACCATAGGCGGCAAACTCTTCTTGCTTGGGCGCGCCAAGGGCGATCAGGCACAGGCAAGGGCCGTCCGTGGCAATCTGCTGCAAGGCGGTATTTGCGGCCTCACCCGTAGGATCAAACCCATAAGCAGGCGCGATTGTGCGTGACACAACGACCCCCGGCACGTCTTTGTACAGCGCGCGGGCCGCACCCTCTAACGCGGTTGGCGTGCTGCCAAACAGCACCACAGGCCGCCCCGCCGCTGCCGCCACGCGCACCAATGGCATAACCAAATCCGAACCGGGGACCAAGCCCACAGGGCGGCGCGCCAGCTTTGACAGCCAGACAATCGGGTTACCATCCGCCACAACCAAATCTTGCTGCGCATAGGCCGCGCGAAACTTTTTATCACGGCGCAGTTTTACAAGGTGGTCAAGGTTGATGGTGGCCAGAGCAAACCCCGTACCTGCGCGTAACCGCCGCGCCACTTCGGCCAAAATAGAGGCCGTATCTGTGTGGGTGATCACAATTTCCGTGCTGCCAAAAACAAACTTCATACCGATTATCCTAACCCAGAACGCACAGTTCCTTAGCATCAAGTCCACGCCAGAGCGTGATTTTGCGCGTGTCAAAACGGGCAGAGTGCGCAACACTTTGTTTCTGAAATACGGTGTGTTTGCAACGGCCTGACTGCAATCCCTAAAAAATAATTACTTTTTATGATTTATTGCCGCCGCAAAACACAGCTACCAACTGTGAAACCGTGTTGGTGGGCAACACTTGGTCTGCGCTGCGCAGGCATTGGATAGTTTGTCGGCATGTTGCGTGCTATTAAGGCGTCTGAAACACGCGGCAGGCACAGCGCCATTGCCGCCAAAGGATAAATGCGCCGGCGATGCCCAATGCACTTGCCTATATCATGTTGCTTGTCTGGCCCGTTATCGCAACGGTGCTGTTTCGACGTTTGCCGCGTGAAAAAGCGCTGATCTGGTCTATCCTTGCGGCCTATATGGTGCTGCCGCCACTGGCGAATATCAACCTGCCCGCTGTGCCGGATATGGATAAATTCACCATCGCGAACCTATGCGCCTTGGCGCTTACGATCTGGGTGCTGCACGAAAAGGTCAGCTTTTTTCCGCGCAGCTTGATCGGCCGTGTTTTAATCGTGGCTTATGTCGTCAGCCCTTTTGCCACGGCAATCACCAACCCTGACGTCATTCCAATCGTCGCCAAGGATGTGCCCGCATTGCGGTTGTATGATTCCGTGTCGACCATCAGCTATCAATTCATCGCGCTGATCCCGTTCTTTCTGGCGCGGCAGATATTGCGAACCGAAGCCGCGATGAAAGTGATGGTAGGTGCGCTGATCGCGGCGGGCTTGGTCTATTCTTTGCCGATGTTGCTTGAAACGCGGATTTCGCCGCAGCTGAACATCTGGATCTACGGCTTTTTTCAGCACGACTTTGCGCAAACTATACGGGCGGGCGGATTTCGCCCGATTGTGTTTATGCCACACGGGCTGTGGGTGGCTTTTTTTGCGCTGATGTCGGCGATGTCGGCGTTGATTGTTTTGCGCACCAGTAGCGCCAATGACAGGCCGCGCGATTTGGCGATATTTCTGTACCTGATGTTCTTGTTGTATTCCTGCAAAAGCGTGGGGCCGGTCGTCTATGCCTTGGGGCTTACCCCGATCATCTTGTTGGTTGGGCGACGTTGGCAACTGCTTTTGGCCGCAGCGCTGGGCGTGGTTGTCATCACCTATCCGTTGCTGCGCGGCGCGCATCTTATCCCGCTCGATACTCTTCTTGATTACGCCATGTCTATTAGCGCCGAGCGCCACCAGTCGCTGAATTATCGTATCGTGAACGAAGAACAGCTTTTGGCCCGCGCGATGGAAAAACCGTGGTTTGGTTGGGGCGGTTATGGGCGCAACCTGATCCTTGATCCCGTCACGGGCGGGATTTTAACCGTTCCAGACGGCCAGTGGGTTATCGTTTTGGGCACTTATGGGTGGCTTGGCTATATCTGTGAATTTGGCCTGCTGATCCTGCCGTTGATGTATCTGGCGCGCGAGGCTTTGTTCCAGCGGTCCGCGGCGTTTTCGCCCCTTGCCTGCACGATTGCCCTGATTTACGCGGCCAACCTTGCCGATTTACTGCCCAATGCCACGCTTATTCCGTTTACATGGCTGATGGCGGGGGCGTTGTTGGGCTATGCTGAAACCTTGGCAAAGCAGCGCAAGCGCGATGCAATGGCACAGCGCAAGGCCAGCTTTGTGACACGTGCCGGACCGCGCACGGTTTTGTGAGTCGCGCGGCCTGTGATTCGGGGTGGGCCGGTTCAATCGGCGTGCCTCACTGTTTCCATATGTGGGCCAATCATCGGGTTTCGTTCTTGTTAAAGGAACAGTTTGGGGCACCATTCGCCCTATTTTATGCGGCGCAGGGCGGTACCATGGCAGCAATGTGGCAGCACTGCGGCATTGTCGCCGCTGGTGCAATGATCGGCCTGTGCCACAGTAGCGGCTATTCAAATTGGGCAATTTACGGTAATTTAGTGCAATAGAATAAGTGGTTATCGTGGCGTCAGCGCAAGGCCCCGATGTGTAAGACGCAGTGAAAGGGCCAAGGTACGCATAATGGCAGACGTGGCAAACCAGACGGAACTGAGTGAAAACGATATCGCGATTGTTGGCATGGCCGCACATCTTCCGGGTGCGGGGTCTGTTTCGCAATATTGGACCAATCTGGCCGCTGGTGTTGAAAGCATCCGCCATCTAACCGAGGCCGAACTGCTGGCCGCTGGCGAAACCCCCGCCCGCATGCGCCACCGCAACTATGTACCCGCCGCCGCCCCCTTGGATAATTTCGATCATTTCGATGCGGAATTTTTTGGGTTTTCGCCCAAAGAGGCCGCGATCCTTGACCCGCAGCACCGCCAATTCCTAGAGGTGGCTTGGGAGGCCTTAGAAGACGCTGGCCACCCGCCTGAATCCTTTCCCGGTACGGTGGGCGTTTACGGCGGCTGCGGCATGGGCAGCTATTTCTATTTCAACCTGTGTTCCAATCTTGATCTGGTCGAAAACACCGGCATGTTTCTGCTGCGCCATACCGGCAATGACAAAGATTTTCTGTCCACCCGCGTCAGCCACATCTTTGACCTGAAAGGCCCGAGCATTAACGTGCAAACGGCCTGTTCTACGTCCTTGGTCGCCGTTCACTATGCCTCGCAGGCGTTGTTGACGGGTGAATGTGACATGGCGCTGGCCGGTGGCGTGACGATTGAGCTGCCGCAAGGGCGGGGTTATATCTTTAACGATGGGGAAATTCTGTCGCCCGATGGCCATTGCCACGCCTTTGACGCATCGGCGCAAGGCACGGTTTTCGGCTCGGGTGCGGGTGTGGTCGTGCTGCGTCGTGCGCTGGATGCGGTGCGCGATGGCGATCATATTTGGGCGATCATCAAAGGCTCGGCTGTTAATAATGACGGCTCGGCCAAGGCGGGCTATCTGGCCCCGTCGGTCGATGGCCAAGCCCGCGCGATTGCCGAAGCACAGGCAATTGCAGGTGTGACCGCCGACACCATCGACTATATTGAATGCCACGGCACGGGTACGTTTCTTGGCGACCCGATTGAGGTTGCCGCCCTGACCGAGGCCTTTGCTGAAACCACCGATGAGCTGGGCTTTTGCCGTATCGGTTCGGTGAAAACCAATATCGGCCACCTTGATACAGCCGCCGGTGTTGCCAGCCTGATCAAGACCAGCCTGTCGCTGCATCACGGCCAAATGCCGCCGAGCCTGAACTACACCACGCCAAACCCGTCGATTGATTTTGAATCCTCGCCTTTCCGCGTAAATGATCGGTTGACCGACTGGACCCGTCGTAAAGGCCCGCGCCGTGCGGGTGTCAACGCGTTGGGTGTGGGCGGAACTAATGCGCATGTTGTGGTGGAGGAGGCGCCCCTGCGTGCCCCTTCGGGCGAGAGCGATTGGCCGTTCCAACTGTTGGTTTTGTCGGCGAAATCCAAGGCGGCACTGGACGGGCAGGCCAAAAACCTTGCCGCCCATCTGCGCGCCCACCCCGAACAGCCGCTTGCCGATGTGGCGTGGACGTTGAAAGAGGGCCGCCGTGCCTTTGAAAAACGCCGTGTTGTTGTCGCTGACAGCCACACCGCTGCCGCCGATCTGCTAGAGGGCAAAGACCCGCGCCGTATCTTTAACCACGACCAGATGGATGCCCCCGATGTGGTGTTCATGTTCCCCGGTGGCGGCGCGCAATATGCGGGCATGGCGCGGGATTTGTACCAGACAGAACCCGAGTTTGCCGATTGGATGGATCGCGGTTTGGACATCCTGCAACCGAAGCTCTCCTATGATATCCGCGCGCTTTGGCTGCCCGAAAAGGGGGGTGAGGCCGCGGCGAATGAGGCGTTGAAAAAGCCGTCCGTGCAGCTGCCGCTGATTATGATCACCGAATATGCGCTGGCGAAACTGTACCAGTCTTGGGGTGTTCAACCACAGGCGCTGGTTGGTCATTCCATGGGCGAAAACACCGCTGCCTGTTTGGCAGGGGTGATGAGCTTTGAAGATTGCATCGGCTTGGTCCATCTGCGCGGTATGTTGTTTGATACGGTCCCTGCGGGCGGGATGTTGTCGATCCCGCTTGATGAGGCCGAGGTGCGCCCGCTGCTGACCGATGATCTGGATATGGCGAGCGTCAATGCACCGGGCCTGTGCGTCGTCTCTGGCCCCGATGCCGCGTTGAAAACGCTAGCCGAAACCTTTGCCGCGAGGGATGTTGAGACCCAGCGCATAGCAATTGATATCGCGGCCCATTCTAAAATGTTGGACCCAATCCTTGCGCGCTTTGGCGATTATCTGCGGACAATCGCGCTGCACGCCCCGCAATTGCCGATCATCTCGGACCGCACAGGGGGGGAACTGACCGTCGCACAGGCCACCGATCCCGAATATTGGGTCGCGCATCTGCGCAACACGGTCAATTTTGCCGCCTGCATGGAGGCGCTGAAAGCCACCAGCCGTGTGTATCTAGAAATGGGGCCGGGGCGTGCGATGTCGTCGCTGGCCCAAGCCAATGGCGTGCCTGCGGGCCAGGTGATTGCGGCCTTGCGCCACCCTGAACAGACCATCCCCGATGATCAATGGCATATCGCCACAATCGGGCGGCTTTGGGCCTGTGGTGTTGATGCCGATTGGACGCCGATTTGGGGCGATGCCGCGCGTCACCGTGTGCCGCTGCCCACCTATGCTTTTCAACGCAAACAGTATTTTATCGAACCTGGGCAGGTGGCGGCAACTGCCCCCGACCTGCCGATGCGGGTTGAAGATGTGGCAAAATGGGGCTGGCAAACCCATTGGCGGCCCCGTGCGGTTGAAACGGATGTGGATATTGAGGCGGGTCTTGATGGGGTCGCCCCGCAAACCTGGCTGGTGTTTATGGATGCCGCAGGGCTGGCCGAGGCGGCCTTTGCGCCGTTAATCGCCGCAGGTCACAGGGTTATCCCCGTGCGGCCGGGCGATGCGTTTGGCGCTGATGGCAAGGGCGGCTACCGGCTGGCCCCTGAACGCGGCCGCGAAGACTATGACGCGCTGCTGAAAGACCTGATCGCGCATGGGAACACGCCCAGCCGTATCGCGCATTTCTGGCTGGTGACCGACGGGGAAACCTTCCGTCCCGGCTCCAGCTTTTTCCATCGCAATATCGAACAGGGGTTTTATTCGCTGATGTTCTTGGGCCAAGCCTTGGCCGAGGAAAATCTTGCGCAACTACTGCATATCACGGTGTTTTCCAACGGTGCCGCGCAGGTGCGCGACGAAGGGCTGGCCAATCCTGAAAAGGCCACCATCGCAGGCCCTGCCATGGTTATCCCGCGCGAAGTTCCGGGGGTGACGTGCAGCACGCTTGACCTGCAGCTGCCGGTGCGGGCGCGGCGCGGTAAGGCAGATTATTCGGGGTTGGCCTTGCAGGTGCTAGACGAACTGCTGGCACTGCCTGCCAATCATGCTGCGGCCTTGCGCGGGGCAAAACGGCTGGAACGTGGGGTAAAGCCCGCGGCGCTGCCCGATACCCCGCTTGCCATGCCGCAAGGCGCGCCTGTGCTGCTGACGGGTGGTTTTGGCGGCATCGGCCTGACACTGGCGGAAAAGCTGATCACCGATCATGGCGCGAAAATTGCGCTGATCGCGCGGCGGGTTTTGCCTGCACGCAGCGCTTGGCCAGCCTATTTGGCAAAACACAGCCCCTCGGATGGCACCAGCCGCCGTATTCTTGCGCTGCAACGGTTGGAAGGGTTGGGCGGGGACGTGATGGTGCTGACCGCCGATGTGACCAACGCGCAAGATATGCGTGCCGCGGTGGCTGAGGCGACCAAGCATTTTGGCCCTATTCACACCGTTATCCACGCAGCGGGCGTGATTGATGACGGCCCGCTGCTGGCAAAATCACCGGCTGCTGTAGAAGAGGTCTTTGCGCCCAAGCTGCACGGGACACGCGTGCTGGAAGGGCTGTTCCCCGATGGCGCGATTGAACGGCTGGTGCTATTTTCATCGACGTCAACCGTGACCGGACCTGCGGGGCAGGTCGACTATATCGCGGCGAATGAATACCTTAACGCCTATGCCCAATCGCGCAAGGGTGGCAAAACCCATGTTACCGCGCTGAATTGGGGCATTTGGGCCGATGTTGGCATGGCCGCCGAAGCGCTGGCCGATCGCACGGGAATACGGCCGCCTGCGCCCCGGCTGCCCATAGATCAGCCGATGTTGGATGAGGCGACGTTTGATGACAAAGGGCATCGGCTGTTCACGGCGCATCTGGGCCCTGACCGTTGGGTTTTGGACGGCCACCGCACCAAAGCGGGCCACGCGCTGATCCCCGGCACAGGCTATCTGGAAATTGCCGCCGAGGCGATGGCGCAGGAAGGGATGACGGCATTCGAGATCCGCGATCTCTATTTCTTCCGCCCGCTGGATGTGCCCGATATCCGCGCGGTTTTGACCCCAACGGATGAGGGTTATAATTTTGAGCTACGCTCTGGCGTGACCGCGAAAGGCCGTGCCGGCTGGCAGTTGAACGCCCAAGCGCGGCTGCTGCCGCTTAGCGGCGCTGCGCCGCAGATTGATGCCGGCATCGCCGCGCGCTGTGCTGCGCCCGAGCGCGGCCATGGCTTGCCATCGCCACAAGAGGCGCATCTGAATTTTGGCCCGCGTTGGCGGGTGCTGAACGCCTTCGCCTATGGCAAGGGCGAAGGCATTGCCGAGCTGGCCTTGCCTGCCAAATACCAATCCGAGGCGGGGCCGTGGCGGCTGCACCCGGCATTGATGGATTTGGCAACAGGCTGGGCTATGGGGTTGATTGAGGGCTACTGCCCCGACCACCTTTGGGTGCCAATGTCCTATGCAACTGTGCGGGTTTTTGCGCCTCTGCCTGCCACCATTACCTCTTGGGTGCGCAATGCAGCCCCCAACCGCGCCAATGATGCGACTGCGGTGTTTGATGTGACTTTGGCCGATGCCACCGGCAAGGTGTGTGTTGAAATCACGGGCTTTACCATTCGCAAGCTAGAGGGCGCGCTGTCGTTCACCGCCCCCGATCCGCGCGAGTTGACCTTTGACAATACCAGCGACAAGCAGTTGTCGCCTGCCGAGGAACGGCTTGCGCATACCCTGTCGCAAGGCATCCAACCCGCCCAAGGGGCCGAGGCGTTTACCCGTGCGCTGGCGCTGAATGCGCCGCAAATCATCGTCTCCTCGCTGGACCTGCCTGCCCTGATCGCGCAAACTGCACGGACCGAGGCCGCGCCGAAACAAGGCCAGAGCTTTGAGCGCCCCGACCTCGACAGCGACTATATCGCGCCGCGCAATGATATTGAGCGCACCCTGACCGGGTTTTGGCAAGACCTGCTGGGCGTGGGCCAAGTCGGTGTTATGGATGACTTTTTCGCGTTGGGCGGCCACTCACTGATCGCTGTGCGCCTGTTTGCCATGGTGCGCAAAACCTACCGCACCGACTTCCCGATCTCGGTACTGTTTGAGGCCCCGACTATCGCCGCCTGTGCGGCCTTGATCGAGGATCGCATCGGTCCACAACACACCGCCGAGGCACCCAAAACGCCGAAACGCCGCTTTACCCATCTGGTCGCGATGCATGAACGCGAAGGCGGGCCGAAAACGCCGTTCTTCCTTGTTGCGGGCATGTTTGGCAACGTCTTGAACCTGCGCCACCTTGCACAGCTTATCGGCGGCGACCGGCCGTTTTATGGCCTGCAAGCGCGTGGCCTCTATGGCGACCAGCCGCCGCACACCAGCATCCCCGAGGCTGCGGCCGATTACATCGCCGAACTGCGCCAAGTGCAGCCGCATGGCCCCTACCTGCTTGGTGGCTTTTCGGGTGGCGGGCTGACGGCATGGGAAATGGCGGCACAGCTGGAACAGGCGGGCGAAGAGGTGGCGCTGTTGGCCTTGCTGGATACACCTTTGCCGCTGCGCCCTGGCCTGTCACGCCCTGACAAGGCCCTGATAAAGCTGGCCGAGCTGCGCAAAGGCGGCCCAGCCTATCTGATCGATTGGGCCAAGTCGCGGTGGGAGTGGGAGCGCACAAAGCGCAACGCCGCGCCCGTCGATACCGAAGGCGCGTTCCACAATGGCGCGATCGAGGCTGCCTTTCGTGCCGCCTTGCCGCTGTACAGCTTGCCCTTGCGCCACGGCACCACGGCGCTGTTTCGCCCACCGCTGGATCGGCACTGGCAGGTTGGAAACGGTAACTGGGTCAGTGCTGCCAAGGAATATGTGTTCCCCGACAACGACCTAACCCGTTTTGCCCCCGCGCTGCGGGTGGTCGAGGTGCCGGGTGATCACGATTCCATGGTGCTGGAACCGAATGTCCGCGTGTTGGCTGGTGCCCTGCGCCATGCCATTGCGGATGCCGAACCTGATGCCCAACCTGATACGGGGTCAATTTTGGCCACGGCGGCGGAATAACCTATGAAAACCCTTTTGACCGTCATTCTAAACTGGCGCACGGCCGCCATGACCCTGCAATCCGCCGAGGCGGCGCTGCGTGAAATGCAAGATCTCCCCAGCGCTTTGACCATCGTTGACAACAACAGTGGCGATGGCTCATTCGAGACGCTGACCGCCGAGGTTGCCGCGCGGGGCTGGGACACAGGGCAAACGCCGGTGCGGGTTATCCAGTCGGGGCATAACGGCGGCTTTGGTGCGGGCAATAACGTGGGCATCCGTGCGGGGCTGCCAAACGGGGCGCGGCCCGATTACGTCTATATCCTGAACTCGGATGCTTTTCCCGATGCGGGGGCCATCCGCGCGCTCTATGACCACCTGAACGCCCACCCGGGCACAGGGTTTGCTGGCAGCTTTATCCACGGCGATGACGGCGCACCGCACCGAACTGCCTTTCGGTTTCCGTCTATCTTGGCCGAGTTTGAGGCCTCGGTGCGGTTCGGCCCCGTCAGTCGCCTGTTGCGCCGCTATATCGTCGCCCAGCCTATCCCGACAGTCACCACGCGGGTGGATTGGCTTGCCGGTGCCAGCCTGATGATGCGACAAGATGTGCTGGATGACATCGGCCTGTTTGACGAAACCTTCTTTCTGTATTTTGAGGAAACCGAGCTGTGCCACCGCTTGGCCGTTGCAGGCCATGCTGTCGATTATGTGCGCGACAGCCATGTCACCCATATCGGTTCGGTTTCGACCGGAATGCGCACATGGGCGCGGATGCCTGCCTATTGGTTTGACAGCCGCCAGTATTATTTCACCAAAACCCATGGCAGCGTCTACGCCATTTTCGCCACAATATCGCTTATATTCGGATCTATGTTGTGGCGGCTGCGGCTGTTGGTCCAACGCAAAGACCGGGGCGATCCGCCGCGCTTTCTGCGTGATCTGATAGCCCATGCCGCGCGTTGGTTTGCCCGCGGTGCACAACATAAAATGCCCCCCGTGCAAGCGCCCGTGACGGGGCCCGCAACGGGAACGGTCACCGAGTAACCCCGCACCTGCGGGGAAGGAGAGTACGATGTCTAACGCCCTGATTATTGGCAACGAATCCCTAACCATCCAGTGCGCACAGGCGCTGTTGGCACGCGGCCATTCCATCGCGGCACTGGTCACACGCAACGCGGACGTGCGGGCGTGGGGGCTGGCCCAAGGGCTGCGGGTTGAGGCGCAAGATACAGGGCTGGCCGCCCGTTTGGCAGGCCTGCGGGTCGATTGGCTGCTATCCATCGCCGACTTGAATGTGGTTCCCGCATCGGTGTTGGCGCTGGCGGATCAGGCTGTGAACTTTCACGATGGCCCCTTGCCGCGCTATGCGGGCCTGAACGCCCCCGTTTGGGCTATATTGAACGGCGAATCCCAGCATGGCATCACATGGCACCGCATGGTTGCGAGCGTTGATGAAGGCGCTATCCTTGCCCAAACTCTGTTTGACATTGCCGCAAATGAGACTGCACTGACGCTGAACACCAAGTGTTTTGCGGCGGCGATCGACAGCTTTCCCGCTGTTATGGATGCGCTCGAATCTAACGCCGCAGGCACGGCCCAAGACCTTAGCCAACGCAACGAGTATCGCCGCGCCGACAGGCCCGCCGCCGCCGCGCGTCTGAATTTCAACCAAAGTGCCGATCAGGTTTCTGATTTGGTGCGTGGCCTCGATCATGGCAGCTACCTCAATCCGGTCGCCATGCCAAAAATCGAAATTGCAGGCCGCATTTTGCTGGCCACCAAGGCCGAGGCCTTGCCTGCAGGCGATGGCATCCCCGGCACCGTGACCGAGGCAAATGAGTCCGGCCTGATCGTTACTTGCACCACTGGTGCCTTGCATCTTGCAGGCTTGCTGGATTTGAACGGTGCTGCGGTTTGCCCGAAATCCTTGGGCGTTACCTATCTGGCCAGCCCCGATGATGCCGCCCCGATCACAGCCGCCATTGCCGCCGCGGCCCCGCATGAGGGCGCAATGCGCCGCGCGTTGGCTGCGCTGATACCGCTCGATTTGCCACAAGGCGCATCGACTTCGCCCGATTGGCAAAGCCTGCCGCTGACCTCCTCTGCCTTTGCGAATGCGTTGGGCGTGGCGCGGGCTTTGGGTCAAGGCGCGCTTGATCTGGCTGTGCAATCGCCGCAGCAATCGCCGTATCTGTCGGGGTGGTCGCCACTACATCTTGATGCAAACGGCACGTTGGAACAGGCGAAAACCGCTTTTATCACGGCGTTGACTGCTGCCCAATCGGCCCCCGGTTTCGCCATAGACCTGCCGCACCGTGACCCTGCGCTTGCCACGCTGCAAACCCCTGCCATTGGTCTTTCCGATGCAGACCCCGTTCGCGGAACAGCCATGACCCTGACCGACGATGCCCTGCATTTTGATGCGTCCAAAATTACCGCCGCCGATGCTGCCGGTTTTGCCGCCCGCATTGAAACACTGGCGGCGGCGCTGCAAACCGCCAGCCCGCAAACCCTTTGCGCCGATCTGCCGATCTTGCCGCAGGCCGAGCGTGACCTGATCCTGAACCAATACAACGACACCGCCAAAGACTATGACCACAGCCTAACCGTGCATCAGGCATTTGAGGCGCAGGTGCTGAAAACCCCCGATGCCCCCGCCGTGGTGTTTGAGGCCAAAACCCTAACTTATGCCCAGCTGAACATCCGCGCCAATCGCGCCGCGCATGTGCTGGCGGGTATGGGTGTGGCCCCCGGCACGCTGGTTGGCCTGTGCGCCACACGCTCGCTGGATATGCTGATCGGTGCGCTGGCCATTCAAAAGGCCGGTGGCGCCTATGTTCCGATGGACCCCGCCTATCCCGCCGACCGTATCGCGCTGTTTATTGAAGATAGCGCTGCGCCTGTGATTGTGACCCAAAGCGCACTGGTGGATGGTCTGCCAACCGGTGACGCGCAAACGCTGTGCATCGACAGTGATCCCCGCATCGCTGACGCCCCCGACACCAACCCAAACAGCGGCGTCACCAGCGCCGATCTTGCCTATATGATCTATACATCCGGCTCGACCGGCAGGCCCAAAGGCGTGATGGTTGAACATCGCAACGTTGCCAATTTCTTTGCAGGCATGGATGACCGGATCGACCACGCCGCAGGTTCGGTTTGGCTGGCTGTCACCTCGCTGTCGTTCGATATTTCGGTGCTGGAGCTGTTTTGGACGCTGGCGCGCGGGTTTAAGCTGGTGCTGTCGTCGGATGAAAACCGCGCTTTGGTATCGTCTGGCACCATCACGTCCGCACGCGGGATGGAGTTTTCCATCTACTACTGGGGCAATGATGATGGCGCGGGCCCCAAGAAATATGAGATGCTGCTGGAAGGTGCGAAATTCGCCGATGCCCACGGGTTTTGCGCGGTTTGGACACCCGAGCGTCACTTTCACGCGTTTGGCGGCCCTTATCCGAACCCCTCGGTCACAGGTGCAGCCGTGGCGGCGGTCACCAAAAACATCGGCGTGCGGGCTGGGTCTTGCGTGGCCCCCTTGCACCATCCGGCGCGGATCGCCGAGGAATGGGGCGTCATTGACAACCTGACCAACGGCCGCGCGGGCCTTGCGATTGCCAGCGGGTGGCACCCCGATGATTTCGTGCTGCGCCCCGAAAACACGCCGCCCAACAACCGCGATGCGATGTTTAAATCCATCGATCAAGTCCGCCGTTTGTGGCGGGGTGAGGTGGTCGATTTTCCAACCGCATCGGGTGGTACATTCGGCGTGGCCACCCAGCCGCGCCCCGTGTCCAAGGAGCTGCCCATTTGGGTCACCACCGCCGGAAACCCCGCCACTTGGCGTGAGGCGGGCGAGATTGGCGCAAACGTGTTGACCCACCTTCTTGGCCAGTCGGTTGAGGAAGTCGGCGATAAAATCAAGCTCTACCACGATGCCCTGCGCGGCGCGGGCCATGATCCTGCTAATTTCAGCGTCACCCTGATGCTGCACACCTATATCGCCCGTGATCGTGAGCTTTCCCGTGACATCGCCCGTGAACCGATGAAGGATTATCTGCGCTCGGCGGCGGGGCTGATCAAGCAATACGCTTGGGCCTTTCCTGCGTTCAAGAAACCAGCAGGTGTTGAAAGCCCGATGCAGATTGACTTGCAATCGCTGTCGGATGAGGAAAACGAGGCCATCCTCGACTTTGCCTTTAGACGGTATTTTGAGGAGTCCGGTCTGTTTGGCACGGTCGACGATTGCCTTGCCCGCGTTGAGGGCCTGAAGAAAATCGGTGTGACCGAGGTGGCCTGTCTGATCGATTACGGTATTGCGACGGAAACGGTGATGGAGGGGCTTTATCCGCTGGCCGAGGTGCTGCGGCGGTCCAATCAATCGGGGCCGGAAGCGCATGACTTTTCCATCGCCGCACAGCTTGTGCGCCACAAGGTGACCCACCTGCAATGTACGCCGTCAATGGCGCGGATGATCGCGATGAACGATGACAGCCGCGCAGCCCTATCAGGCGTGAAAACCCTGATGCTGGGCGGCGAGGCGCTGCCCTCGGCGCTGGTTGAGGATTTGGGCCGCGCCACCAACGCTCATATTGAAAACATGTACGGGCCGACCGAAACCACCATTTGGTCCACGACTGAATCTGCACGTGCAGGGCAGGGGGTGGTTAATATCGGCACACCCATAGCCAACACGCAGGTCTATGTGCTGGATGATGCGCAATCGCCTGTGCCACTGGGTGTGGCTGGTGAGCTGTGGATCGGCGGCGACGGTGTGACGCGCGGCTATTGGCAACGCGATGACCTGACGGCCGAGCGTTTCTTGCCCAATCTGTTTCATGCGGGCCGGATGTACCGCACTGGTGACCTTGTGCGCTGGCGCAGCGATGGCAAGCTCGATTTCCTTGGACGCGCTGACCATCAGGTCAAACTGCGCGGGTATCGGATAGAATTGGGCGAGATTGAAACCGTGCTAGAAGGCCAGCTCGGCGTGGATCAAGCCGTTGTTATGGCACGCGAAGATACCCCCGGCGATCTGCGGCTTGTCGCCTATTTGCGCGGCACGGCCCATGAGGCGGCCCTGCGCCCCGCGCTGGCTGCGGTAATGCCGGCCCATATGGTGCCGCAGCATTTCGTGACGCTGCAAAGCTTTCCACTGACACCAAATCGCAAGGTTGACCGCAAAGCACTGCCGGCCCCCTCGGCAGCTTTGGCGCCTGTTACGGAAACCTATGTTGCCCCGATTGGTGTGGCCGAGGCACTGGCGGCCATTTGGTCGCGGGTTTTGGGCGTGCCAAAAGTCGGTGCCAAGGATAACTTTTTTGCCATCGGCGGGCATTCGCTTTTGGCCGTCCAAGCCCACCGCGAAATCCGCGCCGAGCTGGGCGTGGCCAAGCTGTCGATCACCGACATCTTCCGCTTTCCTGTGCTGGAGGCGCTTGCCGCACATATCGGAAAAGCCACAGGACCCGTGGCTAAACCCGCACTTCAACCAACGTCGGTGCAGGACGCGGCCCCCACAATGACCGCACCTAACACAGGTGCGGAGACACGGGCGAATACACGGGCTGATGCGATGGCCCGCCGTCGCGCGATGCGCCAGCGGGCAAATAGCTGATGCCCGATCTTGCGGCCCCCGACCTTGCGGCCCTTGCGGCGGCAGCGCGGGGCCTGTTGCCGGGAACCGCAGCCGTCGCTGCAACCGACCCAACCCAACCCGCGCCAGCCCTTTGGCGCGGCGAGGCGCTGCCCAACGCCATAGACGCCCGCCAGCGTGAATTTGCAGCGGGCCGTCACGCTGCACGGCAGGCGATGGAGCAGCTGGGCTGCCCCGCACAGGCCATCCCAATCGGTGCCGACCGCGCGCCGATTTGGCCCACCGGCCTGAACGGTTCGATCACCCATAGTGCCGCGCTTTGCCTTGCTGTGGTCACGCAGGCCCCGCGCTTTATTGGCATTGATCTGGAACCGGCAACACCGTTGCCGCCCGACCTATGGGATACGATCTTGCTGCCAGACGAATGCGCCACCCTTGCCCGCGCGCCCGATGCGCCGCTTATGGCCAAGCTTGTCTTTTCCGCCAAAGAGGCGGCCTATAAGGCGCAATATGCGCGCTCCAAAACCCTGTTCGGGTTTGAGGTCATCCATATCACCCTTGGCGCCACGCATTTTACCGCCCAGTTTACCCAAGATGTTCCGGGCTTTGCGGCTGGCAGCACCCTCGGCGGCCGATACACCCAAACTCAAGGCCATTTCTTAACAGTGGTTACCGCCTAAGGCCGTTTGCACAGGGTTCATTTGTCATTTGATCTGCTAGGGCCAAACGCTTTCACACGCCCATAATCAGATTCTTCTATGTGTTGGCCAAAACATCCCCTATCCTTAGGCCAAAGCAAAAGCGTGCCACGCTTTTTGTAAAAGGGAGGTTAAAATGTCATCATCCACTGTGAAAAAGGTTATCGCCACCACCAACGTTATCGCTTGGGCCGGGTTTTGGGCCTTTGGCTATCTGGCGCTGTCGGCGGATTGGACCAACACGGCGCAAGTAACTGTCGCCTTTATTCTCGCGGCCGTTGGTGGCGGCTTGGGGATGTGGGCCTATTTGCGGCTTGTGCGTTTCAGCGAAGACAGCGGCTATGCACCGGCCCCACCGCGCGCCGACCGTTCGCACCTTGAACAAGAGTATCAGGCCTCGACCAAGCACTAACCCAGACAGTGGCAGCTTTGGCGAAATCTCGCCCATGTTTGAAACCCAAACCGTCACGCTTGCGTTAACCCTTTGAACCTTGCGCGAAACCGCTAAGCTTTGTGGTAGGGTGCAGTTAGTTATCCGCAATCGGGCCAAGGGAGTAGGTGTTATGCGCAAAGCGTCAGTCGCAATTTTGATGGGTCTTGCCTTTGGGGCGGGCCCGATTTGGGCCGAGGACCGCTCATTCATTACCGGGAATGATCCGGCTGATCCCGTCAGCACTGTGGCGGTGGCAAGCGAGGTGTTTCGCATCTCGCGCGCGCTGGGCGCTGCCGGTTTCACCACCCTCGACGGCAGCAACCTTGGCGCCGACGCTCTGCGTGGTCGCTTGGATCAGGTTCTGCGCGAACTGGGGCCAACCGATACGCTAGTGATTTTGCTGGCCGGTGATTTCGCGCATTCCGACCGCCAAACCTGGTACCTGCCGCCCAATCCTGCCGATCCATTGACGCTGGCCAATATTGGCGCTTCGGCCATTAACCTTGCGACGGTGCTGGATATTGCCGCCCTTGCGCCGGGGCGGGCGCTGGTAATGCTGGGCACCGATGGCAACCGCTTGTCGCTGGGGCGCGGGATAGCCGCTGGCCTTGGGGATCTGGAAATTCCACAAGGTGTGGCGGTGGTGCAGGGAGGCACCGCCGATCTGTCGCGCTTTGTCCAATCGGGTCTTACCACACGCGGCCAAAGCCTTGCGCAAATGCTGCGCGGTGCGCGTGATCTGACGGGCAGCGGCTATTTGCCCCAAGGCATCGCCTTTCGCGATATGCTGACAGTGACAACGCCCACCAAAACCGTTGATGCCGAAAAAGGCCGCGCCGAAGAGGCCGCGGCTTGGGCCGCCGCGCAAAAGGCAGGTACAATTGCCGCCTATCAGGCCTTTGTGCAAACCTATCCCGCCAGCCCCAACTATCGCACCGCGATGACCGAGCTGACCCGCCTGCGCAACGACCCCATGCTTTTGGCGCAACAAGCCGAAGAGGCGCTGAACCTGAGCCGCGACCAACGCCGTGCCATTCAGCGTCAGCTTACGCTGCTGGGGTTCGATACGCGCGGGATTGATGGCATCTTGGGCAGGGGCAGCCGTGCTGCGATAACCGCGTGGCAAAAGGCGCAAAGAGCCCCCGCCACGGGGTACCTTTCGGCGCTGGAACTTGACCGCCTTGCCGCCGCCGCCGACCGTCGCGCCGCCGAGTTAGAGGCCGAAGCCGCCGCCCGCCAAGCCCAGCTTGACGTCGAGGACCGCAGCTTTTGGTCGCGCAGCGGGGCAGGCGGAGATGAGGATGGTTTGCGCACCTATCTGCGCCAATACCCTGACGGGCTCTATGCCGATATCGCCACCAACCGCCTTGCCGCCTTTGATCTTGCCCGCCAAAACCAAGCCGCCGCTGCCGACCGCGCGGCATGGCAGCAGGCCGAACAGACCAATACCAGCGACAGCTATGGCACCTACCTGAACCAATTTCCCAAAGGGGCCTTTGTCGCCGAGGCGCAAACCCGCATTGATGCCGCACAAGAGGCCGATGGGGTTGGCGATCGTGGCGAGGCCCGCGCCGCAGCCCAAGCTGCCGAGGATGCGTTGGGCCTGAACTCTCTGACCCGCCGTCTGATCGAGCAACGGCTGGCAAGCCTCGGCTTTGATCCGGGCACAGCGGATGGTATCTTTGACGAAAAAACCCGTCGCGCCATCCGCCGCTTTCAAAAGGCGCGCGGCCAAGAGGTGACAGGCTATGTCAACCAAACCGCAATCGTTGCCTTGCTGGCAGGCGCAGTGATCGGCATTGGGAATTAAAATCTGACAGGCCCGCGCATTGGGTGGGGCCGCACCGAAAGCTGCCCCAAACGTACGAAAAATGCAACGGCGCATAAGAATCCGCAGCTGCCTTCTTGTCGGGCGGCCCTGTGCAGCTTACATGACGCCCATGCGCAAATTTGTCCCCTTCACGAAAAAACCGCCCTTCGTTCCCGTCATCCGGCTGTCTGGCAGCATCGGAGCTGGCAGTCGTTTCAGCCCTGCGCTGTCAGATGCAAGCCTTGCCCAGCAGGTTGACCGCGCCTTTACCCGTGGCAAACCGGCGGCAGTGGCCCTTATCATCAACTCGCCCGGCGGCTCGCCGGTGCAATCCAGCCTGATCGCCGCCCGCATCCGGCGGTTGGCCGATGAAAAGGGCATCCCTGTCCACGCGTTTGTTGAGGATGTCGCGGCATCGGGCGGGTACTGGCTGGCCTGCGCTGCCGATAATATCTGGGTTGATAACAGTTCAATCGTGGGGTCTATCGGCGTGATCTTTGCCAGCTTTGGCTTTCCGGGCCTAATGGCGAAACACGGGGTTGAACGCCGCGTGCATACGGCAGGCACCTCAAAATCGCTGGCCGACCCGTTTCTGCCCGAAAAGCCCGAAGACGTGGCGCGGCTAAAGGCGTTGCAAGAGCCGATCCATAACGCGTTTATCAACCATGTCACATCACAGCGCGGGCAGCGGCTGTCGACCACAACCGACCTGTTTAACGCCGATGTTTGGGTAGGGCAGGGCGCGGTTGATGTTGGGCTGGCCGACGGCGTGGCGCATCTGGTCCCCAAGATGAAATCGCTTTATGGCGACAAAGTTAAGCTGAACATCGTGGGCGAGCGGAAATCTATGCTCCAACGCCTAGGGATTAGTTTCGGCGGGATGGGTGCCTCTCTCGCCTCGGGTGCTATGGCCGAGGTTGAAGACCGCTCACTCTGGGCGCGTTACGGGCTGTAATGATAAAAGTCGTCACAATTTTCCTGATCGTGATCGTCACCTTGGCGATGTTTGGCAAGCTGGGCTGGCTGGGTAAAATCGCGCCCAAGGGCCTGAAGCGCGCAAATAAGCCCAAGCTTTGCAAAAAATGCGGCCGCCATATCATTGGGTCCAAAGGTTGCGATTGCCGCTTGCCCCCTGCTAACAAAGGATAATCCGGTCGATGATGATGGATATTGCGTATGTGGTGGCGGGGCTTATCCTGCTTGTTTTGGCTGGCGATGCGCTGGTGCGTGGTGCGGTCAACCTTAGCCTGCGTTTGGGCATTCCACCGTTAATCGTTGGCCTGACCGTCGTCGCCTTTGGCACTTCGGCGCCCGAGCTGTTGGTGTCGGTCAAGGCCGTTACCGATGGCGCGCCGGGCATCGCGCTGGGCAATGTGGTTGGGTCTAACATCGCCAATATCCTGCTGGTTTTGGGCATTCCTGCGATCATTTCCACCATACATTCCAGCGACCTTGGCGTATCGCGCGGCTTTATCACCATGCTAGCCGCCACGGCGCTGTTCATTGCGCTGTGCTTTGTTGGCCCGATCACTTGGTGGCATGGGCTTATTCTTTTGGTCGGCCTCGGATTTATGCTGTTCGACAACATCCGTACCGCCCGCAGCACCCGTGCCGTTGCGTCAGAGGATGATCTTGAGGGCGCAGACCCCTCGGCCCCGTGGTGGAAAATCATCGCCTTTCTGGTTGTCGGCCTGATCGGTCTGCCACTTGGCGCGAACTTTCTGGTTGAAGGGGCTGCCAGTATCGCTCGCGTCTTTGGCATATCTGAAACCGTGATCGGCCTAACTCTGGTCGCCATTGGCACCTCATTGCCTGAACTGGCCACCTCGATCATCGCCGCGTTTAAAAAACAGGCCGATGTGGCGATGGGCAATGTCATCGGCTCTAACGTGTTTAACTTGCTGGGTATTATCGGCGTTGCGGGCTTTGTCGGCGACATCGCTGTGCCTGCGTCCATGCTGAACTATGACCTTTGGGTCATGGCGGCGGCGTCCCTGCTGCTGATCCCGTTTATCCTGATGCGCCATCACATCACCCGCGCGGTGGGCATCGCTTTTGTCGCGGCCTATGTCGCTTATACTGTCTCATTGGTGGCTTGAATGGCGCGCGCACTTATCACCGGGGCTGGTCGCCGCTTGGGCCGCGCAATGGCGCTGTATTTGGCGGGGCGCGGCTATGACATAGCAGTCCATTACGCCAGCTCTGAAGCCGAGGCCGATAGCCTTGTGGCTGAAATTACTGCCATGGGCCGCCATGCTGTGGCTGTGCAAGCCGACCTGCTGGATGAGGCGCAGACCGAGGCGCTGATCCCCCGCGCCACAGCAGCCCTGGGGGGCCCGCTGACGGTGCTGGTCAATAACGCCTCTATCTTTGAGCATGACACTGTCGCCACTGCCACCCGCACCAGCTGGGACAGGCACATCGGCTCCAACCTCCGTGCTCCGTTTCAGCTGACCCAGGCCTTTGCAGCCCAAGCCTTGCCCGCGATCATTGATGAAAATGGCGAAGCACTGGCCCCTTCGCTGATCATTAACATGGTCGATCAGCGCGTCCTCAAGCTGACGCCCGAATTCATAACCTACTCGTTGGCCAAAATGGGCCTTTGGGCGCTGACCCAAACCACCGCCCAAGCGCTGGCACCTGCCATTCGGGTCAACGCCATCGGCCCCGGCCCGACGATGAAAGGCGCGCGCCAATCGGTCCAGCACTTTGCCGGACAGCGCGCCAATACCATCCTGAAACGTGGTGCAAACCCCGAGGATGTTACCGCAGCGCTTGGCTATTTCCTTGATGCGCCCTCGGTGACAGGCCAGCTTTTATGCGTTGATGGTGGCCAGCATTTGGCGTGGCAAACCCCCGATATCCTTGGGGTAGAATAGCCCCGCAGCTTTACCCTGCGACAAGTTGTGCACTGCCCGCAGGATTGTTACAAAACCTTAATGATTTCTCCTTTCATATCAGTCGCTTGCCAGTGTTTTAAAATAATAACGTTTAAAAGCAATGACTTGAATATGTGCCTATTTTTTGGGCAAACCCTCGAAGAGGGCTGAAAACAAGGGGAAATCTAGGCTGCCAGAATAGTTTCAACAGAGTTATCCACAGAAAATGGGGATAGGTTTGCTCTTGCCCTTGGCCCTGTATCATTGCAGCACCAAGGGAATCGATGAACCGCATAAGGGATGATCTAGCGTGACGGAAAACGCACCAAGCATTGCCACCGGGCATGAGGTGATACAGGCCTACCTGAAAACGCTTGACGGGTCGCCGGGCGTTTACCGGATGCTGAACACTGCATCCGAGGTGCTTTATGTTGGCAAAGCCCGCAACCTGCGCAACCGTGTGTCAAACTATGCCCGCATCACCGGCCATTCGGCACGCATCCAGCGGATGATTACCGAAACCGCGACGATGATGTTTCTGACCACCCGCACCGAAACCGAGGCGCTGCTGCTTGAACAAAACCTGATCAAGCAGCTGAAGCCGCGCTACAACGTGCTGCTGCGTGACGATAAATCTTTTCCCAATATTCTGATCCCTACCGACCATCCCTTTCCGATGATCAAAAAGCATCGCGGCAAGCGCTCGGAAAAGGGTCATTACTTTGGCCCCTTCGCCAGTGCCGGTGCCGTAAACCGCACCCTGAACCAGCTTCAGCGCGTGTTCTTGCTGCGCAACTGCACGGATGCGATGTTTGCGGGCCGCACCCGTCCCTGTCTGCAATATCAAATCAAACGCTGTGCCGGCCCCTGCGTTGATAAAATAAGCGCCGAGGATTATGGCCGCCTCGTCGCGGATTCCAAGCGCTTTCTTGATGGCAAAACCACGGATGTTCAGGCCAACCTTGCCGCTGAAATGGCCCGCGCCTCGGACGCGATGGAATTTGAGCGCGCCGCAGCCCTGCGCGACCGGATCAAGGCGCTGACCCAAGTGCAATCGGCCCAAGGCATCAACCCCGCAACGGTGCCCGAGGCCGATGTGATCGCCCTGCATTTGGAAAAGGGGCAGGCCTGCGTGCAGCTTTTCTTTATCCGTGCGAACCAATCTTGGGGTAACCGCGATTTCTATCCTCGTATCCCCGCCGGTGCCGAGGAACCCGAGATTTTGGAGGCCTTTATCACCCAATTCTACGATGACAAAGAGCCACCGCGCATGTTGCTGCTGTCGCATGCTGTTGATAACGAAGATCTGGTCGCGCAGGCGCTGTCCGAACGCGCTGGCCGCCGCGTTGAGGTGATCGTGCCCCAACGCGGCGAAAAGGCCGAGCTTGTTGAGAATGCCGCCCGCAACGCCCGCGAAAGCCTTGCGCGCAAGATGTCGGAATCGGCCACGCAAAACAAACTGCTGGGTGGGCTGGCCGAGGCATTTGAGCTCGATGCCCCGCCCAAACGCATTGAGGTGTACGACAACTCGCATATTCAGGGCACCAATGCCGTGGGTGGCATGATCGTGGCCGGTGCCGATGGGTTCCTGAAATCGCAGTACCGCAAGTTTAACATCAAATCCGCAGCCGGCGCCAACTCGGATGACTTTGGGATGATGAAAGAGGTGCTGACCCGCCGCTTTGAGCGCCTGCTGAAAGATGACCCCGAGCGTAAATCCGACGCATGGCCAGATCTGCTGTTAATCGATGGCGGGGCAGGGCAGGTGTCGGTCGTGGCCGAGATTATGGCCGAGTTGGGCGTTGACGATATCGCCATGATCGGCGTCGCCAAAGGCGTAGACCGCGATCACGGCAAAGAGGAATTCCACCGTGCAGGCCAGCGCCCGTTTGCGCTGCGTATGAACGACCCTGTCCTTTACTTCGTGCAGCGCCTGCGCGATGAGGCGCACCGCTGGGCCATCGGCGCCCACCGCGCCAAACGGGCCAAGGCGGTTTCGGCCACCCCGCTTGATGACATCCCCGGCGTCGGCGCTGCCCGCAAACGCGCGCTCTTGGCGCATTTCGGCTCGGCCAAGGCCGTGTCACGCGCAGCTATCCCAGACCTGATGGCCGTGGGGGGCATTTCCGAACCGCTTGCGCAAAAGATCTCGGATTTCTTCAACGCAAAAGGCTAGGTCCGCCCCGTCACCACAGCAAAAGGCAAACGTTTTGCAGGATCTTCGCAGTCTTGCCCTATAGCCGCCCAGTTCTTGCCACGAATCCCCGTCATACAGGTGACAGTAGCGATTTAGATTGGTTCGGTGGTTCGGACTTATTGCCCCCACTCAGGCCGGATCACTGGGCCAATCCGTTACGCCGAAAAGAACGCCGTCAGCGCCGATTAAGGGGCTGGCGGCGTTTCTTTATGTCGGCCGCCTTAGGAATGCCGTCAGGTCTGGTATGCCGCTTGCCATCGGTGCCCGCCATTCATTGTCCTTCGGCCCCAAAGTGCTGTAACAGCCATCCGAATTGCCGTTTTCCTAGGCCGCTTCACAGTTTCATTACCGCAGATGCGCGATTTTCTGCGCATAGGGCTTTTACGGACTGCCCTTTTTGCGTTATGCATGAAATATCGAGTTGAAACGACCCGCGCCGCAGCAAAAGCTTAAAACAATAGGCTAAGTGGCTAGGGATAGAGGCATCAAACAGCTGGAGGCTGTGAACGACATGAAATCACACATCATCGGCGCGCTTATCGGCGCATCGCTCGGGATGGGGGCCTCCGCCGCCTTCGCACAGTCCGAAACCGAGTGCGTATCGGCGAAAACGGATTGGAGCGTCTGCGTCTGGCAACAACCCAAAGAATGCTGGGGCGTATCCAAACCCAAAGAAACCGTTAACACCAGCGGCGGCAAGCCCGTCTCGGTGCGGCGCGGCGATATCTTGATGTTCGTTACCTTCCGCCCCGGTTCGGGTGCCAAGGGCGAAATCTCGTTCACCGGCGGCTATCCGTTTGCGCCCGGCTCAACAGTGAACGTCGATATCAATGGTAAATCGTTTGATTTGTTCAGCGATGGCGAATGGGCTTGGCCGGCAAGCACCTCGGATGACGCGGGCCTGTTGGCTGCGATGAAGGCCGGGTCTTCGGCCATCGTTACCGCGCGGTCCGCCCGTGGCACACAAACCAAAGACACCTTCTCGCTTAGTGGCTTTACCGCCGCTATGGGCGAGGCCGAGCAGCGCTGCAAATAAGCATCTCTACTCCGTATCAAGACGCCTCGGTGCCGCGTGCGCTGGGGCGTTTTCTTTTGCCTGCGAATCCGCTATAGACGCCTCTTGCCTCATAGGATGCCTGCCATGACCGCGCCCATCACCCAAGACGTCCACACCATCCCGCGCAAGCTGCCCGAGGGCGGCAAGACCAATATCATCGGTCTGACGCGCGATCAGCTGCGCGAGGCGCTTATCACCGCCGGTTGCCCCGAAAAGCAGGCGAAAATGCGGGTTGGGCAAATCTGGCAATGGGTCTATTTCTTTGGCCTGCGCGATTTTAACGAGATGACAAACCTGTCCAAAGATTTTCGCGCCTTGCTGGCCGAGAAGTTTGAGCTGGTCTTGCCCGAGGTGGTGACCAAGCAAGTGTCTGAGGATGGTACCCGCAAATACCTTGTCCGCATTCAAGGCGGGCATGAGGTAGAGGTGGTCTACATCCCCGAAACCGATCGCGGGACATTGTGTATTTCCAGCCAAGTCGGCTGCACCCTGACCTGTTCCTTTTGCCATACCGGCACGCAAAAGCTGGTCCGCAACCTGACGGCAGGCGAAATTGTCGGCCAAGTGATGCTGGCCCGTGATGATCTGAACGAATGGCCGGTCAAGGGCGCGTCGAACGCCGACCCCGCCGCGCGCCTTGTGTCAAACGTGGTGCTGATGGGCATGGGCGAGCCGCTGTATAACTTCGAAAACGTCCGCGACGCGATGAATATCGTGATGGACGGCGAAGGCATCGCGCTTGGCCGCCGCCGCATCACCCTGTCGACCAGCGGCGTTGTGCCCGAAATCGCCCGCACTGCGCAGGAAATTGGCTGCCTGTTGGCGGTATCCTTCCACGCCACAACGGATGAGGTCCGCGACCAACTGGTGCCGATCAATAAAAAGTGGAACATAGCCGCCCTGCTGGATTCCCTGCGCGACTATCCCGGCCTGACCAATTCCGAGCGGATTACCTTTGAATATGTGATGCTCGACGGCGTGAATGACAGCAAAGAAGACGCGTATCGTTTGGTTGAGCTGATCCGTGGCATTCCGGCCAAAATCAACTTGATCCCGTTCAACGAATGGCCGGGCGCGCCGTATAAACGCTCATCCGGCAACCGCATCCACGCCTTTGCCGATATTATTCATGAGGCAGGCTATGCCTCGCCCATCCGCAAACCGCGCGGCGAAGATATTATGGCCGCCTGTGGCCAGTTGAAATCGGCGACCGAACGCGCACGTAAGTCGAAAAAGCAGATCGAGGCCGAGGCAGGGCTGGGCGAGTAAGCCGAGCCCTATAGATGCAAAAAAGCATAAGTCGGGGGTGATCCCCGACTTGTCAGGTGCCCGCGTTTGCCGCCTACCGTGCCCGCCACGCATTCAAAATATAGGTGGCAGTCATCAAATCCAGATGCGCCCCACCGCCATTTTTTGCAATCGTGATTTCGTCATCTGAGCGGCGGTCATAATTGCCTTTGGACAGGTCATAGAAATCGGCCGCGATATCGCCCTCGGAAATCGCCCCGCTGGCAATCGGCATCATAATCTCGCCAATATGATGCACCGTGGTCGCCCGCGAATCCACAAACAGCCGCCCGCGTGTCATCGCCCCGTCATCGACCTCGCGCATGTCGGGGCGGTAGGCGCCGATCAGGTCCAAATGCTGGCCCGGTTGCAGCCATTCCCCCATCACTAGCGGCTCTTTTGACATCGTGGCCGTGCAGATGATATCCGCGTCGCGCACGGCGGTTTCAAGGTCGGTTGCAGCCGTAATCCCATGCGCATCGGCAAAGGCTTTGCTGGCCACCGGATTGCGGCCCCAGACCGTGAACTCTGCGCCAGCAAAGGCACTGGAATAGGCCTCAATCATCGTGCCCGCCACTGTGCCCGCACCAACCAATAGTATCTTGCGGCTGTCTTTGCGGGCCAGCTTTTTCGCCGCCAACAGGCTATCGCCCGCCGTTTTCCATTTCGTCACCAAATGAAAATCAACCAAAGCTTCTAGCACCCCGGTTTGATCGGCAAACAGCGTCACCGCCCCGTTGACCGAGGCCAATCCATGCGCGCCATTGCCCGGAAAAATCGTTGCTGTTTTCACCAACTGCCCCAATCCGTCAATCCATGCGGCACGGTTTAGCAGCGTGTCAGTGCCGCGATAGAGAAAGCTATCGGCCACCTCGGCACGTGGCAGGCGGTGGCCAGCCTCTAAGGCTTCGGTCAGGGTGTGCCAGTTCAAAACGGCTTCTGCCGCAAAGGGGACGGTTTCAATAGTCATGGCATGGCCTCCTGTTTGGTCAATAATCCGGCTGCAACCAGCCGGTCAGCCCAGCCTTGCGGGCCGGTGAAATGATGGGTTTGCCAGCCGCGCGCGGCGGCGGTCTGAATGTTGTCGGCGCGGTCATCGGCGAACAGCAGCGCCTCGGGGGCAATCGCGCAATCCGCCTCAACCGCCGCGTATATCATCGGGTCCGGCTTTGTCACCTGCATCCGCCCCGACACATAGGCGCGGTCGAATTCGTTCAAAAACTCATACTGCGTCTGCGCATAGGAAAAGGCATCATCGCCGAAATTCGTCAGTGCAAAGACGGGCACGCCCTTGGCCCGCAACCGTCGCAGCAGGGTGATCGAATGCTCAATCCGGGGCGAGGCAAGGCCGATCCAATGGTCATACCACCAGCGAATTTCGGTTGCCCAATCGGGGTTGGCCGCTGCGCAATCATAGACGGTATCGCGAAACAAGCCGCCAGCATCAATGCGTTCATTCATCGCGTGCAGATCAATCGCCGCAAATAATTCGCGGCGCCGCGCCTCACCTATCCGGCCATCGTAATAGCGCTCAGGTTGCCATTCGATCAGCACATTGCCGATATCAAAAACCACCGCCTCAACTGTCCGCATCGTCATTCTCCACTGCACCTAAAGCCGAAGATCGCAGGTTTCCGGGGGCCGATGCAAGGGGTGGTGCGGCGGGGTTCGCTCGTGTTTCGCGCCACACCGTATACAGCCCCGCGCCGCAAATCAGCGCAATGCCCACCCACGCCAGTGCGTCCGGCCATTCACCGAAAATCACCAGCCCGAACACAATCGCCAACGGCATCGAGATATATTCAAACGGCGCCACCAAAGCCGCCTCGCACGACCGATAGGCATGGGTTATCAAAAAGCCCCCCGCCGTTGACGCACAGCCGATCAGCACCAGCACAGGCCAATCCGACAGCGCGGGCCAGGTCCAGGCCCGTGTTAAAAATGCAATCGACAGGTTATCCTCACTGGCAAAATTGCCATGCCCCAAGGCCAAGCCGCTGATCACGCTAACCACGACAAACGTTAGCTGGATATAGACTGTCAGGGTCAGCGCGCTTTCCGTGGCCCCCATCCGCCGTGTCAGCATGTGCAGCATCGCATAGCAAAACGCGGCAAACAGCGGCAGCAGCATCGCAGGGTGAAAAATACCCGCCCCCGGCCGCAACATCACAATCACCCCCAGCAGCCCAACCCCGACCGCTGCCCAGCGGCGTGGCCCGACTTTCTCGCCCAACATCGGCACCGAAAGGGCTGTAATCAACAGCGGCGCGATAAAGAACAGCGCCACCGCATCTGCCATTGGCATCGCCGCCAGCCCTAGGAAGAAGCAAAAATTTGAAACAACAACAAAGCCGCCCCGCACCAAATGCAGCCCCAGCCGCCGCGTGCGAAACACCGCCAACCCGCCGCGCGACGGCAGCACAATGGCCAGCATCAGGGCCATGCCGATGGCCGATCGGATCAGCACAATCTGATGTAACGCATAGCCGCCGCTTAGAAATTTAATCGAACTGTCGTTGATTGAGAAAAATACAGATGCGCCCATGGCCGAGGCTATGCCCAGCAAAAGAACGCGGCGATCAAGGGGGTGGGTATTGCTCATCGGCACAGTTGGCCTGCCAAAGCCCATGCTGTCTGTTCCGACGGCGACATGTTGGCCCCCGTCACAGGCGCTTGGCCGCTTGCAAAACCCGCTCTAGCGCATCGAGAAACCGCGAGCGGTCGGCCTTGGAAAACGGTTTGCCGCCGCCTTGCCGAAACGGGTCGGCGCTGCGCAAATCTTGCATCAGGTCGCGGGTGGCCAGCACTTGCCCGATATTGCGCGTGTGCAGCTCCTCGCCGTTGTGTTTCAGCACCTTTGCCCCCGCCTCGACGCATTTTGCGGCTAGCGGAATGTCACTTGTCACCACCACATCGCCCGCCCCCGCGCGTTCGGCGATCCACATATCCGCCACGTCCGGCCCATCGGCCACAAATACGCTTTCGATCAGCGGGTTGGCTGAGGGGCGTATGCCCCCGTTAGACACCAGTACCATCCGCACCCCGTGCCGCGTGGCCACCTTTTCGGCCTCGGCCTTTACGGGGCAGGCATCGGCATCGATGTAAATCGCAGTCATAACAGGGCCTTACGCATAAAGTGCGTCCGCATGAAAGGCGATGTGATCTTCCATAAACGTGGCCACAAAGAAATAGCTGTGGTCATAGCCCTTTTGCATCCGCACCATCGCGTTTTGCCGACCCGCCATCATCGCCTCGGCCAAAACCTCGGGCATCAGCTTATCCAAAAACTGGTCTGACGCACCTTGATCGATCAATATCGGCCCGTCAAAACCGCGCTTTTTCATCAGCAGGGTCGCGTCATGGGCGGCCCATTTCGTCTCATCTTTGCCCAGATAGGCGGTGAATTGTTTGCGGCCCCATTCGCTGGCGGTCGGGTTGGCAATTGGGGCAAAGGCCGAAACTGACCGGAACCTGCCGGGGAACGACATCGCAATCGTCAGCGCGCCGTGCCCGCCCATAGAATGGCCGGTAATCGCTTGGCGCCCCTCATCCAGCGGATAGGCGCTGAACAGCAGATGCGGTAGCTCTTCGGTCAGGTAATCCCACATCTTGTAGTTATCGGCCCAAGGTGCCTCGGTCGCGTTGACATAGAAACCGGCACCTTGCCCCAGATCATAGGCCTCATCATTGGCAATACCTGCGCCGCGCGGGCTTGTATCGGGGAAAATCAGCGCCACACCATGTTCTGCCGCCCAAGCCTGCGCACCGGCCTTTACCATCGCGTTTTCATGCGTGCAGGTCAGGCCCGACAGGTACCAAATCACGGGCACCGCTTCATGCTCGGCCTCGGCGGGCAAGAACAGACCAAAGGTCATATCGCAGCCGCAAATCACAGAGGGGTGGCTGTAAACGCCTTGTACGCCGCCAAAAGCGCGGTTCTCAGAAATCGTCTTCATCTTGTTTCCCTTCAGCCCGTCACAAGGGCCATAACAATCGTCACGGTTAGAATGCTCAGCGCGGTTGAAATCAGGATCGAGGCCGAAACCCGATGCGGCGCCACGCCGAAATGCTGCGCCAGAATGTAGACATTGCCCGCCACAGGCAAGGCCGCCGCCGCAATCATGACCGACGCAGGGCCAGGGTCAACGCGGAACAAATAGATCGCGGCAAACGCCACGGCACTGGGGTGCAAAACCAACTTGCAAAACGAAAGCCAACCCGCAATCTCCACCCGTTCGGCCGATTTTGTTGCCAGTGATGCGCCAATGGCAAACAGCGCGCCGGGTGTCGCCGCCCCGCCCAAAAGCGCCATGAAATCATTGATCGGCGTAGGCACTGCAAAGCCGGTCGCAGACCATGCCAGCCCCAGCGCCATGGAAACGATCATCGGGTTTTTCAACAGCCCAATCGCCAAGGCTTTGATGATCCCAAGGCTCATGCGGCCTTGGCGAACGCCCGTAATGATCAGCGTCACAACCGTCGAAAACACAATTAAATCAATGGATAGCACCATCAATATTGGCCCCGCCGCCTGTGGCCCCATCAACACCACCAGCATCGGCACACCCAGAAAGCCAGTGTTGCCGATCACCGCACATTGCGCCTCAATCGCGGCCTCTTCAACCGAGATCCCGCGCCAAAATGCGGCCCCCATGGCAATGGCATACACCACGCCGCAGCCCCAAAGATAGGCCGCCACAAAGCGCCCATCCCAAATTTCGGCCAGCGACAGGTTCGACGCAAAGCGAAACAGCATTGCCGATAGCGCAAAGTAAAACACGAATTTGGTCAGCCAACCCGTCGCCTCAGGCGTAAAAAAGCGCACCCGCCCGGCCCAATAGCCCAACCCGATTAGGGCAAAGAACGGCAGGGTTTTTAACAGGATCGCAATCATCGAGGCATGGCTTCCAAAGGGGCTTGACCCTTGGTTCCACGCCACCGCACAAGATGCAAGCCGTGCGCGTTAAACCAATCCGTTGCTTGCTTTCTTTTCGGCAAAAATATCCTGGGGGGTCCGGGTAGCTAGCCCCCCGGCGCGTGGCAGTTTTAGCACCGTAGCCAGCCATCACCCCACGCCACCACATCGCAGTCCGCAAATCGTGCGAGCCGCTGCAAAGCGTCCTCCAGCCGTGCCATCCGGCCTTTGCCCATAGTCACGCCGGTTTCGGGCCAAAACCCTTGGACGCGCAAACAGTTTTCATCCCGAAACGCCTTGGCATCAATGCGTCCGATGACCTTTTCGCCTTCCAAAACCGGAAAGACATAATAGCCATATTGGCGTTTTGCTTGCGGCACAAACACCTCGATGCGGTAGAAAAAGCCAAACAAACGCTCGGCACGGGCCCTGTCGCGCAAGGCCGGATCAAAGGGTGATAGAATGCGGATACGCGGCGGGGCTGGGGGCAAATCTTGCGCGGCCTTCATCACGTCTGGCCAGGCAAAGCTCGGGCGTAAATTCCCATCTGCACCCGCAACAGCCAGCTGGATAATGCGCCCTTCGCGCAGGGCGCGCTCACACCACGCGCGGGCATCTGTAATCGAAACGGCGGCCCAAAACGCCGACAATTCAGCTGCCGTTGCAAACCCCAGCCTGTTCATCGCCTGCGTACAGGCCCAGTCCAGATGCGCGGCTTGTGTCGGTACATCGCCACGGTAGGCGTCAGGAATAACCCGCTCGGTTAAATCATAAATTTTTTGGAAATTGTTGCGCCCCGATATCGAAAGCTGCCCCGTCCGCCACAACCACTCCAACGCGGTCTTTGAGGGATGCCAATCCCACCATCCACCTTTGCTGCGTGGCTCATCCTGCCCCACATCCGAGCAGGTCACCGGGCCGCCATCACGAATATGCGTCAAAATCGTTTCAAACTGGTCCTCATATCCAATGCGAAACCAGCGCTGCCAGTCCTTGCCCAACGTGTCAGCGTCGCGGTTAAACCGATGCCGCCAATGCGGAAAAAACTGTGCGGGAATGATTGAGGCATCATGCGTCCAATGCTCAAACATCAAGCGGTCTTTTTCCAGCAGATTTTTCAGCGCGGGCGGGCGGTAATTTTGCCGCCGCGCGAATAAAATAAGGTCATGCGCGCGGGCAACTGTGCGGATGCTGTCAACCTGAACAAAGCCGATCTGCTCGATCAACCCTGCCAGATCGGCGCCTTTTCCGGTACCGCTCGGGGCTGTGCCCAAGGCGTGCTTATGCAAAAACAGACGGCGGGCAAGCGGGTTTGACAGGGTGTTCATGGTCATCCTTGCACCTTATCAGACGCGTAGATCGAAACCTAGCCTGACGCAAACGCGCCGCTTATTTCCCGCCGTTTTCGCGCCGTAACAACAGGCTGATGCGCGGCAGCATACCGGTTTCAGGGCGGCTGCGCGATTCCAAAACCGGGCTGTTTTTCGAAACCTTACCGCGGCTTTCGCGCATCACAATATAGAATCCGCTGGCCATAATGACGCCAGCGCCGACAAGCGTTAGCCGGTCTGGCGTCTCGTTGAAAATTAAGAAGCCATAGATCGCGGCCCAGATCATCTGGCTGTATTGCATCGGCGCCACGATCACGGCTTCGGCCGATCTGTAGGCGCTGATGATAAACAGGCTGGCCACAAAGCCAAAAGCCGCAATGATAACGATCATGCCTAGGTGTTCGATGGGCATCGGTTTGTAGAAAAACGGCATTGCAGCGCCCATGACGATAAAGTTCGCGATCATCGGAAACAGCAGTAGCACCACCGAGCGTTCATCTTGCCCGATTTTGCGCACGATCACCGACGATAGGGACGAACACACCGCCGCCGCCAGCGCCGCCAGATGGCCAAGCCCAAGCTCTGCCCCAGTTGGGCGCAACACGATCATCACGCCGGCAAGGCCCACGATAATCGCCAGCCCCCGACGAACACCGACTTTTTCGCCCAGAATCGGAATGGCCAGCAGGGTAATCAACAAAGGGGCCGCGAATAAAATCGCATAGGTTTGGGCCAGCGGCAGAACCGAGAACGCATAAAAGGCCGAAACGGCCGTAATCATCGTTGAAATCGTACGCGTCAGCGACCACCACGGATGCTTGGGCCGTAAATTGCCATCGTTGCGATCCCCGATTAGCATAATCGCGACCAGTGGAAAGCTGAACAAAACCGAAAAGAATACGATCTGAAATGCCGAGTATTGCCCGCCAAGAAATTTGACAAAAACGTCATGCGTTGAATAAATTGCAAAGGCGATCAGCGCCATAAGAGCGCCGCGCAGGTTGGATTTCACAATCGGCATCTTTGATCTCGGTTCATTCTGGATTGCGAAAGTAGTGCGCCTGTTAGCGCTAATGCGCAAGGGCGGCAGGGCGATAACCTTGCATGCAAGTCGTTTTTCACATCATCGCAGTAATGGGTTAATCCAGTGTTTAAAACACTGCGGCCTGTGACGGCACAAAAAAGGGGCGCGTCAGCACCCCTTTTCAGCCGTATTTTAAACGCTGGTTTTACAGCGAGGCATCCAGTGCCGCGATGATCACGTCACCCATTTGGGTCGTGCTGATCGGGGTACCGCCGTCTTTGTCCATCAAATCGGCGGTGCGGGCGCCATCAGCCAGCACTTTTTCCACGGCATTTTCAACGCGCGTTGCCTCATCGCCCATGTCAAAGGAATAGCGCAGCGCCATTGCAAAGCTAAGGATACAGGCGATCGGGTTCGCCTTGCCTTGGCCTGCGATGTCAGGAGCCGAGCCGTGAACCGGCTCATACAGCGCCTTTGGGCGGCCATTTTCTTGCGGCGCGCCAAGGCTTGCCGAAGGAAGCATCCCAAGCGAGCCTGTCAGCATTGCCGCCGTATCGGACAGAACATCGCCAAACAGGTTGTCGGTGACAATCACGTCAAACTGTTTGGGCCAGCGAACCAACTGCATCGCGCCGTTATCGGCATACATATGGTGAAGTTCTACTTCGGGGTATTCATTGTCATGCACCCACTGAACCTCTTCGCGCCACAGAATGCCGGATTCCATAACGTTTGCTTTTTCCATCGAGTGAACTTTGTTATTGCGGCGTTTTGCCAGCTCAAACGCCGAGCGCGCAACGCGGCGGATTTCATTCGTGGTGTAGCGTTGGGTGTTGATGCCCACACGGCCGCCTTCGTTATCAGGGAAAATCCCGCGCGGCTCGCCGAAATACACGCCCGAGGTCAGCTCGCGGACGATCATGATATCCAGACCAGAGACGATCTCTTTTTTCAGGCTGGAAAAATCGGCTAGCGCGTCAAAGCATTGAGCAGGGCGCAGGTTGGAAAACAGGTCCATTTCCTTGCGCAGGCGCAGCAGGCCGCGCTCGGGCTTTACGCTGAAATCAAGTGTGTCGTATTTTGGGCCACCCACGGCGCCCAGCAGTACGGCGTCAACTTCCATCGCGCGGGCCATGGTTTTGTCATGCAGGGGGGTGCCGTGCTGATCATAGGCGCAACCGCCGACCAAATCTTCGGACACATCGAAATGCACGCCGCGTTTGTCACCGAACCACGCGATGATCTTTTTGACCTCGGTCATGACTTCGGGGCCGATGCCGTCACCGGCGAGGATAAGAAGGGAAGGATTGGCCAAGGAACGCTCCTGCATTTTAAGGAAAATGATTGAGGTTTGCGTAGCGTTTCGGGCCGCGATGGTCAAGGCGGCGGGTTAAGGCAAAGCAATATCAACCCACACGGGCCGGTGGCGCGAGGCCGCGGCAATGGTTTCGGCGTTTTGTGCCGACGCGGCGGGCCACATGACGCCTGCATCCAGCACACGCAGGCCTGCCGAGGGCAGAACAAAATCGGTGCGCAACCCGCCGAAATCATAGAGCACGGTATCGAGCGCGGGGTCGCCTTTGTGTTCAGGCTCGGTGCGGTTGTGAGTGCCCTTGGGGGCTGGGTCCTGAAGGCGCGGATCGGCCAGAAGGGCCTGTATTGCGCCTGCGCGCCCCTCGCTATCCAATGGGTCAAGTTTGGAGTCGCCCAACAGGATGAACGGGCCAGTTGGCGCAGGCATTGGCAGGCTATCATTCAATAAGGCCAGCCAGAATGCGGCCTCATCATGGTTGCGGCGGCCATTGCGGTCTTTGGTATCATCGAATACGGGCGGCGTGGCGTGCCAGATTAACAGGTGAAGCGCGGAGCCGTCGGGCAAGGTGACCGGCACATCCCAATGGGCATTGCTCGATAGCCGCAGGATAGATATCGCGGCTGGGGACAGGCTGTCGGCGATCAGGTTATCTGGCAAATCTTGCCACAAAAAGCCGCTGAAATCACGAAAGCCATCGGTATCAATTGGCAAACGAGACAGCACGGCCAGCCCGCCTTGGCCCGAGAACATCCCAAACCCTTGGGCATCGGCCGGGCCGCCCAAAAGGTCATCCCCATCCAGATCAAGCCCTGTCGGCATACCGGTATTAGGGAGGGTGGCGAACCGGTAGGGGTAGGGCGCGCCCGCCAGGGCCAAGGAATCGGAAAGCGCCGTTAGTGCTATCAGATCATAATCATAATCAAATGAGGTCAGTACCAGAACATCGGCGTTCAGATCGGCCAATGTGGCCACCACTGCCGCAACCTGCCCGTCTTTGCCGGATAGAATGTCGCGCAACAGCAGGCCCGGCCCTTTGCGGCTAAGATCGGGGTTATAGGTGGCAACACGCAGGGAATCGGGGCGCCCACTATCAGGTTGTTGGGCAAAGCAAGGTAAGGCTAGCCCAAGCCATACAGCAAGGGCCAAGCGCAGCATCACGCGGGGAAGTACCCCGGCACGGCTTGCTCGGCGTTGCGGTCGCGTTTGTTGCGTATCATGCCTGCGATGCGTGTCATCGCAATGCCGCGCATGAACAAAGAGGCTGGCAGGAACGCCCACATCGCGACCAACCAAACCAAGGTTGGCGGGTAATGCATGTCAATCGCGCCCAAACCCATGCCGCTGAATTTGACTATCGCCGGAATAAGAAACGGCAGCAAAAAGCCCAAGGCCAGATTGAACCGTGCGTCCCGTTCCAGCCGTGCCACCACATCACCACCTACAGTCGGGTCAAACATCGGCAGGTTGGTCCACACGTTAAAGGCGCCGTTTTTCGACGGCCAATCATAAATGCGCAACAAAAGCGAAAACATAGCCAGCGCCAGCACCGAGATCAAATAGGCCACGCCTGCCGCCGAACGCACGGCTTGCATGTGGCCATGGTCATTGGCATCGGCCAAGGTCAAGGTGAGCAACCGCACAGGCGAGTAAGGAAAATCAAGCGCTTGGCCGATCAAGATGCCGACGGCCTCAAACAACCTAGCAAGGGTTGATGGGGCGATTTCACTGCGTGCCATCACCGACAGGAAGAATACGATGACCAGCAGCATCAAAAACCGTGTGCGGTTATAGGGTGGCGCATCGCGAAACTCGATCAGACCGGGGTAGGTGGCGTTGTATTCTACAAAGGTTAGAATGCCTGCAAAGAGAGCGACAAGGGCGACCATTTGCTTGCCATCAGCTGTCACGCCCGGCAGCAATACCGAAGGCGTGGTGATCAGCACCATAATCATGAAGGCACGCATAAGCGCACCTGTGAACTTTGAAAGCACTGCTGCTCTACCTTCATTTAGGGCAGGAACGATACGGCGCCGTTCCTTTATCCCCGTTATTTCCCGCACTTTGTGGCGGACTGCCTTAATCTTGCCCAAATTGTGCCTTCTTTCTGATTCCCTAGCAACCATTGGATTGAGATAACCAAGTATTTGTGGCGGATTAGCGGAAAATGTGTCGCTAGATTGCATCAAATTGTAGTTTAAAGGTGGGCCGACTTGTGGCAAAAAAAAGGGCCGCCTGTGGGGCGACCCTATATCTTGTGTATTTACGGGGGGTTAGACCCAAGGGCGCGATGTTGCGGCCTTTGCCTCATAGCTGTCGATGTTCGCTGCCTTTTCCATGGTCAGGCCGATATCGTCCAAGCCGTTCAACAAACAATGCTTTTTGAACGCGTCCACCTCGAACGGAAAGCTTTGGCCATCAGATGTGGTGATGGTTTGGTTTTCCAGATCAACGGTCATGCGGGCATTTTCGCCGCGCCGCGCGTCTTCCATCAGGATGTTGACGACATCTTCGGGCATCACAATCGGCAAGATGCCGTTCTTGAAGCAGTTGTTATAGAAGATGTCGGCAAAGCTTGTGGCGATGACCGAGCGGATGCCGAAATCCAGCAGCGCCCAAGGCGCATGTTCGCGCGACGAGCCGCAGCCAAAGTTGTCGCCAGCGACGATCACTTCGGCTTTGCGATACGCTGGTTGGTTCAGCACAAAGCTCTCAATCTCGGTGCCGTCCAGATTGAACCGCATTTCATCAAACAGGTTCGCGCCAAGGCCAGACCGCTTGATGGTTTTCAAAAACTGCTTTGGGATGATCATATCGGTGTCGATATTGACCAGTGGCATAGGGGCCGCAACCCCGGTGATTTTGGTGAACTTATCCATATGCCCAGTCCTTATGCGTTTTCGACCGCGAAGTCGCGGATGTCGGTCAAGTGGCCGGTGATTGCCGCTGCGGCTGCCATTGCGGGCGACAGCAGGTGTGTGCGGCCACCACGGCCTTGGCGGCCTTCAAAGTTGCGGTTCGATGTGGCGGCGCAACGTTCGCCCGGTGCCAACTGGTCGGGGTTCATCGCCAGACACATGGAACAGCCTGCAAGACGCCATTCAAAACCGGCATCTAGGAAAATCTGGGCCAGCCCCTCTTCCTCGGCTTGCGCACGCACAAGGCCAGAACCGGGAACGACCATCGCGCGCATCCCGTCCTTGATCTTTTTGCCTTTCAGCACGGCAGCAGCGGCGCGCAAGTCTTCGATCCGGCCATTGGTGCAAGAGCCAATAAAGACGGTGTCGATCTTGATGTCGGTCAGCTTCATGCCCGGTGTCAGGCCCATATAGTCAAGCGAACGCTGTGCCGCCTCAACCTTGCCGCCTTTGAAATCAGATGCGGCTGGAACAGTTGCGGTGATTGGCAGCACGTCTTCGGGCGAGGTGCCCCAAGTCACAACCGGCGCGATATCTTCGCCTTTGATCGTGATGACCTTATCGAAATGCGCGCCTTCATCGGTGAACAAAGTCTTCCAATAGGTCAGCGCAGCCTCCCATGCGGCACCTTTTGGTGCGTGCGGGCGGCCCATGCAGTATTCGAAGGTTTTCTCGTCCGGCGCGATCAGGCCTGCGCGTGCGCCGCCCTCAATCGCCATGTTGCAGACGGTCATCCGGCCTTCCATCGACAATTCGCGAATGGCTTGGCCACAATATTCGATCACATAGCCAGTGCCGCCAGCGGTGCCGGTTTGGCCGATCACCGACAGGGTGATATCCTTGGCTGTGACGCCGGGCATCAGCGAGCCAGTGATTTCGACCTTAAAGTTCTTGGCCTTACGCTGAATCAGCGTTTGGGTTGCCAGAACGTGTTCAACCTCGGACGTCCCAATCCCATGGGCGAGTGAGCCGAACGCGCCGTGGGTGGCGGTGTGGCTGTCGCCGCAAACAACGGTCATGCCGGGCAATGTCCAGCCCTGCTCGGGGCCGACGATATGCACGATGCCTTGGCGAACGTCCGACACAGGATAGTAGTGCAGGCCGAATTCGCGTGCGTTCTTGTCCAAAGCTTCAACCTGAATGCGGCTGTCTTCGGTCATGGTTTTGGCGTTGGCGCGGTCCAGCGTGGTGGGGACGTTATGGTCCGGCACAGCGATGGTTTTTTCCGGCGCGCGCACTTTGCGACCTGTCATCCGCAGGCCTTCAAACGCCTGCGGGCTGGTGACTTCATGCACCAAGTGACGGTCAATATACAGCAGGCAGGTGCCGTCTTCGGCTTGGTCGACGACATGGTCGTCCCAGATTTTGTCGTAAAGGGTACGAGCGTTCATGGCTCAATCTCTCATCTAGCTAGGGAAATATATGTTCGGGCCGCGCGGTAATACCGGCGGTAGACATCAGGCCGCGATTAAAGCCGGGCAAGCACAGACCGGCTTTGGCCGTAAAACCGCCAAGGCAAGCGCGCGCGTTCATCAATGTCAAAAAATCTGATCATAGCGCGGGTTCTACGCCTTTCTGTGTGCTGGGGCAATAAGATTGGCATTCCCGAAGCAGATAGTTAAGATTGATGAAATTCGCATTTCCCAAAAGGGGACACGCACAGCCTATGGACCCAATTAACACGATCAACCCCGAAATCATCAACGCAACACAGGGGCTGCTGTCGCAAGCCGAAGCCTTTGTGCGGTCCTTGCTGATGGGATGGCGACTGTATCAGGTGGCGGGGATCTTGGCGCTTTTGCTGCTGGCTTGGCTGATGCGCGGGATTGTATCCAAGTGGTTCATGGGCTGGGTGCGCAACCAAGAAGGCCTGCAAAAGTGGCAGTTGCGCTGGCTGGTGACGATTGACCGCAACCTGACACTGATGCTGTTCACCACAATCAACTGGGCAACCTTTTGGGTGATGCGGCAAATAACATGGCCTTCCCGCAGCCAATTGTTTGAGGTGTCGGGCACAATCGGGCTGCTTTTACTGTTTGTCAGCTTTGCGTCGAAACTGATCGGAAACCGCTTTTTGTCGCGCGTGGTGGCTTGGGGCGCAGGGTTTTGGGTTGTCGCCGTTATTCTTGGGTTCGATACAGGGGTTTTGTCCTTTCTGGACAGCCTTGCCATTACTTTTGGCGATTTCAGGCTGTCTGCCCTGTCAGTGATCAAGGCGCTGATTGTGACGGGTGTACTGGTGTCTGGTGCGCGTTTGATAACCAAAGGCGCGGTTAGCAAAATTCGTAAAAACCCTGATATCAGCCCATCAATGCAGGTACTGGCGATCAAAGCGATCCAGATGTTCCTGATCGGCGGCGCGATTTTTATCGGGCTAAAGGCGGTTGGGTTTGACCTGACTGGCCTTGCCGTTCTGTCGGGTGCTGTTGGCGTAGGCCTTGGTTTCGGTTTGCAAAAAGTCGTGTCCAACCTTGTGTCGGGCATCATCATTCTGCTGGATAAATCTATCAAGCCGGGGGATGTGATTTCACTGGGCGAGACTTTTGGTTGGATCGAATCCTTGGGTGCGCGGTATGTTTCGGTCGTGACTAGGGACGGCAAGGAATACCTGATTCCGAACGAAGACCTTATCACCGGCCAAGTGGTGAACTGGTCGCATTCGGACCAATTTGTGCGGCTCGATCTGTTTTTTGGCACCTCTTACGATGACGATCCGCATCTGGTGCGCAAGCTGGCGATTGAGGCGGCAGGCCGCGTGAACCGCGTGCTAAAAGACCGCCCGTCAGTGTGCCATATCGTAGGGTTTGGCGACAGCTCGGTCGATTATATCCTGCGCTTTTGGATCAAGGACCCAACCGAAGGGCTGACCAACATTCGCGGCAACGTCTACTTGGCGCTTTGGGATATTTTCAAAGAGAATGGCGTTTCCATTCCCTTCCCACAGCGCGAGGTAAAACTGTTGAGCGGCGGTCAGGGCGCAAAGCAGGCAGCGATTTTGGCAGGTCAGGACTAAGGTTTTACAAATCGGGGCCTTAGAAGCCTGCGAATTTACCTTGGTCAATCTCGCGCTCGCGGCACTCTAGGTCATAGAGGCTGACAGCTTGGTTCAGGTAGGCGCGTTCCAAGTCATTGCGGTTTGGGCGGCGCGGGAATAGGCGTTTTAGAAATGTCATAGTGTACTCCGGTGCTCCCCTCCCGTGCTTTGCATATGCCGCGTTGCAGCATGGTGGAGTAGTGCCAAAATCGGCAAGCGGCTTTGCGCGGGGCGCATAGGGTGGCGCGAATCGGTTGCGCGCGGCATGCCGGTTTCGGCAGGTAGGGCTGCGTTTTGCGGCTGCAAGGCCAAGCAATCGGCGAAACCCGAGCCAATGCCTGCGGTGATGGCTTGCGCCCAGCGGCTGGCTGTGATTGAGGTTTGCGCCGCAAGGTGATAGCTTGCGCAGAACACTCGGCGCCGGGGGTGTTGTGAAACCGTTAAGGCTGGCGCGTGATATACTGGAGGACAATGTCCTGTCTCATTCTGATCCACAGACCGGCCTGCCGGTTGGGCCGAGGGCACCGCGCATGACGGGCCAAACCGCCGCTGATACACTTACGCCCGAAATTCTTTTGGCTAGCGTCATCGCGTCGCTTGAAGATGACAAAGCCGAAGAGATCGTAGAAATCGATCTGCGTGGCCGCTCTGATATGGCGGATTACATGCTGATCTGTTCCGGTCGCTCATCGCGTCAGGTTGCGTCCATTTCTGAAAAGCTTGCCGATAAGTTGAAGCAAGATTTCGGCATCGTCTGCAAAATCGAAGGCAAAGAAACCGGCGATTGGGTACTGATCGATACGGGCGATGTTATCGTCCACGTCTTCCGCCCCGAAGTGCGCGAGTTTTATGACCTCGAAAAAATGTGGCAGCCTGGCGGGCACATGGGCATAGGCGTGCGCGAGGAAGACTGATGCGTGTGCATCTTTGCGCTGCGGGGCGGCTGCGTGGCGGCCCCGAGCGCGACCTGATCGACGATTATGTGACGCGTTTCAACCGGACGGGCCGGGCCTTGGGCCTTGGCCCTTTTGCCCTGTCCGAGGTTGAAGACCGCAAAGGCGGCGGGATGGAGGCCGAGGCGGTGTTGCTGTCGCGGGCCGTGCCAAATGGTGCGCTGACCGTGGTGATGGACGAACGCGGCCGCACCCTTACCAGCCCCGAATTTGCCGACCAATTGGGCAAATGGCGCGATGCAGGGCGGCAGGATGTGGCGTTTTGCATTGGCGGCGCCGATGGTCTGGCCCCGTCTTTTCGCAATTCAGCTGATTTTGCTTTGTCTTTCGGTGCAATGGTTTGGCCACATATGTTGGTGCGGGTGATGTTGGCGGAACAGCTTTACCGCGCGGCATCCATTCTGGCGGGCAGCCCGTATCACCGCGAATAAGCCTTGGCTGTTGCCGAACCCCCTGCTTGGGCGTAAAACGCTGTTAAGCTAACAAAGAGGGCGCGCCATGACTGTTCCAAAACCCGTTATTTTGTGCATTTTGGATGGTTGGGGGCTGAACCCTGATACCAGCGCCAACGCGCCCGTGCTGGCGAACACCCCCAATTTTGACCGGCTGATGGCGACCTGCCCGCATGCCACCCTTATTACCCACGGCCCCGATGTCGGCTTGCCGCGCGGGCAGATGGGGAATTCCGAAGTTGGTCACACCAATATCGGCGCGGGCCGTGTGGTTGCGATGGATCTGGGCGCGATTGATCTGGCTATTGAGGATGGCAGTTTTGGCCAAAACCCCCAGCTGTTGGATTTTATCGCGCGGCTAAAGGCCAGCGGTGGCACCGCGCAACTGATGGGCGTTATTTCGGATGGTGGCGTTCATGGCCATGTGTCGCATGTGATCGCGGCGGCCAATACGGTTGCGGCGGCGGGTGTGCCGGTGGTTATTCATGCGATCACCGATGGGCGCGACGTTGCCCCCAGCTCGGCCGCCGAGCACATGGCGCGGCTGCTGGCTGGGCTGGCAGATGGTGTGCGGGTCGGGACGGTGATTGGCCGCTATTGGGCGATGGACCGCGACAATCGCTGGGAACGTGTTGGCCGCGCCTTTGATGCGATGGTCGCCGCCAAGGGTGAGGCTGCGGTTGATGCGCAAGCCGCGATTGCCGCCGCCTATGCCCGCGGTGAAACCGATGAGTTTATCGCGCCTACGGTGATTGGCGGCTATGCAGGGGCCAAAGCGGGCGACGGGTTTTACTGCCTGAATTTCCGCGCCGACCGTGCGCGCGAGATTTTGGCCTCGCTGGGCGATCCGTCCTTTGATGGCTTTGATGCAAGTGCGCGCCCGAAATGGGAGGCGATGCTGGGCATGGTCGATTATTCCACCAAGCATAATGAGTACATGATCACTGCCTATCCAAAGCCGGTTTTGAACAACACTTTGGGCGAATGGGTTTCTAAACAAGGCCGCACCCAGTTTCGCTTGGCCGAAACCGAAAAATACCCGCATGTGACGTTTTTCCTGAATGGTGGGGCCGAGGCGGTGAACCCCGGCGAAGATCGCGCCATGCCGAAATCGCCCAAAGTGGCGACCTATGATCTGCAACCAGAGATGTCGGAACCCGAGGTGGCCGAAAAGCTGGTCGGCGCGATTGAGCATGGCTATGACCTGATTGTCGTGAACTTTGCCAACCCCGATATGGTGGGCCACACCGGCGATTTGCAGGCCGCGATCAAGGCGTGTGAAGCGGTGGATAGCGGCCTTGGTTTGGCATTGGCAGCCCTTGAAAAGGCGGGTGGTGCGATGATTGTCACCGCCGATCACGGCAACTGCGAGACCATGGTAGACCCGGTGACAGGCGGCCCGCACACGGCGCATACGACCAACCTTGTGCCGGTTATCCTGTTTGGCGGGCCTGCAGGGGCAAGCTTGCGCGATGGGCGGTTGTCCGATTTGGCACCAACGGTTTTGCAGCTTATGGGCCTGCCACAACCGGACGAAATGACTGGGAAAACCCTGATCGCATGATCCGCGCTGTCGCCCTTGTTCTCGCGTTTTGTGCCGGCACGGCACAGGTTATCGCGTTTGGTGCCGGTGCGGCACAGGGGCAAACCGTTGCCGAACAGGCGACACAGGCGTCGGACGCGCTTGCGGCGGCGGTGACGGCGATGCAAGAGGCAAGCACAGCCCGCGATCAGGTGTCGGCACTGACCCAGACCATTCAGGCCTATGAACAAGGTCTTGGCGCGCTGCGTGACAGCCTGCGCCAAGCCAAAGTGCGCGAGGCTGCGCTGTTGTTGCAATTTGATACCGAACGTAACCGCGTTGGCCAGCTTTTGGGCGTTTTGGGCCAGCTCGAGGCAACGCCGGGGCCATTGATGCTGTTACACCCCTCGGGGCCGCTGGGCACTGTGCGGTCGGGCATGATTATTTCCGAGGTGACGCCCGCGCTGCAAGCCGAGGTGACGCGCCTGCAATCCGAGCTGACCGAGCTGCGCGATTTGCGCAGTTTGCAAGTGGCGGCGGGCAGCATTTTGGAAAACGGGCTTGGCGTGGCCCAAACCGCCCGTACCACGCTTAGCCAAGCTATTTCAGACCGCACCGCCCTGCCGCGCCGCTTTACCGAAGATCCGGATGCCCTGCGCGGCCTGCTTGAAAGCGCCGACACGCTGGGCGCCTTTGCCAATGGGTTAGAGCTGGACCTAAGCGGCACAGACGCCATGCGCAGCTTTGCCTCGGCCGAGGGGAAGCTGAACCTGCCGACCCTTGGCAGCCTGCTGCTCCGCGCGAATGAGGCGGATGCATCGGGCACCCGCCGCCCCGGTATTACGCTTTCCGCCCGCCCGCGTGCTTTGGTCACAGCGCCTTGGGCTGGCACCATCCGCTATCGTGGCCCGCTGCTCGACTACGGAAATGTGATTATCCTTGAGCCGGGCGGAGGCTATCTTATGGTTCTTGCGGGGCTGCAAACCGTTTATGGTGAGGTCGGAGAAGTTGTCGGAATAGGCGCGCCACTGGGGCTTATGGGCGGCGGCGATCAAGAGAATAGTAAAGAGTTTCTGGCAAGTGTCACGGATGTGACTGGTATTCGCGAGACAGAAACGCTTTATATCGAAATTAGAAAAGGCACCGCGCCGGTTGATCCGGCACCGTGGTTCGCCGCAACAAAGGATTGAGACAGGCAATGAAGAAATTCGCTATGGCTGCTTTGGGCGGCACTGTTGCAGGCATTTTGCTGACAACACAGATCGCAGGGCCCTTGCTGGCGCAAGAGACCAAAAAAACCTCGACCGTTTACGAACAGCTTGATTTGTTTGGTGATATTTTTGAACGTATCCGCGGCGAATATGTCGAAGACGTCGATACTAACAAGCTGATCGAGGCGGCGATCAACGGGATGCTGACCTCGCTTGATCCGCATTCCAGCTATATGCCGCCCAAAGATTTCGACGACATGCGCGTACAGACGCGGGGCGAATTTGGCGGGCTTGGGATAGAGGTCACGCAAGAAGACGGCTTTGTTAAGGTCGTCTCGCCGATGGATGATACCCCTGCGGCGGCGGCGGGCATTCAGACCGGCGATTTCATTACCCATGTGAACGGCGAGTCAATTTCGGGGCTGACGTTGGATGCGGCGGTTGACCTGATGCGCGGGCCGGTCGGGTCTGAAATCATCATCACAGTCGTGCGCGCCGGTACGCCCGAGCCGTTCGATGTGTCAATTATTCGTGATACGATCAAGGTAACTGCGGTGCGCGCGCGCACTGTTGGCAGTACAATTGTGCTGCGGATGACCACCTTTAACGACCAAACCTATCCGGGCCTTGAAGATGGTCTGAAAAAATCGGCCGAAGAGCTGGGCGGTTGGGATAAAGTGTCGGGTGTCGTTCTGGATCTGCGCAACAACCCCGGCGGTTTGCTGAACCAAGCGATCAAAGTGTCGGATGCCTTCCTTGAAAAGGGCGAGATCGTTTCAACCCGTGGCCGTAACACCACCGATGGCGAACGTTTCAACGCGACACCTGGCGATTTGACGGGCGGCAAGCCGTTGGTTGTATTGATCAATGGTGGCTCTGCCTCGGCCTCGGAAATCGTTTCCGGTGCGTTGCAAGATCACCGCCGCGCGATTGTTGTGGGCACGAAAAGCTTTGGCAAAGGGTCGGTGCAGACCATCATCCCACTGCGCGGCGAAGGGGCGATGCGCCTGACCACGGCACGGTATTACACACCTTCTGGCCGTTCAATTCAGGCGCTGGGTGTGGCCCCCGACATCATCGTGAACCAACCACCACGCCAACCCGTGGTGGAAGAGCAAGAGCCAGCATCAGCCGTGAAAGCCCGCACAGAGGCATCCTTGCGCGGGGCGCTTGATAACGACTCGATGACCGAGGATGAGCGTAAGCAGTTGGAAGAAGACCGCGCTCGTGCCGAAGAAGCTGCAAAGCTGCGTGAAGATGATTATCAGTTGGCCTATGCGATTGATATTCTCAAAGGTCTGTCGGCGATTGCCGTAAAGCCTTGATCTAAAACATATTAGGCAAAGGGGGCGCGTCATGTGCCCCCTTTTCGCATAAAAGGCCTATCCGATGACCCAGTCCAAAACCTTGCCTTATCGTCCTTGTGTGGGCGTTATGCTTATCAACGCACATGGCCAAATCTTTGCAGGCCAGCGTAAGGATTCGCCCGTGGCCGCGTGGCAAATGCCACAAGGCGGGATTGATGACGGCGAAAAGCCCCGCGTGGCCGCACTGCGCGAGCTGTGGGAAGAAACCGGTGTTGTGGCAGACTTGGTTGAGAAAATTGCCAAGACCGACGATTGGGTCACCTATGATCTGCCGCCAGATTTGCTGGGCAAGGTTTGGGGCGGCAAGTACAAAGGCCAGCGTCAAAAATGGTTTCTGTACCGCTATTTAGGCACCGATGATCAGATCAACATCGCGACCGATCACCCCGAATTTTCCGAATGGCGCTGGATCGGCGCGGATGACATGATCGCCTCAATCGTGCCGTTTAAACGCGCGGTTTATGAGACAGTTGTGGCGGCATTTCGCGCGCACTTGGCCTAGGCTACCATATCGGCGGTAACGCGGTGCAAGGGCGCGCCATCAGCGGCCATGGCATCGGCATTGTCCAATGTCGTATGCGCAATGGCCTCCAAGGCCTCGGCGGTGAAAAAGGCTTGGTGGCCCGTGATCAACACGTTCGGAAAGGTCAGCAAGCGGGCAAACACATCATCTTGCAAAACCTGCCCTGACAGGTTTTCAAAGAACAGATCGCCTTCTTCCTCATACACGTCCAGCGCGAGGCCGCCCAACTGCCCCGTTTTCAAGGCGTCAATCACGGCGCGCGTGTCGATGAGCGCACCTCGGCTGGTATTCACCAACATCGCACCGCGTTGCATTTTGGCCAAGGCGGGCGCGTCGATCATATGCTTGCTTTGCGGGGTTAGCGGGCAGTGCAACGACACCACTCGCGACTGCGCAAGCACCTCAGGCAACGGCGCATATTGCGCGCCTGCTGCGATTGCCTCATCGCTAGGATAGGGGTCATAGGCCAGAACTTTGCAGCCTAACCCTTTGAAAATATGAATGACGCAAATCCCGATGCGGCCGGTGCCTATCACCCCAACGGTTTTGCCGTGCAGATCAACCCCCATCAAACCATCAAGCGTAAAGTTCCCCTCTCGCACGCGGTTATGGGCGCGGTGCAACTGCCGGTTCAGGCCCAGCATCAGGGCAATCGTATGTTCGGCCACCGCATAGGGCGAATAGGCAGGGACGCGGCCTATGGCCAGCCCCAGTTGCTCGGCTGCGGCCACATCGACGTTGTTAAACCCCGCACAGCGCATCAAGATCAACCGCACCCCTTGATCGGCCAGTGCCGTCAAGGCAGGCGCATCTAGCGTGTCATTCACAAAGGCACAAACGGCATCGGACCCTTTGGCCAAAACCGCTGTGTGCGCCGAAAGATGCGGCTCCAGGAACGCCAGATCATGCGGAAAGGCACGCTCGGCGTTGGCTTGGCCAAGGGACGCAATGTCATAAGGTTTGGCACTGAAAACGGAAATGCGCATATGGTGGCCTTGGGTTTGGGGGTTATCCTTGTGGCGACATCGCCTTACGTTGTTTGGCGCGTTCCAGCCCCAGTTTGCGTTCACGCCAGATGATCAACACGCCAGCCGTGACCACAATAGAGGCCCCGATCAGCATGGTCATGGTAGGCACCTCATCAAATACCCAATAGCCGATCGCCAAGGCAAACAACATCGAGGCATAGTCGAACGGGGCGACCACGCTCGCATCCGCTTCACGGTAGCTGGAGGTCAGAAAAATCTGCCCCACACCGCCCAACAGCCCGCAGAGCACCAGCAAAGCAGCCTCACGCGGCGCGGGAATTACCCAGCCAAAGGGGATAGTGGCCAGCGATAGCACTGTCGCGGTTAAGGAAAAGTAAAACACGATGGCCGATGTTGTTTCTTTCAGCACCAGTTTGCGCACGAACACCTGTGCAAGGGCTGCAAAAACCGCCCCGCCCAGTACCAGCATTGCACCCAAACTTGCCCCGTCATTGCCCGGGCCCGGCACGACCGTCAGGCGCGGGCTAAGGACAATCGACACCCCGATCAGGCCCAAAACCACGGCAGAAATTCGAAACAGCCGCACGTCTTCGCCCAGAAACATCGCCGCGAAAATAACCGTCAGCAGCGGGGCGGCATAGCCAATCGCTGTCACCTCGGGCAATGGCAAATAGGCGAGGCCGGCAAAGCCGAGGCCCATCGCCATCGTCCCCACCACGCCGCGCCAGATATGCCCCATCGGCGCGCTGGCCTTTAGCCCGGTTTGCAAGTCCCCACGCATCGCCAGCCACGCGATGATGACGGGCATCGCAAAAAAGGACCGAAAGAAGACGGCCTCACCGGGGGGGACATGGTCGGCGGTGGCTTTGATGAGGGATGCCATCAGGATGAACATCACTACCGAGCAGATTTTGTAGAAAATACCGCGCATGGGGCGCATGAGATCGGCCTTTGGTTTGGGGTAATTTACATGGACCACTCTTTCGCCGGTGATGCAAGGGGCGCGGCAAGGTTGGGGGGGCTGGACGCCGCCCGCCGCATGGGGTTTGCTATGGCAAAACAAAGGATACCAAAATGACCAACGCCCCTCTTTCCGCCTGCATCGCCCAAGGCCAAGGCGCCGAGCCTGCCGATATAGTTTTGCGGGGGGGGCGGGTGTTTGATTTGATCACTGGCGATCTGGTTGAAACCGATGTGGCGATTTGCGGCGATACGATTGTCGGTGTGTTTGGCGACTATGAGGCCAGGCAGGTAATTGATGTTACAGGAAAAATCCTTGTGCCGGGGTTTATTGATACGCATCTTCATATTGAAAGCAGCCTTGTCACCCCGTTTGAATTTGACCGCTGCGTGACGCCTTTGGGTGTGACCACCGCGATTTGCGATCCGCATGAGATTGCAAATGTCTGCGGCTTGACGGGGATTAACTATTTCCTTGAGGCGTCCTCAATGACGCTTATGGATATTCGGGTGCAGCTGTCGTCTTGCGTGCCCTCGACCCATATGGAAACCAGCGGCGCGATTTTAGAGGCCGCTGATATTCTGCCGCTAAAGGACCATCCGCGCAGCCTTGGGCTGGCCGAGTTTATGAACTTTCCGGGCGTGTTGATGCAAGATCCGGGTGTGATGGCCAAGCTAGAGGGGTTTAAAGGGCGACATATTGACGGCCATTGCCCCTTGCTGCGCGGCAATGCGCTGAACGGCTATATAGCGGCTGGCATCCGCACCGAGCATGAGGCGACGAGTGCCGATGAAGCGCTAGAAAAGCTGCGTAAAGGTATGCGGGTGCTGATCCGCGAGGGGTCGGTCTCCAAGGATTTGCATGCGCTTGCGCCCCTGATTACCGAGCGCCACAGCCCCTATATCGCGTTTTGCACCGATGATCGGAATCCGCTGGATATCGGCGAGCATGGGCATTTGGATTATATGATTCGTACGGCGATTGCGCTGGGTGCGCCGCCTTTGGCCGTGTACCGCGCCGCCAGCCTGTCGGCGGCCGAGGCGTTCGGGCTAAAGGATCGCGGGCTGATTGCGCCCGGAAAACGCGCGGATATTGTGGTGATTGACAGCCTAGAGGCCTGCCATGCGTCGACGGTGTTTGCAGGTGGCGTTCGGGTGACCGATGCCGCCTTTGCCGCGCGCAAAACCATTCCGCCCGTGGCGCGCAACTCGGTCAAAGCACCGGTGATTGTGGCCAGTGATTTCCGCACTGGCGGCAACCGTACAGAGACGCCAGTGATCGGAATCATTCCGGGCAAGATTATCACAGAGCATCTGACCTATGACATCGCGCCACGCGATGGCGATAAAGCCCCTGATATTGCCCGCGATTTGGTGAAAATCGCCGTGATCGAACGCCATGGCAAGAACGGCAACCGCGCGACTGGGTTTGTGAAAGGTTTTGGTTTGCAGCGCGGGGCGATTGCGTCGACTGTCTGCCATGACCACCACAATATCGCGGTGGTTGGTGCTGATTACGCCGATATGGCGCTGGCGGTCAGTCGCTTGGGCCAGATTGAAGGCGGGTTTGTCGTGGTCGAAGGCGGCCGCGTTTTGGCCGAACTTGCGCTGCCCGTGGCGGGGTTGATGAGCCTTGAGCCGTTTGAGGTGGTGCGCACGGGGTTGGAAGACCTGCGGGCCGCAGCGCGGGGGCTAGGTGTGACGCTGGAAGAGCCGTTCTTGCAACTGGCGTTCCTGTGCCTGCCGGTGATTCCGCATCTGAAAATCACGGATCACGGGATGGTCGATGTCGATAAGTTTGAGGTGATGCCGTGACGGCCTATGACCCCAAATATGACCAGCTGATCGATGCGCAAACTTGGGCATTTATCCGCGAAACCGAAAGCTGGTATCCGCCCGATGCCGTTGGCCTGACGATTGCACAGCAACGCACGGTTTACGATAAAATGTGTGCAGCATTTTATGCGGGGCGTCCGGCGGGGGTAGAGGTGCAGGATAACGCATTGCAGCAGGCGGGCCGCGCGATTTCCCTGCGCCAGTACCGCAGCACGCCTGATGCCGCTGCCCAAGTGCTGTATTTTCACGGTGGGGGTTTTGTCGTGGGCGGGCTGGATAGCCACGATGATGTCTGTGCCGAGATTTGCGTAGGCACGGGGTTTGACGTGACCGCAGTAGACTATCGCCTGTCGCCCGAGTGTCCCTTTCCCCAAGATATTGAGGATGCTTTGGCCGTAGCCACTGCGCAGATGGGGGCACGAACGACCAAGCCTTTGGTGCTTGTGGGCGATAGTGCTGGCGCAAACCTGTGTGCGGCGGTGGCCGCACTGACGGGGGGTGCGGCGAACGGGGCGATTGGGCAAGTGCTGATTTACCCCGGCTTTGGGGGACCAAATAACACGGGCAGTATGGTCGCCCATGCCCATGCGCCGATGTTGACCGCCGAAGATGTAGCGTTTTATGCGAGGATTCGGTCGGATGGCACAGCCGAGAGGGTAACGGACCCGCGCTTTTCACCGCTACAGGCGCAAGATTTCACAGGCCTGCCGCCAACCGTGGCGATCAGCGCCGAATGCGACCCGCTGGCCGATGATGCAGCCTTATATGCAGATGCTGTTCTGGCCGCTGGCGGGCGGGCGCTGCATCTGCGTGAGGCGGGGCTGGTGCATGGCTATTTGCGTGCGCGGCATCGGGTGGATCGGGCAAGCGCCAGCTTTGCACGGATTATCAAAGCGGTTTCTGCTTTGGGGCAAGGACAGTGGTCCGCCGATCTTTGATGTTTGGGGCGTTTCTATCAGATTAAAATCAAAAGGCCGGGCAATCAGCCCGGCTTTTTTGAGATTTGGTGGAGCCACACGGGATCGAACCGTGGACCTCTTGAATGCCATCCAAGCGCTCTCCCAACTGAGCTATGACCCCATTTCTTTCAACACATTTGCGCGTTGTTTGCGCTATTTAGGCGAGCAAGGCAGGCGCTGCAAGAGGAAAAATCGTCCAATTGAAAAAACTGCGAGGTGGTTCGCAGTTTTTTAGCGCCTGCTGCCCGCCCATTAGCGAACGGATGTTTTAGTTGTCGTCATCCGGGCTGCTGACATCGGCCAGATCGTCCAGCGATACGGTGTCATCGCTGTCATCTTCCAGCAGATCATCGTCATCATCGTCCGTATCATCCGAATCAACGACCGAAAGCAGATCATCGTCTGCATCCAGATCATCGACCAACACTTCATCATCATCATCTTTGACTTTGGCCGCAGTTGGGCGGCTGGCGGTGGATGTGGTGACTTTGCGACGTGCGCTATCAATATCAACGATTTCGCCCGTATAGGGGCTGACAATCGGGCTTTTGCCTAGGTCGTAAAAGCGCTTGCCTGTGGTAGGGCATAGACGCTTTGTGCCCCATTCTTCTTTGGGCATGATATTCCCCTTGTTCTATGAGCTTAGATCGGTGCCCGTGATGGGCCCAGCAATTCCAGCAAAAGGGTCGCTTGCCACAGCTATCGGCTGCTGTCAAAGGCTTTTGCACGCAAAAGGCGGGTGGCGGGCTTGGCTCTGGCGGTTTGGGGCGTGTTTGCCGGGCTGTGTTGCTGCAAATAAGCTTGCGGCAGGCGCGACGGGCGGGCATCTTGCAGGCCACACAGGGCTGGCGACAAAGGATCAAGGACATATGCCGATACTTCCCGGAACGCCGCCAGTTGAGGTTACGCTGCGCCGCACGGCGCGGGCGCGGCGGATGTCTTTGCGTGTGTCGCGCTTGGACGGGCGGGTGACGCTGTCGATGCCCCCCCGCGCGCGTGAGGATGAGGCGATGGCCTTTATCCGCGCGCAGGAAGACTGGATTCGCAAAGCGCTTGTCAATGTTGTGCCCAGCGATTCGGTGGGGTTTGGTGCAGAGATACCGGTTGAGGGGCGCGTGCTGCGTCTGGTGCCGGGCAAGGGCCGCAGCCTGATGATCGCGGGGGATGAGCTGCACGTGCCGGGTGATGCGGCGCGGGCGGGGGTGCGGGTAGCGGCCTATCTAAAGCACCGCGCGCGGGATCGTTTGGCGCAGGCATCGGATATGTATGCCCAGCGGATCGGGCGGCGCTATCGCACGCTGACGCTGCGCGATACGCGGTCGCGCTGGGGCTCTTGTACTGCCGATGCGGGGTTGATGTATTCGTGGCGGCTGATCATGGCGCCGCCTTTGGTGCTGGACTATGTGGCTGCGCATGAGGTGGCTCATTTGGCCGAAATGAACCATTCTTCACGGTTTTGGGCTGTTGTCGCCGATTTGATGCCCGATTACGCGCGCCACCGCCATTGGTTGAAAACCGAAGGCCACGCGCTGCACAGCTATCGGTTTAGCGCATGAACGGGGCAGTCCAATGCTGACAACAGGCTCGACATCGCTTTCGCGACCCTTGGATCCGAATGCCACGGCGCATGAACGGCTGTACCGCAGCTTGCGTATGCAGGTGATGCACGGCGAATTGCCGCCGGGGCAGGCGTTAACCCTGCGCGGATTGGCGCGGAGTTTCGGGGTGTCGATGACCCCCGCGCGTGAAGCTGTGCGGCGGTTGGTGGCCGAGGGGGCATTGTCGCTGTCCTCATCGGGCCGCGTGGCGACGCCCGAGCTGACCCCCGAACGAATAGAGGAACTGGCCGCCATCCGCGCGCTGCTTGAGCCCGAGTTGGCTGCGCGTGCGTTGCCACGGGCCCATTTCGCGCTGATTGACCGGCTTGCCGCGATCAATGCCGCCAATAGCGAAGCGGTGATGAAGCACGATGCCGTGGCCTATATCCGCACCAACCTAGAGTTTCATCGCACACTGTATTTGCGCGCCCAAGCGCCAGCGATGCTGGCGCTGACGGAAACCGTTTGGTTGCAGCTTGGGCCAACAATGCGCGCGCTGTATGGTCGCTTGCGCCGGAATGAGGCGCCGCCCTATCACAGGCTGATTATTGCCGCGTTGAAAGCAGGCGATGAGCCGGGGTTGCGGCTTGCGATTCGCACGGATGTAACCCAAGGGCTGCGGCATCTGGCCAGTTAACCCGAATTTTCGTCGACAATTACCGCTGATGCATGCAGGCCATGCTGTATTCAGGGGTATATTAAAAGGAAAACTGAAATGACTGTTCATATCGGGGCAAAGCCGGGCGAGATTGCAGAAACCGTGTTGATGCCGGGCGACCCGTACCGCGCACGCTGGGCTGCCGAGACATTCCTGACCGATGCCAAGCTGGTGAATGAGGTGCGGGGGATGCTGGGCTACACTGGCACTTGGCAGGGCCACCGTGTGACAATCCAAGGTTCGGGGATGGGGATGCCGTCCTTGTCGATCTATGCCAATGAGCTGATCCGCGATTATGGCGCGCAGACGCTTATCCGCATCGGCTCGGCAGGCGCGATGCAGCCGCATATCAAGGTGCGGGATTTGGTATTGGCGATGTCGGCCTGTACGATGTCTACGCCGTCACGCGGGATTTTCCGTGATCTGAACTTTGCCCCGACCGCCGATTTTGGCTTGTTGCAAGCGGCATGGAAGGCCGCCGAGGGCCGCGATGTGGCCACACATGCGGGGCAGATCTATTCGTCGGATGTGTTTTATGATGAGCGCCCCGACCTAACCGAGCAAATGCAACGCCACGGGGTGCTGTGCGTAGAAATGGAGGCTGCCGAGCTGTATACGCTTGCGGCCCGCTATGGCCGTAGGGCATTGGCGATCCTGACCATTTCTGACCATTTGGTGACACATGAGGCGCTGCCATCCGACCAGCGCGAACGCAGCTTTGGCGACATGGTAGAAATCGCGCTGAAAGCGGCGTTTGCCTGAGCCATCGCCAAAACCATAGGCCGGTTCTCGGTGGCGTTTTGCAGGCCCAATCCTGTATTGTTTCATGGGCCTGCTTTACCCCATAGGGTTAGACGCTAACCCCAAACATCCAGCCAACGCCGGCTGTGATGGCCATAGCGGCAGCCCCCCAGAACAAAACCCGCACGGTCGCCGGTAGTTTTGGCGCGCCGCCCGCATGTGCGCCAAGCGCGCCAAGCCCAGCAAGACAGATCATGGTTGTCACAACGACGGTTGGAATAATGTTGCCACTGGGGGCCAGTGCGGCGGCGATAACGGGCAGGGCGGCGGCCGCTGTAAAGGTCATGCCCGAGGCAAGGGCGGCCTGCATCGGGTTGGCGGCATGAATCTCGGACAGGCCAAGTTCGTCGCGAACATGGGCGGCCAGCGCATCTTTTTCTGTCAACTCGCGTGCGACCAGTGCCGCCGTTTGCGCAGACAGCCCGCGTGATTCGTAGATGGAGGCAAGCTCTTCCTCCTCGGCTGCGGGCGTATCAATCAGCGCCTGTTTTTCCCGCGCGATATCGGCGCGCTCGGTATCGGATTGCGAGCTGACCGAAACATATTCACCCGCCGCCATCGACATCGCCCCAGCCGCAAGGCCAGCTGCGCCTGCGACCAAAACCGCCGTTGGGCTGGGGTCTGCCGCTGCAACGCCCACGATCAAAGACGATACCGAAACAATGCCATCATTGGCCCCCAGCACAGCCGCCCGCAACCAGCCGGTTCGGTTAACAAAGTGCAGTTCTTCATGGGCAGATTGATAGGGCTCGGACATAGAAAATTCCTTTAAATAGGTGTGGTCGCGGTTCTTCTGCCGGTACTAGGTTTGCCGGTGCCAAGTTGAATAGACGCGCGAAAGCCGCGCATTTGCCCCGGTATTGGCGAGGCCAGCGTATAGGTGGTATTGGTGCGCTCGGCCACTGTGCGCACAATGGCAAGGCCAAGGCCGCTGCCATAAGTCGCACCATCTCCGCGCGTAAAACGCCCTGAAAGGGCTGCCAGCATGGCCTTATCCACCGCGGCGCAATCATTTTCCACATGCAGCCAGCCCTCGGCCGTTAGTGCTATGCGGATCGGGCTATCAGCACCATGGCGTAACGCATTTTCGATCAGGTTGCGCAGAACAATGGCCGCAGCGTCAGGGTCAATTTCAGACAGCACGGGCGTACCCGGGGCCGCGTAAACGATCCGGCCAGCATCAGGGCCGTGGGAAAAATCATCAACCAACAGCCGCAATACCACGCGCAGATCATGGGGCATTGCGGCAGACAGCTGTGCCCCTTCGGCGCGGGCCAGTTGCATGAGCCGTTCCGACAGGCGCGTCAGCCGTTTCAAGGTGCCTTCGATCGCATCGGCGCGACGGGCGGTTTCGGGTTCTTGCGTTTGCAAGCGCAGGCGTTGGACCTGCACGACCGCGCCCGCCAAAGGGGTGCGCAATTCATGCGCAGCGTTCGAGGCAAAGCTGCGCTCGGCATCGAACGCCGTCTGAAGCCGTTGGAACAATTGGTTCACCGCCCCTGCGATAGGTTGCAATTCGGCGGGCAAGGTGTCTAAGGGCAGGGGAGACAGATCATTGGCGTCGCGCTGTGCCAATTGGCGACGCAACTGCCCCAAAGGGCGCAGGCCGAACCCAAGCCCATAGCCGATGCCCAGAATGCTGAGCGGGATGACCGCCAACAATGGCAACGCCAGCCCCATCGCCAATTCTCGTGACACGCTTTGGCGATGGGCCAGCGGCTCGGCGATGGTCAGGATAATCGTGCCGCGTACCGCAGCCTCTTGGTAATAGCGATAGCTGTCGGTTTCGTGAAAGCCCGTTTCCGTGAAATTTGGAAATTGCGCTGGATCGGCGCGGTGCGATGCCAGCAAAACCCGCCCCATATTGTCGCGGACCAGATATGTGAAGTATTCCTCATGCGCGTCAAGGGCGGTGATCTGCTGGGTAATGCCTTCTTCCTCGCGGCCCAGCACATCAATTACGGCCAGCTGCAAGATGCGTTGGCCGGTTTCTTGCAAAGCGGAATCGAACACTTCGCCCATTTCAGTGGTCAACATCCGCGAGGTGATGCCCGCAGCAGCCAACCACAGCACCGTCACAACCAGTGACAAAGCGACAACCGCCCGTACCCGTATGGATGCGGCAGGTTTCATCCTTGCCCCAAGCGATAGCCAAGCCCGCGCTCGGTGGTAATCACCTGTGCGCCCAGCTTTTTGCGCAACCGGCTGATATGCACCTCAATCGTGTTGCTCTCGACATCGCGATCAAAGGAATAGAGCCGCTCTTCCAATTGCGATTTGGATAAGAGCTGCGCGGGTTTTTGCACGAACGCCTCAAACAGCACCCATTCGCGCGCGGTCAGGGCGATGGTTTTGCCGTTTCGCATAACGCTGCGGGCGGCGATATCTATGGTTAGATCTTGCAGCGTGACGACAGGGTTCGGATTGCCGGAATACCGCCGCGCCACGGCCCCGATCCGCGCCGAAAGCTCGGCCAGATCAAAGGGTTTTACCAAGTAATCATCGGCACCGGCGTTCAGCCCTTCAATCCGGTCCGAAATTTGGTCAAACGCGGTCAGGATCATCACAGGGACTTTGCTGCCCGCCTTGCGCAGCGTTTTCAAAAACGGAATTCCGCGCCCATCGGGCAGCATCAGGTCCAACAACAGCAAATCGAACGCCGCACTTGCAACCGCATCTTCTGCGGCATCAATCCGCATCACCCAATCCACCGAATGGCCATCGCTTTTCAACTGCTCGGCTACGGCAGCCCCGATCACAGTATCATCTTCGATCAGTAGAATGCGCATGTGGTTCCTTACCCCGCAGTCGAAAGCATCACGGTCGTTCTGCGCTTTAGCGCCCCAAGCTGACGGCTAGCTGAACATCTTTTTTATAATACTTCAGCATAGTGTCAGGTTCGCCGTGCATAAGGCAAGTCATGGAAGTTTACGTCGGAGGTTTTCAAGTGAAGCGTTCAACCCTGAAACCAATTTTGGCGACGGCAACGCTTGCCGCATGTCTGCTCGCCTCTGAAGTGGCGCAGGCCGATACGCGCTGTGCCGTGCCGATGACCGATTGGCAGCCGCGCGATGCGGTGGCCCGTATGGCCGAACAAAACGGCTGGAAGGTGCGGCGGATCAAGATTGATGACGGCTGCTATGAGATTATCGGAAGCGATGCCAAAGGCCGCAAGCTTGAGGTGAAGGTGCATCCCGGAACCTTGGCCGTGGTCGAGCATGAGCATGACGCCGACGATGATCGCGCCGGAGACGAGAGCGACTGACGAGAACGACTAAAGCCTCGCAATTCACCTTATGCCCGCCCGCGATCATAATCGTGGAGAGCGGCCCCATGTTTAGAGGAGACCAAATATGAACATTCCTGCAATGACCGCTCTTGCGGCCATAACTTTTGGCGCCACAGCATATGCAACGCCCACGCCGCGCCTTGCCTTTTACGCGCAGCAACAAACCACAGAGACGGCACCAAACGCAACGGAAACGGGCGGTAGGGACGTAGAACGAAAGGTACAGCAAGTGGGCTGGCTGCGGTTGATCAGCGGCGATGACGACGGCGATCATCGCGATGACGATGACGATGACGATGACGATGATGAAAACGGCTGCGGCAATGCCAATCGCCCCTGCGATGCGGCACCAACCAAAGGCCCGATAACACCGCCCAAAAACGGGCTGTTCACCACGGGGCAGGCCCCACGGGTCAAAACCAATTGATACTCACGATATTGTTTCAAAGGGACTAAAATGCAGATGAGATCTTTACTTGCCGCGCTTGCCATATCAACCGCGATAACGATGCCCGCTGTGGCACAGGCCAAAATTGTCAACGTGACAACACAGCTTACGCAATATGGTGGCCGTGGTGCCTATTTGGCGATTTATGTGACTGACGCGTCGGGCGCCTATGCTGGCAGCATGTGGATGGCGGGGGGCAAGACGAAATATTACAAGCACTTGACCGACTGGGCGCGCCTGACCGGCAATGATCCCGCCGAGGTACAGGGAATCACCGGCGCAAGCGTTGGCGCCGGGCAAAGTTTGGAATTGGCGATGGATCTGCAAGATAGCTTGTTTGATGCAGGCTACACGCTGCATATCGACGCTGCGGTAGAGGATATGCGCGAAAGCCCGAATGAAATTTCAGTGCCACTGACAACGGCAGGTGCTGGTAAACCCGTCAAAGGGCGGCGCTACATCGCCAATTTTCAGTACGATTTCTAACCGCAGGGTAAACCCATGATCCGCACGCTTCATCGCTGGCCCGGCGTCTTGGCCGCTGTCTTTTTGATCGTCCTAACCCTCAGCGGCGCGACTCTTTCCGTGTTTCCGGCGTTAGAACGTGTGGCAGCGCCTGCCGCTGTACCAGAGCAATCGATCGCCGCGCTTGCGGGTTTGGTCACGGCGCAACATGCGGGGGTTGAACAAATCCGCCGCGCGCCTTCGGGCAAAATCACGGTGTGGTGGTTTGATGGCGATACCCCCGGCTCTGCCGTTGTTGACCCAGCGACAGGCCAAGACATCGGCAGCGCCGACCCTAATGCGATAGAGCAATGGGTGACCGAGTTTCACAGGTCCTTGTTTCTGGATGATACAGGCCGGATTGTGATGGCCGTTTCGGCCTTTTCCATGCTGGTACTGGCGTTGACGGGTGGCTTGCTGGTGATGCGGCGTGTCGGTGGCTGGCGGCGCTGGTTTTCGCGCCAACGCAGCCCTTTTGGCGCGGCGTTTCTGCATACCGAGCTGGCCCGCGTGGCTGTGCCGTTCCTGTTGCTATCGGCCTTTACAGCGCTGTGGATGACGGCCTCAACCTTTGATTTTTTGCCGGTGGATGAGGCAAGCCCCGTTTTTCCCGCGCAGGTTAGCGGCGATACGGGCTTTGCGATTGCGACCATTCCAACCTTTCAAACCACCCCGATTTCTGAGCTGCGCGACCTTAGATTTCCCACAGCAAATGATGCGACAGATGTTTATACGCTGACCACGGCACAGGGGGCCGGCTATATTGACCAAGGCAACGGCAGCGTTTTGGCTTGGGCCACGCCTGGCCCTTGGACCCAAGTTTGGGATTGGGTTTATCTGCTCCACACAGGCCAAGGGGCAGCCCTTTGGGGGTTGATTTTGGGCCTTGCTGTGATGAGCGTTCCGGTTTTGGCTGTGACCGGCGTGATCATCTGGGTCAAAAGCCGCCGCGCCCGTCCGCGGTTGCGCGGCATGGCAACGGCGGCAAAGGCGCAAACCGTGCTGCTGGTTGGCAGTGAGGGCGGCAGCACGTGGGGTTTCGCCGCAACGCTTGCCCGTGCGCTGCAGGCGGCAGGGCAAACCGTTCATCTTGCGCCGCTATCGGGCTTTGCGCCGCAGCGCTATTCCGCCGCCCGCCAAATCATTGTGATGACAGCGACTTGGGGCGATGGTGCGGCCCCATCTTCGGCAAATGGGGCCTTGGCGCGGCTGGCCGAGGCACAACCTAGCGTGCCTCTGGCCGTTCTTGGGTTTGGTGACAGCAGCTTTCCCGCCTTTTGTGGCTTTGCAAAAGAGTTCGAAGCAAAGGCCCGTGAAATAGGTTGGACCGTCTTGCTGCCGATGGATCAGATTGACCGCCAATCCCCGCAAGAATTTGCCCGTTGGGGCCGCGATCTTGGGGCGGCACTTGGGGTTTCGCTGGAGCTTGAATATTACCCGATTGCGCCCAATGCTGCGCCGCTGACCTTGGTATCGCGTCGCGATTACGGTGAATCATTGCAGGCCCCAGCCGCCATTCTGCGTTTTGCGTTGCCTAAATCGAGCCTATGGCAACGGCTGACAGGGCGTGGCTTTGGGCGGTTCGCAGCGGGCGATTTGCTGGGGATTGTGCCTGAAGGTGCCACTTTGCCGCGCTATTATTCGCTGGCTTCGGGTCTCAGAGACGGCTTTTTCGAAATTGCAGTGCGCAAGCATCAAGGCGGGCTCTGTTCTGGGCAGCTAATGGGGTTGCAGCCGGGCCAATCGGTGCAGGCCTTTTTACGCCGAAACCCCGATTTTCACGCCGATGCTGGCCGCGCCCCGCTTATCCTGATCGGTGCGGGCACGGGTGTTGGCCCTTTGGCGGGGTTTATCCGGTCGCAAGGTGGCCACCGCCCGATCCACCTGTGGTTCGGCATTCGGCACCCCGATACGGATTACCTCTATGGCCAAGAGCTGGAAGATTGGCGCTTGGCGGGGCAATTGACGGGGCTGCACACAGCCTTTTCGCGCAGCGGCACACGGCAGTATGTCCAAGACGCTTTGCGCCAAGATGCCGAAACCCTGCGCAGCCTTATCCGTTCAGGGGCAAAAGTCATGGTCTGCGGCGGGCGTGATATGGCCACCGGAGTGCGCGCGGCGCTGGCCGATATTCTTGCGCCCAGCGGCCAATCCGCAGTGACGTTAAAGGCCGAGGGGCGCTATGCAGAAGATGTCTATTAACCCAGATCAGTTGCGGTTGCAGGGGCCAACCATGGGCACCATCTGGTCGGTCGTGATCGACGGATTGGACGCGCAACAGGCGGATCTTTTGCGCCCCACGTTGCAAGCGGCCCTGCAACAGGCGGTGCAAGAGGTTGATGACCAAATGTCCACGTGGCGCATGACCAGCGATTTGATGCGCCTGAACGCGGCACCGGTTGGCCAGTGGCTTGATCTGCCAGCCCGGTTGATGCACGTCCTAGCGGCAGGTCTGACGATCAGCCACGCGACCGATGGTGCGTTTGACATGAATGTCGGTGATGCGGTGCGCGCTTGGGGTTTTGGCCCCCTGCCGATTGATCTGGGCCATATTCTTGCGGCAAGTCAAACGCCCCGCATCCGCGCGACAGAGGCTTTGCAGCTTGATGAAATCCAAGGTCGCGCCAGAAAAACAGCGCCTCTTGCACTGGACCTGTCGGGCATTGCCAAGGGTTACGGCGTTGATCGGTTGGCCGAGGTTTTGGCATGCTTTGGCATCAGCCACGCCCTGTGCGCGATTGATGGTGAGCTAAGGGCGCTTGGCACCCAAGCGGATGGCACCCCTTGGGCGGTGGCGGTTGAAACCCCCGATGGCGCTGTGCGCACACCCCATTCCTATGTGGCGCTTGCCGATGGTGCTGTGGCCACCTCGGGCGATTATCGTCATTTTGTGGCGGTCAAAGGCCAACGGCTTAGCCATACAATGGACCCAGAACGCCGCGCCCCTGTTGTTGGCGCCGCCGCGTCGGTCAGCGTGCTGGCGCAAACCTGTATGAAGGCCGATGCAATGGCAACCGCGCTAATGGGTATGGGCCTTTCGGCTGGGCTGGCCCATGCGCGCAAAAACGGCATCAGCGCGTTGTTTTTGACGCGAGAGGCGGGCGCGATACAGGCGCATGGCGTCGGGGTTTTTGCTGCCTAGGCCGCGGATGTGCGGGCCAACGCAGCAATGAAAAAGAGGCTTTGATGCGGTCCATCACCACGGTGGTTTTAAAGCCTTTGGCGGCGACAACAAACACGAAATCAGTCTTATCCGTCACAGAATATGCGCTCATCACCTCTGACCCAATGCGAAGTTTTATGACGGAAAGGGCGAGCAACCGCTTCTTTTCGATAAATTTTCGACGGAAGTATGCGTTGGGCGCGTATTACGATAGACAGTAGAATAAACCGAGGGTCGTACAATGCCAAAAAACGCCGCAATACTTCGCCGCCGCGCTATGCGCTACGGGTTGGTTTCACTTACCTTACTCAGCCCGGGCCTTGCATGGGCCCATGAGGACGTTGATCACTGCGCGGCCGTAAAGGCCTCGGTCGCGGATGCGGGGTTTGCGGATAAGGTGACCGTGACCTGCGAAGGCGGCGTGGCGCTGATTAAATCGGATACCTACCCCGATCATCCGCTGATGACGGGTATCGTTGGCACGAATGAGCAAGTTCCCGTACCCGCCAAGGATTATGCCGCGCCGATCCCGCTTGTGACCAATTTGGGCACCACGCCGCAAACCCGTGATGCGGCCCTTGGCGTGGCTGTGAATGGTGTGCCGATCTATGACTACACCGGCGGCGGTGAAATGACGGTAGAAGACCTTTACCACAGCCAAACCCAGCACGATACGCTTCAAACCGAGCAGCTTGATGCCTGCGGCGGGCATGCGGGGCGCGGTAACGATTACCACTATCACGTCAAGCCGGTCTGCATGATCGAACAGATGAAAAACGCGGGCGATGCTGCGATCATCGGCTGGGCCTATGACGGCTTTCCGATCTATGGCGACAACAACCCCGACGGCACCCATATTGCGCTGGATGTTCTGGATGTCTGCAACGGTCAGCCTGACGACACATTTGGCTATCGCTATCATACCTCGGTTGAGGCCCCTTATATCATTCAATGCCTGATGGGTGACGTTCCTGATATGCGCGACCTACCGCGCGTCGCACCGATGAATGCCGCAGGGTTGTTTGGTGGCGGTCAGGAATCCGGTGTGCCACCCCAAGGCGGCGTGCAGAACCTCGTGTTCACGCAAAGCCCTGATGGCAAGCGCAGCATGGATTACACCTATCAGGGTGAGGCCTATTACATGCGCTATACGCCTGCCGACACAGCGGACTGTTATAACTTTGAAACACGCACCGTGACCGATGGTGGCAAAGTCAAAACAGGCGAGTATTGCCGGTGAAAACGTCCCTTCCCAAATTATTCGCTTTGGGGCTGATCGGGTTCACATTGGCGGGCCCGGTTCTGATCGGCCCAGCCTTGGCGCAGGAGCCGCTAACCCTGACCAGCCCCGCGTTCGAGACGGGCGGCGCTTTGCCTGATGATCTGAAATGCCAGCGCGACAACGGTGATGGTTTGTCGCCGCCGCTGGCATGGACCGGCGTGCCAGCAGGCACCCAAAGCCTTGCGCTGATTATGTATCACTATCCCAAGGGCACCGCCGAAGGGGTGAACCCACCCAGCCAGTACTGGCTGTTGTGGGATATCCCCGCGGACACGGCGTCTTTGCCGCGCGGCAACCCCGCCTCTATCGGCAACGAGGGGTCCGATAAGGATGCAAGGGCCACAGGCTTTACCCCGCCATGTTCGCCAAAGCCGCTGTTCTCCTTCGCCAAGGGGCCACAGCATGAATACTTTATCGAACTCTTCGCCTTGAACGCCCCTCTGGTACTGCCTGCACATGACGATCTGTCGGTTGATTGGGCCGCCATGACAGCCGCGATAAAAGACAAGGTGATCACCTCCTCGCGGATCTCTTTCTGGAACTGATCCCGCCAAGTCGCCCGATACAGACCTGCCGTACCCAAGATTAACAGACAAAGGAAACCCTATGCGCGCCCTATTGACCGCCGCCCTTATCCTGACTGCAACAACCGCACTGGCCGAGCCAAAATCGGTCACCGCAGACATCTGGGTCGACAACTGGTTCGAGATGTATGTGAATGGTGAAAAGGTGATCGAGGATTCCGTGCCAATCACGACCGAGCGTTCCTTTAACGCCGAAACCACCACCTTTTCGTCTGATCTGCCGATGACAATTGCGATCATGGCCAAAGACTTTAAGGAAAATGACAGCGGCCTAGAATACATCGGTACAAACCGGCAGCAGATGGGCGACGGCGGCATGATCGCGCAGTTCCATGATGCGGCGACTGGCGCGCTGGTTGCGGCAACTGACAGCAGCATGCGCTGTCTGGTCGTGCAGCACGCCCCCGTAGACCGCGCCTGCGCCAAAGAAAGCAATCCCGTTGCGGGGGAAGGCGCCTGTGCCTTTGTTGAGACAGAGATCCCAGCCAACTGGACCGCGCCCGATTTCGACGACAGCGATTGGCCCGCTGCGGTTGAGCACACGGCAGGTGAGGTCGGCCCGAAAGACGGCTATGACAAGATTACTTGGGACGATGCGGCAAAGCTGGTCTGGAGCGATGATCTGGTGCTGGACAATACATTGCTATGCCGGTTGGTCGTCACCGAGTGATCGCGCACCACGTCAAGAACAGCGCGTTATGGGGGGGGCGCTAAAAACGCGCATATCCAGAACATGCGCCAACCGCGTTGCTTGACGCCAACAATCGCTGTTCAATGATCTGTGATGATAAATTTGGTGCTTTGACACCGCGCCTTTTGCCTTTGTCCGAGGATTTGTGAGCAATATTGATCACGTTCTTGGATCAAGGCGAGGTCGAAATGCGCACCGCAAGGTGGCGTGCGGGATCGTTCGGGCGTTAGCCTGAGTAACGCGACGCTGCGTCACTGCCGTTTGTCTGGGGCGCCGCGAGCGGTTGCAATCCGTCCGTTCCCGCTAAGCAGTTCTAAGCGTGAAGTTCAAAAATGGCCGAGTCGTTCCAGACTGATCCAAGATAATGTGGGGGGCAAGTAGGGGCAAAGTGCCTAGGCTTTAATTAAATCTAAATTAATCAGTGGCCTATCGATTATTTGTGGCGGAGGCGGTGTCTTTAGAATGGTTAAGTTAAGTATTTGGTTTTTAAGTATTAAATTACAATATATTCAATTAATACCACACAAAATACCACGCGATGTATGATTCATGAGCTATTGGGGCTTCACAACGGCATTGTTGCGCAATTCGAGCTTAAGGCATAACAGCCCCTTTCCCCTTTAGTCTCAGGTTACGCGAACAATCTTGGCGGTGCCGAGTGCCGAGAAGCGGTTCATCAGGGCGACACTGATCTGGATTTCGGCGGTCTGGGTCTCTTGCCTCGATGCATTCCCCGAAGGCCTTGAGGCAGCGCATCTTGGTCTGGACTCGACTTCGGGCATGGTATCCGGCCCAAACCAAATGTCGTTGCTGGGCGGTCTTTGGGGTGCGGTAAATAGATGACAGCGCGGCATCCAGCAACTCCGCCTGGCCATGCACATCCCCCATGGCAGGCTGAAGTAAGACAGTTCTGCATCGGTTTGTGTCATTGTGTGGTATCCTCTGAACCCAGCGAGTATCGAAAGATTAGTTCCCATTGGTTTCCTAAGCAGCGGCCGATTGGTTGACCTCGTCGATGATGAGAAGGATTTCGGCTGTCTGTACAGGCTCAAAGACGCCTCCTATTCCCATTTCATCGAGGTCCGTGAAGGGACTTTCGTAAAATGAGCTTGGGTCGACCAAACCGTTCTCGCACAGGCTATTGATGGCAAGATCGAGGAACGTGTTCTGGTTGGCAGTAAGTTGGTTCGCCGCAACGAAAACACTGAAACGCTCTTTTGCTGCCATTCTGTCGAAGCCAGTAATAGAGCGCAGGAACTTTCCTAGGCCAATGTCTGTTTTGACAGCGTTGAGAATGGAGGCATCAGCAACGCCCTCAGAAGTCATCATCCTTTCGAGCTCGGCCAAATCAGAGGCGGTAAGGGCCTCGCCACGGTGCAGTTTTAACAGTGCGATGTGGTTTTTATGTTCGGCAACAAACTTACGTGCTTTGAGTTTGAAACGCGACTTGTCCACCCCCGCACCGATTTCTGGAAGGTCAATGATGCTGGTTGGCCCAATGCTATCCTCAAAATCAGTGATAACAATCTTGCGCTCTCTGGGTTCGATCAACTCGACCAAGCCACGCAGGCGATGCCTGACTTCTTCGAGGGCTTCTGGGGTAATGTCCTGCCAGTAATCACTGGATTGCATATCAAGGATCAGGGGCATTTGTTGCGCAACGGATGGGATATTGGACAGTGGTTCTAGTGCAGATGCGAACTTGATGAGCCGCTGTTGAACTTGGGCGAACCCGGCGTCCGATTTAAGAAGGAGAAGCTGGCCATTCACGACCAGAAGGTCGAATTGTTTTGCCGCCAATACTCCATCATCGAAAGCGCTTGGAAGCCCCGCGATCTCTTCGGTCAGTTTCATCCTCGTTTCGAGATCAAGAGTTGCCCAGCTTTCGGGGGTTTGGAAACGTTTGACGGCTCGGCGGCGATGCCGCACTATGAAGTTCTCAAGGTTCATGCCCGCAACTTCATCGCGCAAGCGATCTTTCAAAGAACTAAGGAACACGTCGTGTTTTGCTCCGTGGTCTTGCAATGCTCCGATCAGTTCAACCCGAGTTGTAAACAGCCGTTCGCCAATCGGCCGCGCGGTCGGACCGTTAGTTACGGTTGGGTTCGCGTTGAAAAACTCAAGATTCTGGCAGAAGTCGAAGATCAAGAATTCGACCTTGTCGTCACCGGGACCGAAAAGGTTTTCGCACGTTCTGGTGCCTCGACCGACCATCTGCCAGAATTTTGTCTTGGATCGCACGATCTTGAAGAAAACTAGGTTCACAACTTCCGGCACGTCAATGCCAGTGTCCAGCATATCCACTGAAACGGCGATATGGGGTGCCTTATCCACCTCAGAGAAATGGTCGATCAGAGATTGGGCATACGGCACGCTGTAGTCGATCAACCGGGCAAATTCACCTTTTAGATGCGGATAGTTGACGTCGAAGCGTTCGGTGATGAACTGCGCATGGCGACTATTCTTGGCAAAGATGATCGTCTTGCCCAGCCGGTCCCCACCCGCGACCTTGATCCCATTGATCATCAGATGCTCTAGCACCTTGTCCACGGTGTCCTTGTTGAACAGCCATTTGTTCAGGTCGTTTGCTTCAACGCGATCCGGGATTGTGCCGTCCTCGGCCCATTCTAGCGCGTCCCATTCCGCCTTTTCTTCCTCTGCAAGGCCATCGTAGTCGATCCCATCGCGCTGAAATTTCAAAGGCACCGATATTGACCTGGGGGGAACCAGAAAACCATCTGCAACCGCATCCTCAAGATCGTAAGAGTCGGTTGGAATGCCGCGTTCCAACTCGAACAATGAGTAGGTATCGCGGTCAACCTCAGCGCGTGGAGTCGCTGTGAGGCCAACCAATGTGCTGTCAAAATAGTCGAAAATAGCGCGATACTTGCGATAGATAGACCTATGGGCCTCGTCGATCACGATCAGATCAAAGTGGCCGGGGCTAAACAGCTTCTGACCGCCCTTCACTTCGTCGATCAGGCCCATCATCGTAGGATAGGTTGAAAGAAGGACGCGCGCGCCAGTATGATCGTTTTTCGCTGGGTCATGTCGTTGCAAGAGGTTCGCACTTACAGCCGAAGGCAAGTGGGCTTTGAATGCGTTGTGCGCCTGTTTCACTAGGGCTACCCGGTCGGCCAAGAAAAGCACTCGGCGCACCCAGTTCGCCCGCAAAAGCTGGTCTATCAGGGCGATCACGGTCCGAGTTTTGCCACTACCTGTCGCCATGACAAGCAGTGCTTTGCGTTGCCGGTCCCGCCCGAAAGCCTCCCCGACTCTGCGGATGGCGCGCTGTTGGTAGAAACGCCCGGCAATCTCAGCATCTACTGACACTGTATCCAGGGGCTTTCGCGTAGCGCGGCGCTGGTGCAGAAGCACTAATTCGTCTTTCTTGAGAAAGCCCGATACGCGGCGCGGCGGATACATTTGGTCATCCCAAAGCCAATGTTCGTATCCGTTCGTCGTGAAGATGACAGGTCGCCGCCCATACATCCGTTCGATACAGTCGGCGTAAAGCTTCGCCTGTTGTTGGCCGATCCGGCTGTCTATGCGGGTCCGCTTTGCCTCTACGACGGCGAGAGGCTTGCCATCATTCCCCCATAGCACATAGTCAACAAAGCCCTCGCCTTTGTCGTTCGGCATCCCCTGCACCGGAAATTCCCGGTCGCGCGATTGGTCAAGCGGCCAACCGGCCTCGGCCAAAAGTAGGTCGATGAAGGCATCGCGCGTGGCTGTTTCGTCATAGTCGTGCGGGTCAGCTACTGCTTGATTGGCATTGCGCGCAGCGACAACTTCGGCACGCGCTTGCGCCAACTCTTCTTCCAGTGCCCGACGACCGTCTTCGGAAGCTTGCCGGGCCTCTTCTGCAACCCGCAGTGCCTTAGCGGTGGCATCATGCTCGTCACGCAGTTTTTGGATGTGCCCGACTGTGCTGGCACTGATCGTCAGTGTCTTCTCCAACTTGTTGATGTCAAATTGTAGCGCTGGGTTTGGTTTAGGGCCGGTCGCATAGGTCCGGGCTATCCAATAGCAAACATGAAACAGTTCACGCACCGTCGCGGCTGCATCCTGTGGGCTTATTGGCTTACCCGCATCATGAGCGGCGCGGTTGCCTTGATCCTTGATAAAGCGCGCCTTGGTAACGATGGCTGGACCAGTCAATTGTGCAAGGCTCGGCTCAGCGATGAACGCGGCGAGACTGTCCTGATAAGGCGATCGCAAGGCAGGGTCACGGCGGTAAACCCATTTCAACGCTGTTTCCAACGTCAGGCGTGCCCAAAAACATGCCCCCCTCGGGTCTGAAAGAGCCGAACTCTCTGCCTTTCGAGCGTGCTCTAGAAGAACAGAGAAATCGGGCGCAAGGAAGGCGAACTGGGTCATGGGCCTTCCGCTGCCCCCAATTGCTTTTCTAAGGCCTGTCTGGCCAGACCAACAACATAGGGGATGTCTTCCGGGTTGCTCAGTTTGACTTCACTGTTGCCGTTACCCCATCGACCAAGATCAGTGACATCAACGGTCATTTTTCGAGGGTCAGTCAGTTCGCTAGGATCGATGTTGAGAGAGATTCTCAATGCCTTTGCTTGCGGCACGACATCGACAAAATTTGTCTCAGCCTTGTAGGCTACATAAAGCTTGAGAAACTGCTCGATGACGCAAGGGTCAAGTGCTTTCACTTCCCTACGAAAGGCGTCGAAAAGTTCTCGAATTGAACCGCCCCCAAGATGTGGATGATCGTCGATACCATAGGCGGTCGCATCCAAAGTTGGCGTCTGATAATTATGCAAGATTTCGGGTGACAAGCTTGGGCTATTCCAGACCTTTGCTGCCTGTTCAGCCATCCTTTCCGCACGGGATTTGATTTCCGACTCATTCCATTGGTCCAGTTGTGCAAGGCCTTTATTCAAACGGAGTGGGCTGTCTTTGAAACCGCCCTCCATGTCCCGTTTCTCAGCAAAGCCCCTGTCGCTGTATTCAGAATTGTAGCCGGTCAGCGTCAGGTTGCCGAGTGTGTGCAGCCATCGTGCCTGAACACCGGCCCAGTCATCGCCTAAAGCACTGCGCCAAGCCTGCGGAAGCTTTTCATTCTGCGGCAGGATGTGCTCGATTGTATAGTCGTCCACCGCGACGCGCTCTTTCCGCCCGAAGTTCTCGAATTTGCGCAACCAATAGGTCCGACTGCGGAAGTTGTAGAGGTCACGGTCCTGCATCCTAGCGATGAACTCCTTGTCACTTGGAAAGCGACGGTAAGATTTCATGGTCAGGAAATGGGCTTTCACACTTTCCAGATAGCGGTCCTTTTTCAGCGCACGCCCGAGTGTCGCGAAGGTTTTGTTCAGCGAGTTGGTTGGCACAGCGCAGATGGCGCGCCGGAAAACATAGGATTCCACCAGCCGGACGATCTCCAGAAACTCTACTTCGGTCAGGTGGTCGTCGGCGTAGTCGCGGTAGACTTCCAGCAGGAACGGATAGGCGACGTCGACCTTCAGTTCGCGCAAGTCCTTAAATCCAAACGAAAGTTGCGCATCCTTCTCCTGCCCAAGCAGAAGTGCGCCGTAGTGTTTGGAGAAATCCAGCACTTCGCTAACCAAGTCTTCGACTTTGCGGCCGTGTCCAATCTGTTCATGCGAATACGCCTTGTAGGCGTCATAGACGTCGCCCTGCCTAGGGATCGAGCCTGTGACCACTGTCAGATAGTGCCTCATGAAGCCGTCGAAATGTAAGGCATAGGCCGTCTGCCCAAAGCCTTCTTCCATCCGGCGCCAATACTGTTCGTAAAGGCGGGTCTGTAGTTCTGGTTCAAGGCCCATCAGCACGAAATTGCGGATCAGGTCCGCCTGAGACAACTCTTTCCCGGTAGAGTTCATGCTCTCGAAGATCAGCTGGGGATTGTCATGGTCTCGGCTTAGCGCGACATCCACGATCATCAACTTGGCCAGACCTGCGCAAATCTCGGGCACGGCCTTGTCGTCTTCTTCTAGCCAGCGCTGGAACATTCCGAAGTTCTCACTGACACGTTTTGATTGCAGCTCGGGCAGATCGTTCTGTGCAACGATGGCATTCAGGGTCGTGCGATCAGTCTTCGACAGTAGCAGCTTGAACTGGCGATCCCCGGTTTCGTCTGGGTCCAAGAGGTAGCGATTGCGGATTTTCTTCAAGGAAAACCCGTCAAGCGGCTCATCATCCCCCACCTTGCGGGCCAGTGCAGCCAGCAAAAGCGTCACCGAGGTCAACCGTTGCTGGCCGTCGATCACGAGTTGGGCCGCACGTTTGGAGTTGTTCGACAGGCTTTCCTCGACATAGACGACCGAGCCAAGAAAATGCACCGGAATGTGGCCACTTCGCCCTGCACGGCGCACGTCCTCCCACAGCTGGCGACATTCCCGCTCGGTCCAGGAATAAGTGCGCTGATAGATCGGGATCACGAACTGCGGTGATTTGTTGATAAAGGCGAGGAGGTTGGCGTCTGTGGCTTTCATTGGGTCTTTTACTCACTAATCTGAATAAGCGCGGCTGGGGTCTAGAAGGTTCGTGAAATAGGGCGTGAACCCGGCCAGCATGATCGTTACCGAAACCATGTCGCGCATGTCGATTTCGCGCAACTGGTTGGCGGGCGTGCCGCCGTGGCGAATGCCAGGGTAGTCCGACGCGAAGCTGTATATGCTTTTTGCCGCATCTTTCACCGCTTGATGGGGCCACACAATAGTCTGATTGCACATTGCGCCAAAGGTGTTGGCTGGGTTCGCGGCCCCCACAACATCGGGATGCTGTTTCAGCAGCGCCTCCAGCAGATTGAACTGGGCGGCTATGCTTTGCTTAACGCGGCGAGGGGATTGGTCGCCTTTCAGGTCGCGGATGCTATCTTCAAAATCGCGCATCAGCCCGGCCAGCACGGCGTCTTGGGTGGTAATCTTGCGCAGGTCGCCCATCAGGCGGGAAAAGACGCCTTGAAGGGTGGGGTGCAGGGTAAAGGGGCGGCGCAGGTCGTAGCGCAGGCTGTATTTGTTCAGGAAATCACCGACCAATACGAAATAGCGGTTAGTCAGATCGCCACTGCCGAAATCCTCGATCACGCTGTGGGCGCGTTCCAGAAAGCTGGTAACGGCCAGCTCGCCTTGAAGGGCGGTGGCCTTGGTGCGGCGAAAGGCGGCACGGGCTTTGGCGGGGTCGTTGACAAGCACGGCAAGCGTGGTGGCGGGGTCAAACGGGGCGATCAGGGCCGCGTTCAATTCGCGCAGCAGTTCACCATATAGGTCATCCGGGGCGTCGGGGTGTTTGGCCAGCTTGCCCCAAACCTCACGCGCCAGTTCCGACCAGACCCCGATCAATTCCCCGCGCATGTCACAATTCCCCCCGGAAGGCACGATGTTGAAGGGAGGTGAATAGGCCTGAAAGTCCTAGGTTTGCCTGTTTGAGCTTCTCCTCCTGAGACCTGAGCGTTGAGATCCGATTAGAATAAAGCTGTTGTAGCTCTAGCGGTGGTGCGGGAAATTGAAGTTCTTTCACTGCCCTCATATGGCGGGAATACCCCAGATCAGGGATCGGAAGTTTGCGCAGCAAGGCTGAAAAGAACAAAGGCTCGAATCGTTTGGATGGTTTCAGCACCTTCGCTCCGTCGGCACCAATGGCAAACGCGAAATCAACATACTTGACCGCTCGGGTGTGATCCCCAAAAACTATTACCGGTGTTTCTGATTGGCAGGCGTTCTCTTCGGTTGTATAGCCAGCAACCTCCTTCTGACCTTGATCAATGACACGAACATCGCCGCTTTCAAGATAATCGCCCTTCTGAACTTTTGGCGATTTCGAGGTTTCATCCTTGCACGCACCGTCGAAATCGACCGTTTGCCACCGATTTGGTTCAATCTTTGGATCGCCAAACATCTCATGAAAAATCGCCTGGCCAAGGGTGTTCAGCTTGTCCAGTGCGCGGTTGCGCAAGCGACGGAGCGCGTCCGCCTGATCCAATATCCCCGCAATCCGCCGCTGTTCGTCGATAGGGGGAAGGGGGATTGCTGCCTTCCGCAAGTATTTGAAATGCCGACTATATCCTGCTTCTGGTATCTGGACGGTCTGAAGGAAGTAGAACAGGTATTTCGGATCAGCATCAACTTTTGGCCGAAGAATTTTGGTTCCGTCTGCGCCAAGGCAAAATGGAAAATCTATAAATTTCAAAGATTTGGTGTGGTCCCCGAATACGATTGCCGGTAAGTCCGCCTTGCAAATTCGCTCGGCATCATTTGTATACCCGCCGATTAATTCTTGCCCTTGGTCCACGATTGGAAATTCGCCCTCTGGCAGATAATCGCTTTGGAGAGTCTTTTGGTTTCCACCGGTTTGATCGTCAATCACGTCGTCAAACGCGTGCAATACCTGCCAACTCATCTCAGCATTTCCTCCAGCCGGTCCAGCCCTTCGACGATCTCTGCCTCGATTGCGCGCAACTCAGCAATGATCGCTTGCGGTGAATGATGGGCGACTTCGGTATGCACCGCTTGTTTGTAGCGGTTCAACGACAGGTCCCAACTGCCCGTCGCCTCAATATCCGCAAAGGGCACCAGAAAGCTTTGCGCGGTGCGAGGGCAGTCGGCCTCGGCTGCCAGATTAGCCCAGCGGGACAGAATGTCTGGCAGGTTGTTTTTGGCGTGTTCCTCATCGGTCAGTGCTTGCGCCGGGGTAGGGCCGAATTTTTCAGGCGGCACCATCTCGGCCCGCTTGTCATCCAGCGTCAGCCCGTCTTGCCACATGTCATAGAACCAGACGTTATCCGTGCCGCCAACGCCGGTCTTGGTAAAGATCAAAATCGCGGTGGACACGCCCGCATAGGGCCGGAACACGCCAGAGGGCAGCTTGATAATTGCCTCCAGCTTGTGATCCTCGACCAGCATCCGGCGAATTTCCTTGTGCGCGGTCGATGAGTTGGCCAGCACCCCGTCGGGCACAACCACCGCCGCCCGCCCGCCGGTGCGCATCAGACGCAGGAAAAGGGCGACAAACAGAAGCTCGGTCTTTTTCGTTTTGACCATCTTTTGCAGGTCTTTGGCCGTTGCGTCGTAGTCAAGCGACCCGGCAAAGGGCGGGTTGGCAAGGATCAGCGAATAGGTGCCCGCATCGGCCCCATGTTCCTGCGCAAGGCTGTCACGATATGCGACATTGGCATTTTCAACGCCGTGCAGGACCATGTTCATCGCACCGATCCGCAGCATGGTGGCGTCAAAGTCAAAGGCGTGGAACATGTGGTTATGGAAATGCGCCCTCGCCTCGGGGTTGCGCAGCATTTCGGGGTATTTGTCGCGCAGGTATTCGCCCGCAGCGACCAGAAAGCCGCAGGTGCCCGCGGCCGGATCGCAGATCACATCCTTGGGTGTGGGGGCCATCATGTGAACCATAAGGTTGATGATGTGGCGAGGCGTCCGGAACTGGCCGTTCTGCCCCGCGCTGGCGATCTGGGCCAGCATGTATTCATAGACGTCGCCCTTTGTGTCGCGGTCGTCCATCTGGATGCCGTCCAGCATCCGCATTACCTTGTCGAGCAAGGCGGCGTTGGAAAACCCCAGCCGTGCGTCCTTCATGTGAGTGGCAAAAGAGCTGCCTTCCTCGGCCATGTTGCGCAGGAAAGGGAAGACGTGCAGGTCCACCAGCTTCATCTTTTCGCGGGATTCAAAGTTGATCAGCCGCTGCCAGCGCAAATCGTCATAGGGCCGGTCGATATAGGTATCATCCTGCGGATCGTCGTTCACCTTGTAGCGAAAGGTGCCCTCAGGAAAGATGAGCCGTTCCATTGGACGTTTCAGGGTCGTGGCCTTGGCCTCCTCGCGGGTGTGGATTTCGTCTAGGCGCTTGATGAACAAGAGGTAGGTGATTTGTTCGATCACTGATAGCGGATTGGACACGCCGCCCGACCAAAAAGCATTCCAGATTTGATCGACCTGGGATTTGATTGCGCCTGTAATCATTGTTGTTCTTTCATAGTGGTGGTTGGTCTATTCGGCCAGCCGTCTCCAGGAAATACTGCGCATTCCGATCCTGGCGCAATTGGAGATGAAGGGTCACGGCAGCAAGATAATCGCAAAGATGGGGAGCGGGTCGGGTCGGGCTGTCATTGTGAAGCCTGCCAAAAAAAGACATCCAAGAATTGCAAAAGCAGGTGGCGAGCGCTAGGTGGAGCCCAATTATTCATCGGTTACTACATTGTTTTGGAAGCGTTTCAATCGTGTCTTACGAAATCTGTCCTTTCGGTTTCAGTTTATGCAGTATCATGACGCTATCTCCAGATATTTGTCAAAGTCCAAACTTCGAAGCGTCGGCGTGATTCCAATTTGATGTGACGCCTCGACGGTCTTTTCTTAGGCCATGTTGACAATTGGCGGAGCCATAGGCGGATAGATGTGGTGTCGATGAAGCCAAGGAAGTTCCCGGCGGTCTTGTCATAGCGGGTGGCGACGCGGCGGGCGTTCTGCAGCTTGTCGAGAGGCGGCGTTTCAGCTCGGGGAGGGCGGCTGCGAGCAGCCGACCGAGTAGGGCGCGGTCCTTACCAAAGGGCAGGAGGGGCCAAGAACATCAAGCCGGGACGAACGAGGGAGAAATAGCATCCGCAGTCTCTATGACCCACGTGGTGAAAATTGACGGCAACTCTCAATGAGCAAGACGCCAGCCTTTTCGTCTTATCCGGTCACGATAAGTTGGGCCGCTATGGTGACCGGTAGGCGGCGAGCGACGCAATGCTCACAACGGGTTCGGCGAGGCCGGACATCATTTCTAACGCGCAGCAACCTCGCGCGATGGAAAACATGATCTATGACGGATTCCAGGGCAACCGGTATCGGGCAACCTTGCGCCACTAGCCACGCAAATTCATGCGAAAGGTTTTCTCGATGCGGTTCATATCAGAATGCTCGACACCCGCCTGCTCAGCGAACTCTTGCCACTTCGCGACCGCGTCCACGATGTCCTCGATTGCCTGGTTCGCCTTGTTGGATTTCAGCCCCACGTTCGAAGCAAATACCATGAGGTCGCCATGGGTAAAATCGTTTCGCTTTCCCGCCAAGCTCATCTGGTGATCACGGGTCCATGAGCCAGAAGGATTGTAGGAATAGGCCATGTCATAGGCGGGAGACAGTCGCCAGGCTCCGGAGCGGTCCATGAGGAAGGAGATATTCTTGACGTGGTCATCCTGGTTGCGGGCGACAACGTTGAAGACCGCACGCTTGTATTGCTGTTCTACGACATCCAACCCGAGCCCAAGATCCCTGATTGTCAAGACGGCCTGCTCGTAGGAATAAGATGCCGGGTCGTTGAAATCGAAGTGCTGCATCGCGCCTAGCGATTGCATGTGGCGCTTTCGCCCGCGTTCGTCCCGGTCGAACCGACGTGTCATGAAGTGACTCCGGCCGCCCTCGCGGTGAAGTCTGCATTCCGACATGTCGATGCCCGCTTCGGTCGCCATCAGGTAATACGCGTACTCGATCTTTCCGAAGCCTTGCGGGTCGGCGAGCTCTTTGTCGCGGTTGTTGGACACTCCGTCGAACTTCAAGAGCCAATGCTCGTACCCCTCGTCGACTTTGACTTGCCCTGACCTGAACTCCCCGGTGTCTCGGTTCCAGGCGAGTACAGCCTTGGCACGCGCGCCACCCGCCGAGGTCCCGACGCTCAAGATATCTTCCAGCGCGTCGGCGTCGTCTTCACCCCCAAGCCTACCTGCAAGGTTCTCGCGCTCGCTTAATACCCTGTTGGCCAAATCCACCAGCTGGGCCACTTCGAGTTTTTTGGACCGGGTCGCCTTGCGGACCGTCGGCTCAAACTCCAGTGCCCCGATCCCGCGGTTACCGATGTAACAAAGCCGATCCACGGGGCTGAACCGGTCCACGCTTCGCCCCGTTTCCGCAAGCCACGCATCAATCAGCCGGTTGCCGAACTTGTCCGGCAACGCGTCGGCCAGCATGCCGGGTAACCCTTTGAACGTTTCTTTTGGAAGGGCGGGAAACTCGTAGGGTGCTTCCCGAGCTGGCATTTTCAGGGGCGCGACCTCAATACCCGCGCCCACAAAGGCCGGATCGTATTGAAAGATGCCGAGTGCGCGTGCCTCATCCCAACTCACAGCACCGATGCGCCGACCCCACAGTACTATGCTCGCATCAGTCATCTACGTCATCACCCCAGGTCCATGTTGATTTTCTGGAGCGTTCCGATACAGGACTCGCTCTCCTGCGCTCCTTCCCCTTCTGCGAGACGCGTTCAATTGGCCTGATGTCTCCCTCTGGTAACGCAGAGAGTATTGCCTCTTCTAGATCGAGCGCGGTGGTGACGCGAAGAAAGGTGTCTAGGGTCGAAGGGTCCCCTGCTTCAAGGCGGCGCAGGGTGCGTACTCCGATGCCCGCCTTCTCGGCTAGGTCAGCTTGGGTCACGTTACGCGCGAGGCGCAAGCGCGCGAGACGTTGCCCGATTTCTTGTTCGATTTGTGTAGATGTCGCCATTTTAATCTAAAGGCCGCAAGATGCCGATTACTCCAGATAATTTGCTAGTGTCGGTCATATATGGCCTTTTGCGGCGATTCTTGTCAATAGGCCTTGAGTGGCCCCTTGGAGCGACCCTAATTCATTAGGGGGCCACGTATGGCCTTTTGGCGCAAAGTTCGGATATCACTGTAGCGAGTTATTGGGGTAACGGACCCAAGAGAACTCGAAGATTCTCGTGGACCCGCCAGCATAGGCCGCGAATCACGTTCAGCACGCCTTGTGAAACCCTTTTGTCAACACGGTCTAGTGATCACTGCTCGCAGAACCCCTCCAGCAATCCACCCAGCAATCCATCCATAATTTTAAGTTTTTTCTCGTCGGAAAGGCTCATGACCAAGGTCACATTTCCTTTGGCGATGCTTGCCAAGGTCTCCGCCCGCTGGGCGTCAGTGAACTTCGCGTAATGTGTCTCGGTGACGCGTTCGCTTTCGTGCCCCATGTTCTCCGACCAAGCCCGTCGCTGCGCATGGGTCAGGTGCTTTTCGTCGCGCAAAGAGCCGATAGTGTGTTTTGCGCTGTGTGGCGAGTAGCTTTGAAGCGCATTTCGGCACGCAATGGCGAAGGCTTCCGAGACTGCGTGTTTGGTAAGCATGACAGGAATTTTTTTTCGCTCCGGTGCCGCCGAGAGGCCATGAGCAAACAGGTTTTCGATGCTTGGAAACAGCGCGTCGTCATCGTGATAGCCGATTTCGCGCAAGGTTTCGCACCACCGCGCAACTTCCTCAGCAAAGCGGGGCGGTATTGGAAACCATGAGATATTGGCGTTTTTGCCGTTCTTGGAACGCAGCGTCGTGCCATCCTGAATGATCCGTTGCTTAGCCACATCCACATGTTTCAGGCGCAATGAGATAACGGTATCCGCGCGAAGTGCGCCAAGAAAGGCGATGGCAAAGATCGCCCGCGCCCGCCGATCAGAAAGAGACGTTGAGGGCATCGCCAACAACAAGGTTTCTGCCTCGTCGATTGTCGGAAAAGCCCGCAACGCGCGTGCCGGGGCTGCGGCAAATGCCGCCTTTGGCAACTGGAAATAGGCCGTTAGGTCTTTGGGCAGCCGTGAAAAGCCGTCCTGCTTTAGGCACCATTCGAAGAATGAGACGAGATGCGAGGCGCGGTGTTTCACCGTCGATGTGGAAAGACTGTCATCTTCCTCCTTGCGCACCCGCCGCTTTAGATCATCGCGCACCCGTGCGGCGTCCTCGACCGTGTAGTGTTCAAACCGCTTGCCCCCACAGATTTCCTCGCAATAGCGGATCGCCGAGAGATGGCCATCGACCGTTTTTTCGTCAAAGCGCCCCGCATAGGTCAACCATTTGTAAAGCGTCCGGTCATTGTCGAGGTAGAGCCTCGGCATGGGAACACCCGCTTCAATCCCAATACCACCTAGGATTTGATCTTTTTCTTCGCCTGGTTCGCCTTGTTGGATTTCAGCCCCACGTTCGAAGCAAATACCATGAGGTCGCCATGGGTAAAATCGTTTCGCTTTCCCGCCAAGCTCATCTGGTGATCACGGGTCCATGAGCCAGAAGGATTGTAGGAATAGGCCATGTCATAGGCGGGAGACAGTCGCCAGGCTCCGGAGCGGTCCATGAGGAAGGAGATATTCTTGACGTGGTCATCCTGGTTGCGGGCGACAACGTTGAAGACCGCACGCTTGTATTGCTGTTCTACGACATCCAACCCGAGCCCAAGATCCCTGATTGTCAAGACGGCCTGCTCGTAGGAATAAGATGCCGGGTCGTTGAAATCGAAGTGCTGCATCGCGCCTAGCGATTGCATGTGGCGCTTTCGCCCGCGTTCGTCCCGGTCGAACCGACGTGTCATGAAGTGACTCCGGCCGCCCTCGCGGTGAAGTCTGCATTCCGACATGTCGATGCCCGCTTCGGTCGCCATCAGGTAATACGCGTACTCGATCTTTCCGAAGCCTTGCGGGTCGGCGAGCTCTTTGTCGCGGTTGTTGGACACTCCGTCGAACTTCAAGAGCCAATGCTCGTACCCCTCGTCGACTTTGACTTGCCCTGACCTGAACTCCCCGGTGTCTCGGTTCCAGGCGAGTACAGCCTTGGCACGCGCGCCACCCGCCGAGGTCCCGACGCTCAAGATATCTTCCAGCGCGTCGGCGTCGTCTTCACCCCCAAGCCTACCTGCAAGGTTCTCGCGCTCGCTTAATACCCTGTTGGCCAAATCCACCAGCTGGGCCACTTCGAGTTTTTTGGACCGGGTCGCCTTGCGGACCGTCGGCTCAAACTCCAGTGCCCCGATCCCGCGGTTACCGATGTAACAAAGCCGATCCACGGGGCTGAACCGGTCCACGCTTCGCCCCGTTTCCGCAAGCCACGCATCAATCAGCCGGTTGCCGAACTTGTCCGGCAACGCGTCGGCCAGCATGCCGGGTAACCCTTTGAACGTTTCTTTTGGAAGGGCGGGAAACTCGTAGGGTGCTTCCCGAGCTGGCATTTTCAGGGGCGCGACCTCAATACCCGCGCCCACAAAGGCCGGATCGTATTGAAAGATGCCGAGTGCGCGTGCCTCATCCCAACTCACAGCACCGATGCGCCGACCCCACAGTACTATGCTCGCATCAGTCATCTACGTCATCACCCCAGGTCCATGTTGATTTTCTGGAGCGTTCCGATACAGGACTCGCTCTCCTGCGCTCCTTCCCCTTCTGCGAGACGCGTTCAATTGGCCTGATGTCTCCCTCTGGTAACGCAGAGAGTATTGCCTCTTCTAGATCGAGCGCGGTGGTGACGCGAAGAAAGGTGTCTAGGGTCGAAGGGTCCCCTGCTTCAAGGCGGCGCAGGGTGCGTACTCCGATGCCCGCCTTCTCGGCTAGGTCAGCTTGGGTCACGTTACGCGCGAGGCGCAAGCGCGCGAGACGTTGCCCGATTTCTTGTTCGATTTGTGTAGATGTCGCCATTTTAATCTAAAGGCCGCAAGATGCCGATTACTCCAGATAATTTGCTAGTGTCGGTCATATATGGCCTTTTGCGGCGATTCTTGTCAATAGGCCTTGAGTGGCCCCTTGGAGCGACCCTAATTCATTAGGGGGCCACGTATGGCCTTTTGGCGCAAAGTTCGGATATCACTGTAGCGAGTTATTGGGGTAACGGACCCAAGAGAACTCGAAGATTCTCGTGGACCCGCCAGCATAGGCCGCGAATCACGTTCAGCACGCCTTGTGAAACCCTTTTGTCAACACGGTCTAGTGATCACTGCTCGCAGAACCCCTCCAGCAATCCACCCAGCAATCCATCCATAATTTTAAGTTTTTTCTCGTCGGAAAGGCTCATGACCAAGGTCACATTTCCTTTGGCGATGCTTGCCAAGGTCTCCGCCCGCTGGGCGTCAGTGAACTTCGCGTAATGTGTCTCGGTGACGCGTTCGCTTTCGTGCCCCATGTTCTCCGACCAAGCCCGTCGCTGCGCATGGGTCAGGTGCTTTTCGTCGCGCAAAGAGCCGATAGTGTGTTTTGCGCTGTGTGGCGAGTAGCTTTGAAGCGCATTTCGGCACGCAATGGCGAAGGCTTCCGAGACTGCGTGTTTGGTAAGCATGACAGGAATTTTTTTTCGCTCCGGTGCCGCCGAGAGGCCATGAGCAAACAGGTTTTCGATGCTTGGAAACAGCGCGTCGTCATCGTGATAGCCGATTTCGCGCAAGGTTTCGCACCACCGCGCAACTTCCTCAGCAAAGCGGGGCGGTATTGGAAACCATGAGATATTGGCGTTTTTGCCGTTCTTGGAACGCAGCGTCGTGCCATCCTGAATGATCCGTTGCTTAGCCACATCCACATGTTTCAGGCGCAATGAGATAACGGTATCCGCGCGAAGTGCGCCAAGAAAGGCGATGGCAAAGATCGCCCGCGCCCGCCGATCAGAAAGAGACGTTGAGGGCATCGCCAACAACAAGGTTTCTGCCTCGTCGATTGTCGGAAAAGCCCGCAACGCGCGTGCCGGGGCTGCGGCAAATGCCGCCTTTGGCAACTGGAAATAGGCCGTTAGGTCTTTGGGCAGCCGTGAAAAGCCGTCCTGCTTTAGGCACCATTCGAAGAATGAGACGAGATGCGAGGCGCGGTGTTTCACCGTCGATGTGGAAAGACTGTCATCTTCCTCCTTGCGCACCCGCCGCTTTAGATCATCGCGCACCCGTGCGGCGTCCTCGACCGTGTAGTGTTCAAACCGCTTGCCCCCACAGATTTCCTCGCAATAGCGGATCGCCGAGAGATGGCCATCGACCGTTTTTTCGTCAAAGCGCCCCGCATAGGTCAACCATTTGTAAAGCGTCCGGTCATTGTCGAGGTAGAGCCTCGGCATGGGAACACCCGCTTCAATCCCAATACCACCTAGGATTTGATCTTTTTCTTCATCAGGCGCTCCCAATACAAAAATTGACCTGCCAACGCCGAAAAGCACGATATCTGATTCCGTTAATTGTTTTAGGGCCCAAGTCGCCGTTCCACGCAGGTTTGCTTGGATTTTAAGGATTTCAAATACTTCTTCCAAGTAGCGCCCAAAATCAGTTGAGGGATGCCCGCCAAGGCTTGACGTACCGAACGTAGGCCGCTTGCGCGTCTGACGCGCGTAAAACCTTGCAAAACGCAATGCTATGGTTCTCGCATGGTGGTTTGGCGCACGATTTTTCAAGTTCCAAAACTGCTTTTCCTGGTCCTGCAACTCCTCAAGCCGTTGCTGGTAAGCAAAAGCCATATCCGCAAATATACTCAACGAATTTTGAAAGAAGCCTGTCTCGCGAAAATTTTGGACAACCAGATCGTTTGCGGTTGCGCCGCGAAGTTTCTTTTTACGAAGCCTATGGCGAACCGAACCGTCCACCGCAACCTGCACCCTTTGGAGCATGGCGGCTTTCGGATAGCCTGCATCATCTGGCGTTTCACCAAGCAAAGTCAAAACACCATTCAAGTGATCAACCATTCCGCTGACTGTCTGAAGCTCCTCAAGGAACTCCTTTTTGCTTTCATGCAGGTTGACTTGCTTAATGTCGAATGGTGCGCTTTCTCCCCCGACAAAGTTTGGCTCAGATGCGCCAGAAATCTTGTCCGCAAGATGGTTAAGGCGGTCAATTTTTTCATCTTGCGTCATTAAGGTGCCTCTTGCTAACCCTTCTTGTATTCAGCTGCTCAGATCGTTGCGAACGTATCAACGTTAGTCAAACCATAACCCGTCAAAAGCACGACCTTATTGCATTACATTTGCCCCACACCCTCGCCGCCAAACGTGACCTTTACCACTTTCGCATCAGTCCCACACACAAACCCTGACCACCGCGCCATCAGCAACCGCCGCTTGTCCAGCAAGTCTGAGCGCGCATAGGCGCGCTCTACATCATTGCCCACCTTATGCGCCAAGCTCATTTCCGCAACTTCGCGCGGCGCGTTTGCCGCCTCAGAGGCCCAATCACGGAAGGTAGACCTGAACCCATGTACCGTGACGCCTTCGACCTGCATCCGGCGCAATAGCATCAGCATGGCCATGTTAGACAAAGGCTTGTGCCGCTTTTGGCCTTCAAATACATATTGCGATTGCATCGCACGCAAGGGTTCGATGATCGCCATCATTTCATCAGTCAACGGCACCCTATGCACCACGCCACCCTTCATCCGATCCGCTGGGCAGGTCCACAACCTTGCGTCAAAATCAACCTCGCCCCATTGCATTCCCAAAACCTCGCCCGTGCGTGATCCTGTTAGGCAGGTGAACATCAGCGCTTTTGCGGCCATCGCATCACGGGTTTTCAGGTCAGCATAGAAGGCTGGCACATCGGCCCATGCCATCGCGCTATGGTGCTTTGGCTTGGCTTTGACCTTGGGCAAGACTTGGGCATCATGGATCGCGGTTACGGGGTTTTCACCCGACCGAAAGCCTTTCGACTTAGCCACGTCCAGCACGATCTTGATCCGTTGCGACAAACGCCGCGCGGTTTCATGCTTATCGGTCCAGATTGGCGACAGGCACATCAGCACCTCAGGCTGGCCAATGCTATCAATTGGCATCCGCCCGATTTTGGGAAAGGCATAGTCGCGCAAGGTGTTGATCCATTGTGCGCCATGCTTGCCGTTTTTCCACGTTGGCATCCGGTCGATATGAACTTGCCCAGCGACTTCCTCAAATGTGGGTATCTCGCGGCGGGCATTGAAACGAGGGTTCAAACCCGCCTTCGCCATGCGGCGGTATTCCAGCGCTCTTTCCCGTGCTTGGTTCAGCGTGACAACATCGGCACCACCCAAGCCGAAGTCAGTCCGCAACGGAGCCCCTTTGAGGTTTCGCTGTCCTTTGACCACCACCCGCACGATCCAGCGCCGCGCGCCCGATGGATCAACCACCAGATATAAACCGCCGCCATCGCCATGCCGCCCAGCGCCCAGATTCTCCACCAGCTTCTTTGTCAGCTTACCAGTCAGGGCCATAGTTCATACCACAATTCATACCACTCAAGAAAAGCATACGGGGCAAATCGAAAGAAATCCAGTACAATCAAAAAGTGCAGGAAAGGCCAATGAAATAAAGCAAAAAGGCCGCCTAAGGCGACCTGCTCAAACTGACAGAAAAGGTAAGGTGGCGGAGGCGGTGGGATTCGAACCCACGGTACGGTCTCCCGTACGCTCAGTTAGCAACCGAGTGCTTTCGGCCTCTCAGCCACGCCTCCAACGCAGACCATTTAACAACGCAGGCGGGCGTGGGCAAGGGTGAAAACACGGGTTGTCGGGGAAAACTCGGGCAAGAACATTATTTAGCGTGGCAGTGTGCCTGTCAGCGTATAGCGCAGGATATTTGCGACTTGCCCGGCGGTTTCGACCACAGCAAGGGCGGCGGCGTCGATCTCTTTTAGCGCGTGCTGATGTTCGGGCTGGTGCATGACGATCAGCGACTTGCCCAAGGCAGCAGCTTGGCCCGCATCAAAGGCGGCGTTCCATTGTTTATACTTCTCGCCAAACCGTACCACGACAATATCGGCCTGCGATATCGCAAGGCGTGTCCGGATTGCGTTAAGCTTTGCCCCTTTGTGATCGTGCCAAAAGTTGGCGCTTTCTGCCCCCATGATGGCCACGCCACAATCATCCGAGGCGTCATGGTCGGTGACCGGCGCAGTAAAGGTGATGTCAAGATCGGTGCAGCCTGCCATCACTTCGGCACGCCACGCGCTATGAATTTCACCGGCGAGATATACTGTTAGGGTCATCTTTTCCTCCTGCTTGGGGATAGCCTAACGGGTTGGGGGTGGCGCAGCAACCGCAGGGTGGGTGATTTTTGCCCCGTCTTGCCGACCTGCACGGGAACCAGCAGCATGGCGCCATCATGGGGCATGCAGCCGCGTATGGCTGGGCTTTGGGGGTCACAACCCTCATTGTGGTATTTGTACAGATGCGAGCATGTCGTATCAGGCTAGGTTGTTGACGGAATTAGCTCATCATGTTGACTGTATTTGCTCATACAGTCCACTTTGCAGCGCCGCTGGCTAGGTCATAGGGGCTTTTTAAAGTTCTGAAATCGTGGCATTAGGTTTGCACAGATTGCGCAGGCTTTGGGGGATCAAATGACCAATCGTAGAACAGTTTTGGCAGCGCTCGGTGGCGCGTTTGCGGCGGTGATGGCCACGGGCGCCATGGCCCAAGAGGTGACGCTACGCCTCCATCAATTCTTGCCCGCGCAGGCCAATGTGCCCAAGCTGATTTTGGATGTCTGGGCGGATGCTGTCGAAAAAGACAGCGGTGGCCGGATCAAGATTGACCGCTTTCCCTCGATGCAACTGGGCGGCACCCCGCCCGAGCTGATCGACCAGGCGATTGACGGCGTGGCTGATGTGATCTGGACGGTGGTCGGCTATACGCCGGGGCGTTTCCCATCGACCGAAGTGCTGGAACTGCCCTTTATGGTCACGGATGCGCGCGCCGCCTCTTATGCCTATTGGAAGCTGTTTGACGCGCATATGAAGGACACCGAGTTCAAGGACGTGCATGTTTTGGGCACTTGGGTTCATGGGCCGGGGGTGTTTCACACCGCTGATCCGGTCGAAACCCCCGCCGATTTGCAAGGCATGAAAATTCGCGGCGCCTCGCGCATGGTGAACCTGCTGCTAGAGCGTTTGGGCGCCGAGCCTGTGGGCATGCCGGTGCCGAGCATCCCCGAGGCGCTGTCCAAAGGCGTGATCGATGGCGCGACCATTCCGTGGGAAGTGACAGAGTCGCTGAAAGTGCCGGAGTTGGTGCACAATCACACCGAGTTTGAAGGCGCAGCACTCTATAACATCACCTTTGTTTTAGCGATGAACAAAGGGGTTTATGATAGCTTGTCCGATGACCTGAAGGCCGTGATCGACCGCAATTCAGGCTTGGATTTTTCGGTGCACGCAGGCGGCGTTCAGTCTGATGCCGATGCACCGGCGCGGCAAATTGCGCTGGATCTTGGCAACAAGATTGTGACCATATCCAAGGCCGATTCCGAGGCAAATTGGCTGCCGCTGGTCGCCCCGATCTATGCCGATTGGGTGGCCGAAATGCAGACAAAGGGTATCGACGGCCAAGCCTTGATTGATGAGGCGCGGGCGCTGATGGCCGAGTACACGGCCACCAATTAACCGGATATGCACAGGTTTTTTCTAATGTCTTCAAAGGCTTTCGCCTATTTAGGCGGGCTAATGCTGGTGGGCCTGATAGTTATGACCTGTGCCTCGATCGTAGGGCGCAAGGCGAATGAGCTGCTGCACGCAATGCAGGCTGCGGGCATTATGGCCGCGCCTGCACAGTGGCTGTTGGATGCGGGCGTGGGCGTGGTTAAAGGCGACTATGAGCTGATCGAGGCCGGCATTGCCTTTGCCATTTTCGCCTTTATGCCGCTGTGCCAAATGACGGGCGGCCATGCCTCGGTGGATGTGTTTACCAATCGGCTGCCCGCGCGTGCGGCCCGCATTTTGCAGGCCGTGACCGAGGTGGTTTTTGCCGCCGTTCTGGTGTTGATCGCCGCGCAATTGGCAGCGGGCACGCTCAGTAAACTGGGCACGGGGCAGACCACGTTTTTGCTGCAATTTCCGCTGTGGTGGGCCTATGCACTGTCGCTGACAGGGGCGGTGGCGGCGGCTGTGGTGGGCGTTTACATGGCTTGCCTGCGGGTGGCCGAGGCGGTGCAGAACCGCGATATCCTTGGGGCAGAGACATGACCGATTTGGCAATTGGCCTGTGGTCCTTTCCGGCCTTGCTGGCGCTTATTTTTCTGCGCGTGCCGATTGGGCTGGCGATGTTTCTGGCGGGTTTTGTCGGCCTGTCATTGGTCGGTGGCGGGCCAAGTATGGCGCTTGCACGGCTGAAATCCGAAAGCTTTACCAGTTTTTCCAGCTATTCCCTGTCCATCGTGCCGATGTTCTTGTTGATGGGCCAATTCGCAACCCTTGGCGGCATGTCGCAGGCCTTGTTCAAAGCGGCAGAAAGCTGGCTGGGGCATCGGCGCGGTGGGGTGGCGATGGCGGCGATAGGGGCCTGCGCGGGGTTCGGCGCGATCTGCGGGTCGTCACTGGCCACTGCGGCGACGATGGGGCGGGTCGCTTTGCCAGAACTGCGCGCGCATGGTTACGCGGGCGGGCTTTCTACGGCGGTTTTGGCAGCGGGTGGCACGCTGGGCATTCTGATTCCGCCATCCATTGTGCTGGTGATCTATGCGATTTTGACCGAACAAAACATCGCCAAACTGTTTCTTGCGGCCTTTGTTCCGGGCTTGCTGGCGGCGCTGGGCTATGTGCTGGTGATTTCCATTTATGTGCGAATTTATCCGGCGGCGGCGGGTTTGCGGCCTCGCGTGGGCTTTGCCGCGCGGATGGCGGCGTTAATGAATGTTTGGCCGGTGTTGCTGGTGTTTACCGCTGTGGTTGGCGGCATTTATGGCGGCATTTTTACCCCGACCGAAGGTGCCGCCGTGGGTGCCTTTGGCACAGGGCTGATCGCATGGCTGGAGGGCGGGTTGACCCGTGCCACACTGACCGAGAGCTTTTATACCACAGCAAAATCCACTGCGATGATCTTTTTCATCGTGCTGGGGGCGGCATTTTACAACGGCTTTCTGGCCCTGACCCAAGTGCCGCAAGAGGCAGCACTTTGGGTGGGACATCAAGGTTTTAACCCGTGGCTGGTGCTGATTCTGATCTTGGTGTTTTACTTGCTGCTTGGCTGTGTGATGGACAGCCTTTCGATGATCTTGTTGACCATTCCGATTTTCTGGCCTGTGGTACAAGGTCTTGATTTCGCGTTTGTTTCTATGGCCGACCTACATGCCGCCCGCGCATTCGAGGCGCTGGCCAACGGCATCACTTTGGCCCCGGATATGGCGCAAAGCGTGCAGGCTGTCTTGGCCCATGGGGCCGAGCTGTCGCGTGATCAAATCGCGGCGTTGGGGCTGCGCGGGGTAAATGCGGGGGCTTTGGCGCGGATCAATACCGAGCAGGTGGCAATCTGGTTCGGGATTTTGGTGCTGATCGTGGTAGAAGTCGGGCTGATTACGCCGCCGGTTGGGATGAACCTGTTTATTATCAACACGATGGACCGCGATACCCCCGTAGCCGAAACCTATAAAGCCGTGCTGTTTTTTGTGATGTCCGACCTGTTGCGCGTGGCGCTTTTGGTGGCGTTTCCGGCAATAACCCTGTTTTTGATCGGCTGGTAGTGCAGAACTGGCCTTAAATTTGCAACGAAACTGGCCCTACGCGGGGGCTTGGCAAAGCGCGACACTTGGGGTGAGATGATATCATCATTCCCTGCTGGGCGGCTGTGGCCTGCCCGCGTTTCGCAAAAGGTGTTACTATGGAAACCATGACCCGTGGCAACGATATGTCGGGCGTAATTGAGGCCGACCGCGCCCATATGTGGCACCACTTGGTGCAGCATAAACCGTTTGAAACCAATGATCCGCGCATCATCGTCGAAGGCAAAGGCCTGCGGGTTTGGGATGCCAAGGGCAAAGAATATATCGACGCCGTGTCGGGTGGCGTGTGGACGGTGAACGTGGGATTTGGCCGCGAAAGCATTGCCAAGGCGATGTATGACCAAGTGCTGAAGATGAACTTTTACGGCGGCGCAACGGGCACCGTGCCAAGCGCAGTTTTTGCCGAAAAGTTGATCGCCAAGATGCCGGGGATGAGCCGGGTTTATTATGCATCCTCTGGGTCCGAGGCGAATGAGAAGGCGTTCAAAATGATCCGCCAAATCTCGGCCCGCCATCACGGTGGCAAGAAATACAAAATCTTGTACCGCAATCGTGATTACCATGGGTCAACCTTGGCGACGATGTCGGCGGGTGGGCAATCCGAACGCAACGCCCAGTACGGCCCCTTTGCGCCGGGTTTTGTTGAGGTGCCGCATTGCCTTGAATACCGCAAGCAGTGGGATGTGGAAAACTATGGCGAGCGGGCCGCGAATGCGATTGAAGAGGTCATTCTGCGTGAAGGCCCCGATACCGTGGGTGGCCTGTGCCTAGAGCCGATGACAGCGGGTGGCGGCGTGATCGTGCCACCGGCGGGCTATTGGGAGCGGGTGCAAGAGATCTGCAAAAAGTACAATATTTTGCTGCATATCGATGAGGTCGTTTGCGGCATGGGCCGCACGGGAACATGGTTTGGCTATCAGAACTATGGCATCAAGCCGGACTTCGTAACCTTGGCGAAAGGTGTGGCCTCGGGCTATGCGGCGATTTCGTGCATGGTGACCACCGAGGCGGTTTTTGACCAGTTCAAGGATGACCCCAGTGATCACCTTAGCTATTTCCGCGATATTTCGACCTTTGGAGGCTGCACGGCAGGGCCTGCGGCTGCGCTGGAAAACCTGCGGATTCTGGAAGATGAAGACCTGCTAGGCAACACGCTGCGCATGGAAAAACGCCTTTTGGGCAACTTGCACAACCTGATGGACAAACACCGCGTGATTGGCGATGTGCGCGGCAAAGGGCTGTTTTGTGGTGCCGAATTGGTGGCCGATCGTGACACCAAAGAGCCAGCCGAGGAAAAGCGGATCGCGGCAGTGGTTGCCGATTGTGCGGCGCAGGGCGTTATCATTGGCATGACGGCGCGCAGCTTGCCGGGCATGAACAACACGTTGTGCATGGCACCAGCTTTGGTGGCGACGGCGGATGATATCGATGCGATCACGGACGCGATTGATAAGGCGTTGACGCGCGAATTTTCCTAAGATCGCTGGGTTTTGATTCAGAGACTGAGTGCTCGGCCCAATTTCACGTTGGGCCGAGCTTTTTGTATATTGGGGTATGGTGCTGCGATTTGGCAGATGGTTTGGCGCCATTTCTGGTAGCCGAGGGTGCTAGGTATTTGGGCCAAGATGAAATCGGCAGGCTTGACTTTGGTGCAGGGGCTGGGCGCTATAAGTCCAGATTTATTCTGAAGTGAGGCCAGTATGGCGATCCCCCCCGAAGCGTTTTTTTTGCATGGCAATCTGCAAGGCACGTTGCAGCAACGCATTCGCCAATTGGTGGCCGAGGGCATTGTGGCGGGGCGGTTTCGGGTGGGTGACAAGATGCCGTCGAGCCGTGGCTTGGCCGCGCATTTGGGCCTAAGCCGGATTACGGTGACGCTTGCCTATACGGATCTGGTTGCGTCAGATTACCTTACATCGCAGGGCCGGTCTGGGTATTATGTTTCTGAAAACGCGCCGGTGCAGCCTGCGTTTGAAAAGGGGTCGCGCCCGCCGATTGAGGGGGTGGATTACGGCACGCTGACGGGCCATCGGTTTTCCAAGGCCGAGCATCTAAAGCGGCCCGAAGATTGGGCCAAGTTTCGCTATCCGTTTATTTACGGCCAAGCCGATGCCAGCCTGTTTGACCATCAAAACTGGCGGCAATGTGCGCTTCGTGCATTGGGCAAGCGTGATTTTGACGCGCTGACTTCGGATTACTATGACCGCGATGACCCGTTGTTGATCGAATATATCCTGCGCAACATTTTGCCGCGTCGGGGTATCGAGGCAACCGGCGCCGAAGTGTTGCTGACCATGGGCGCGCAGAATGCGCTTTGGCTTGCAGGGCAGGTTTTGACGCGGCCGGGGGTGCGTGTAGTGCTTGAAAACCCGTGTTACCCCAGCATGCGGGGGATTTTGGCACAAACCGGTGCCGATATTGACTGGGTTGATGTTGATGCCGACGGCTTGCCGCCCGAGGCGCTGCCGCAAGGCGTTAACGTGGTGTTTACCACGGCCAGCCATCATTGCCCGACCAATGCGACGATGCCGATGGCACGGCGTAAGGCGCTGTTAGAGGCGGCAAGTGCGCAGGATTTCGTGATTGTCGAGGATGACTACGAATTTGAGATGTCGTTCTTGAAGGCGGTTTCACCGGCCTTAAAGTCGATGGACCCAGAGGGGCGGGTGATCTATGTCGGCTCGTTTTCCAAGTCGATTTTTCCGGGGTTGCGGTTGGGGTATATCGTGGCACCACAAGGCTTTATCCGCGAGGCGCGGGCCTTACGGGCGCTGACCTTGCGCCACCCGCCCGGCCATATTCAGCGTACGGCGGCATATTTTCTTTCGCTCGGCCATTATGACGCCTTGGTGAACCGGATGAAACAAGCCTTTAAGCGGCGACGCCAAGCGATGACTGAGGCGATTGAGGCTGCGGGTTTGCAGGTTGCAGGGCAGGGGGGCGTTGGTGGCTCTAGCTTTTGGATGCGTGCGCCCGAGGGCGTGGACACAGAGGTTTTGGCACAGGAATTGCACGCGCAGGGCGTGTTGATTGAACCGGGGCGGGTGTTTTTTGACCCCACCCGCGCGCCGCGCAATTACTACCGTTTGGCCTATTCGACCATTCCTGTCGGGCGGATTGCAGAAGGCGTTGGGCTGATCGCCGCAGCCATTGCCCGATCTGGACCTAAGTAGGTCCCAAGACTGGCCCTATTCCGGCTATGGCCCGCCAGCGTAATCTGCCGCCAACGCGGCCCCCGTGCCGCCCCTATACCGGAGCGTTTGCCATGAAGATGACCACCGAAGAAGCCTTTGTCAAAGTCTTGCAAATGCACGGAATTGAAGATGCCTTTGGCATTATCGGTTCGGCGATGATGCCGATCTCGGATTTGTTCCCACAAGCAGGGATTAACTTTTGGGATTGTGCGCATGAATACACCGCCGGCATGATGGCGGATGGTTACGCCCGCGCGACGGGCAAGATGAGCATGATGGTGGCCCAAAACGGGCCGGGCATCACCAACTTTGTGACGCCGGTGAAAACCGCCTATTGGAACCACACGCCGTTGCTGCTGGTCACGCCGCAGGCTGCGAATAAAACCATCGGGATGGGGGGGTTTCAGGAAGTCGAGCAGATGTCCCTATTCAAGGACATGGTTGCCTATCAAGAAGAAGTGCGCGACCCGACCCGTATCGCCGAGGTGCTGAACCGTGTGATCCTTAAGGCCAAGCGGGCCTCGGCCCCGGCCCAGATCAACATTCCGCGTGATTTCTGGACCCAAGTGATCGATATTGACCTGCCGCGCGTCGTTGAATTTGAACGCCCTGCAGGTGGCGAGGATGCCATCGCCAGCGCAGCAGAGCTGCTGTCAAACGCTAAGTTTCCGGTGATTTTGAATGGTGCGGGTGTGGTTTTGGCAGGGGCAATCCCCGCGTCAATGGCGCTGGCGGAGCGGCTGGATGCGCCGGTCTGCTGCGGCTATCAGCACAATGACGCCTTTCCGGGCAGCCACCCGTTGTTCGCGGGGCCGCTGGGCTATAACGGGTCCAAAGCGGGGATGGAGTTGATCTCGCGCGCCGATGTTGTTTTGGCGTTGGGAACGCGGTTGAACCCGTTTTCAACCTTGCCGGGCTATGGCATCGACTATTGGCCCAAAGGGGCGGCGATCATTCAGGTAGACCTGAACCCTGATCGGATTGGCCTGACCAAACCGGTGACCGTCGGGATTGTTGGCGATGCGAAAAAGGTGGCCACAGCTATTTTGGATAAGCTCTCTGCATCAGCAGGGGATGCGGATCGCGCTGATCGTAAGGCGCTGATTGCCCAAACGAAATCGGCGTGGATGCAGCAATTGTCCTCGATGGACCACGAAGAAGATGACGCGGGTACGACGTGGAACGAGCGCGCGCGGGCGGCGAAACCGGATTGGCTTTCCCCGCGCATGGCATGGCGGGCTATTCAGTCGGCGCTGCCTAAAGATGCCATTATTTCCAGTGACATCGGCAACAACTGCGCGATCGGCAATGCCTACCCAACCTTTGAGGAGGGCCGCAAATACCTGGCACCCGGCCTGTTTGGCCCTTGTGGCTATGGCTTTCCCGCGATCATGGGTGCGAAAATCGGACGGCCCGATCTGCCTGTTGTTGGCTTTGCCGGTGACGGCGCGTTCGGCATTTCGATGAATGATATGACCGCGATTGGCCGTGATGAGTGGCCCGCGATGACAATGGTTATTTTCCGCAATTACCAATGGGGTGCCGAAAAGCGCAACACGACCCTGTGGTATTCCGATAACTTTGTCGGCACCGAACTTGACCAAAAGGTGTCTTATGCGGGCATTGCGCAGGCGTGCGGTTTGCAAGGTGTGGTCGTGCGCACGATGGACGAATTGACCGCCGCTTTGCACAAAGCGATGGCAGATCAAAAGGCCGGAAAAACCACCTTTATCGAGGCGATGATCAACCAAGAACTGGGCGAACCCTTCCGCCGTGACGCGATGAAAGCCCCTGTTGCGGTGGCCGGAATTTCCAAGGATGACATGCGCCGTCAGCCGCTTGCTGGCGCCGATCAGGGGTGAGCCTGCCGTTTGACCTAACCTATCTGACCGCCGCCTTTATGGCGGTGGTCTTGTTTGGGGCTGCCTTTGTGCGCGGCTATTCCGGCTTTGGCTTTTCGGCTTTGGTGGTCACGGGCGGCAGCCTTGTGACCAACCCCCTTAACCTTGTGCCGGTCGTGATTTTTTGCGAATTTCTGATGACGTTTCAGCAATGGCGCGGGGTGGGGGCTGATGTCGATTGGCCCCGTGTGCGCTGGCTGTGGCTGGGGGCGTTGGTCGGGGTCCCCATCGGGCTGTGGCTGATAACCCAAGTTCCGGTAGATGCCGCGCGGGCTGTGGTTGCGATTTATGTGCTGGCGATGTGTGGCGTTTTGCTGCGCGGCTGGAAATTGCAGCGCGTGCAAGGGGCTGTGGGGCATACTAGCGTGGGCGCTTTTGCCGGTTTGGCCAATGCTTTGGGCATGGCTGGCCTGCCCGTGGCGACCTATTTCACCGCCCAAACCATGCGGGCGCGGGCCTTTCGCGCAACCCTGATCGCCTATTTCGCAGGGTTGGATGTGTTCACCTTTCCCTTGCTGTGGTGGCATGAGTTGGTCACCATGGATACGGCCATTACGGTTGTCGCGGGTGCGCCGTTTATGGTGCTGGGAATCTGGCTGGGCGGGCGGCAGTTTTTAAGCGCCGAGCCGCAGGAGTTTCGACGCTTTGCCATTGCCTTACTGATGGTTTTGGCCATCTTGGGGCTGGTAAAGGCTGTGATCTAAGGGGGCAAAATGCGCAAGATTCTGGTGGTAAACGCGGGGTCGTCCTCGGTCAAATTTGCAGTGTTTGCGGATGGGGTTGAGCAGGCGGCGGGGGCGGTTTCCGAAATCGGCGGCGCGGCACAGCTTAAATTTGCAGGCCAAAAACGGCCTGTTGCTGCCCCTGATCATCGCGCCGCTGTTGCCGCCTGCCTTGGGGCATTGGCGCAGGCCGGGCATGATCTGACCAGCCTTACGGCAGCGGCGCACCGTGTGGTGCATGGCGGCACTGCGTTTGTGGCACCTTGCCAAATTGACGATGCTGTTTTGGCAGGCATCGAGGCCTGCGTGCCGCTGGCCCCGTTGCACAACCCCGGCAATTTGGCAGCCATCCGCGCACTGGCCGCACTGGCCCCCGATCTGCCGCAATTTGTCAGCTTTGATACCGCCTTTCACGCGGGCCAACCGCAGGTTGCCACCCGCTATGCCGTGCCGGATGCGGTCACTGCTTTGGGCATTCGCCGCTATGGCTTTCACGGCATTTCCTATGCCAGCCTGACCCGGACGATTGCCGCCAAGGGTCGCTTGCCCCGCCGTTTGTTGGCCCTGCATTTGGGCAATGGCGCGTCACTCTGTGCCATTTTAGACGGTAAGTCGGTGGCCACCACGATGGGCTATTCGCCCTTGGAAGGTTTGACCATGGGCACCCGTTCAGGCAGCATTGACGGCAACGCCGTGCTACGCTTGGCCGAGCTGTATGGCATTGAGGACGCAAGCCGGATTTTGAACAAGCAAAGCGGTTTGCTCGGCCTTGGTGGCGCGTCCGATATGCACGAGCTGGGCCAAATGGATACCGAGCAGGCCCGCTTTGCCCGCGCGCATTTTGCCTATTGGGCCGTGCGCCACGCGGGCAGCATGATTGCCGCGATGGGGGGCATTGATGCACTGGCTTTCACCGGCGGGATCGGTGAAAATGACGCAGACATGCGGGGGGATATTATGGCGGGTTTGGGCTTTACTGGGCTAATTGCGGATGCGGCGGCCAATGCTACGGGCGCCGAAATAATACATGATTCCAAGTCTTTGTTGGGTGCATGGGTCATCCCCGCCGCCGAGGAGGCATGGATTGCCGCCGAAGCCTTGGCCGTCATGGATAAAGGTGCCTGATATGGCACAGCCGCAAATTGATACATCGCCAAAAGTCTCGGATGAGGTGCGCCAGACCACCTGTTACATGTGCGCCTGTCGCTGCGGCATTAACGTGCATCTTAAATCGGGCAAGGTTTCCTATATCGAAGGCAACCGCGCCCATCCGGTGAACAAAGGCGTGCTATGCGCCAAGGGGGCCAGCGGCATCCGGCAGGTCAACGCACCGTCGCGGCTGCGTGCGCCGCTGCGGCGGGTCGGCCCGCGCGGGTCGGGCGCGTTTGAAGAGATTTCTTGGGACGAGGCACTGGGGATTGCCACCGAATGGCTGGGGCCATTGCGCGAGTCTGCACCCGAGAAACTGGCGTTTTTCACAGGCCGCGATCAAAGCCAAAGCTTGACCAGCTTTTGGGCGCAAAACTATGGCACCCCGAATTATGCAGCCCATGGCGGCTTTTGTTCCGTGAATATGGCGGCGGGCGGCATCTATACCGTTGGCGGCGCGTTTTGGGAATTTGGCCAACCGGATTGGGAGCGCACCAAGCTGTTCATCCTGTTTGGGGTGGCCGAAGACCACGACAGCAACCCGATCAAGATGGGCCTTGGCCGGCTAAAGGAACGCGGGGCCAAGGTGATTGGCGTGAACCCTATCCGCAGCGGTTACAATGCCATCGCCGATGATTGGTTTGGCGTGACGCCGGGGGCCGATGGTCTGCTGATCTTGGCGCTGATCCATTGCTTGCTTGCAGCGGGCAAGGTGGATCTTGATTACCTCGCGCGGTTTACTAACGCGCCGCTTTTGGTGCGGTCCGATGAAGGCGCGGAAAAAGGCCTGTTTCTGCGCGATGCTGAAGGTAAGGCGCTGGTTATGTCAGGCGGCGCGTTGGTGCCGTTTGATCAAGTGGGTGTGAAACCCGATCTGGGGGCCACCTATGAGGGCCACCGCACCGTGTTCCAGCACATGGCCGAGCGGTATTTGTCACCCGACTATGCGCCCGAGGCTGTGGCCGCGCGCGTCGGGATTGAGGCTTTGCGTATCCGCGAATTGGCAGCCGAACTGGCCCGTGTTGCCTTTGACGAGGCGATTGAGATTGCGCAGCCGTGGACGGATTTCCGCGGTGACAAGCATGACAAAATGATCGGGCGGCCTGTGTCTTTCCACGCCATGCGTGGGATTTCGGCGCATTCCAACGGCTTTCAAACTGCGCGTGCCTTGCATCTGTTACAGGTGGTTTTGGGTACGGTGGAAACCCCCGGCGGCTATCGCTTTAAACCGCCATACCCCAAACCCGCCGAAGCGCACCCCGCGCCGCATTGCAAGGTGACACCGGGCAAACCGCTCGACGGCCCGCATCTGGGTTACCCGCGTGGCCCCGAGCATCTGTGCCTTGACGCGCAGGGCAATCCGGCCCGCATCGACAAGGCGTTTTCGTGGGAAAACCCGCTGTCGGCGCATGGCGTGATGCATATGGTCATCGCCAATGCCCATGCAGGCGACCCGTATAAGATTGATACGTTGTTTTTATACATGGCAAACATGGCGTGGAATTCATCGATGAATACCGCCCATGTGATGGAGATGCTGACCGATAAGGGCGAGGATGGCGAATACGTCATTCCGCGCATCATCTATTCCGATGCCTACGCGTCTGAAATGGTGGCCTATGCCGATCTGATCTTGCCCGACACGACCTATCTGGAACGTCACGATTGCATTAGCTTGCTGGACCGTCCAATTTCGGAACCCGATGCGGCAGGGGATTCCATTCGTTGGCCAGTGGTCGAACCGGACCGTGATGTGCGTGGCTTTCAATCGGTGCTGATCGACCTCGGGGCGCGGCTGGGCTTGCCGGGGTTTGTAACGGCCGAAGGTGCGCCTTTGTACAAAGATTATGCTGATTACATCACCCATCACCAGCGCCGCCCCGGTGTTGGGCCGCTGATGGGCTTTCGTGGCAATGGCGATGATGAGGGGCGGGGTGCGCCGAACCCTGACCAGCTGCAACGCTATATCGACAATGGTGCGTTTTATCAGGCGCATGTCCCCGAAGGTGCCGATTTTTATAAGCCATGGAATAAGGCCTATCAGGATTGGGCGGTGAAAATTGGCCTCTATGATGCGCCGCAGCCGTATCTGTTTTCGATCTATTCCGAACCGATGCGCAAATTCCAACTGGCCGCCGAAGGGCATGGCGAGCGTCAGCCGCCCGAGGCTGCCCGCGAACGGTTGAAAATTGCGATGGACCCGCTGCCGATCTGGTACGCGCCCTTTGGCGATGATGCGGTAGATTACCCCGTGCATGCGCTGACGCAAAGGCCGATGGCGATGTACCATTCGTGGGGGTCGCAAAACGCGTGGTTGCGGCAAATCCACGGCTATAACCCGCTGTATGTGCCAACGAAAATTTGGAACGCGAACGGGTTTAAGGAAGGCGATTGGGCGCGCGTTACCTCGCCTAATGGGGAAATCGTGGTGCCGGTCGCGCATATGGCCGCGCTAAATGAACACACGGTTTGGACGTGGAACGCAATTGGCAAACGCAAGGGCACGTGGGGGCTGGACGCCGATGCGCCCGAGGCGATCAAGGGGTTCTTGCTCAACCATCTGATTTCGGAACTGCTGCCAGAAAAAGGCGATGGCATGCGGTGGAGCAATTCGGACCCTGTAACAGGGCAAGCCGCGTGGTTTGACTTGCGCGTGCGGGTGGAAAAGGCGGATGCGCCAACCGAGGCGCAGCCGCAATTTCCAACGTTGGATTTGAAAGGGGTGCAGGTATGACATGCCTTCCGGGACATACCGAGAAAAAGCTGGGGTTAGCGATTGACCTTGATACGTGTGTCGGCTGCCATGCCTGTGTGACGGCCTGTAAAGGCTGGAACGATCAGGGCTATGGCGCGCCCTTGACCGACCAGGACGCCTATGGCGCCGACCCGTCGGGCGTGTTTTTGAACCGCGTGCATTCCTATCAGGTACAGCCTGAAACGGGTGCCGCGCAGGTTATCAACTTTCCGCGCTCTTGCCTGCATTGTGAGGATGCGCCCTGTGTGACCGTGTGTCCAACGGGGGCCAGCTATAAACGGGTCGAAGACGGCATCGTTCTGGTGAATGAGAGCGATTGCATCGGTTGCGGGTTGTGCGCTTGGGCCTGCCCCTACGGCGCGCGCGAAATGGATGCCGAGGCCGGTGTGATGAAAAAATGCACCCTGTGCGTTGACCGCATTTACAACGAAAACCTGCCCGAAGAAGACCGCGAGCCTGCCTGCGTGCGCACCTGCCCAACCGGCGCGCGGCATTTTGGCGATTTTGCCGACCCTGACAGCAAGGTCAGCCAGCTTGCGGCCAAGCGCGGCGGGTTTGATCTGATGCCCGATATGGGCACTAAGCCGACCAACAAATACCTTGCCCCGCGTCCCAAAGACCGGCGGTCTGAGGCGTCATTACTGGCACCACTTTTGGATATTGAGGCTACGGGCTTTGCCGGTTGGCTTGACCGTATTTTGGGGAAGATCTGATGCATCCGGCACCGTCTGTTATCATATTCTCGGTTCTGTCGGGGCTTGGGTTTGGGTTTATGGCGTTTATGGCGCTGGGGTTTTTGCCACTTACTGGCGCTTGGGCGTTTTGGGCTTGGGCTGTAGGCTATGCTTTGGCGGTGGGCGGGTTGATCGCGTCGACCACGCATTTGGGCAACCCGCAGCGCGCGCTAAAGGCGTTTTCGCAATGGCGCAGCAGCTGGCTTTCGCGCGAAGGTTGGGCTGCTGTGTTGGCACTGCTGGCGCTGGCTCCGATTGCGCTGGGCGATTGGTTGGGGTTTGGCGTGCCATTCGTGTGGCGTGGTTTGGCGGCGGCTTTGGCGCTGTTGACCGTGTTTTGCACGGCGATGATTTACACGCAAATTAAGGCGGTTCCACGCTGGCACCATTGGCTGACGCCGGTGATGTTCATGGGGTTTACGCTGGCGGGCGGCGCGTTGTTGGCAATGCAAGCAGAGCTGGCCTTTGTGCTGCTGTTGGCGCTCGCGGTGGTGATGGTGCTGCTGTTTTACATCGGCGACCGGCAGTTTGCGCGGGCAGGCCAAACCATGGGCACGGCCACAGGGCTGGGCGTGCGGGGCGAGGTTTCGGTGTTTGAACAACCCCATACCGGCGGGAATTACCTGCTGCGCGAGTTGATTTTTGTGATTGGCCGCAAACATGCACAAAAGCTGCGGGTGATTGCGGTGCTCTGTGCCGCCGTGCTGCCAGCGCTGATGGCGGCTGTGGGGGGCGTGGGCGTGATGTTGGCGGCGGTGCTGGTGCATTTGGTCGGCGCATTCGCCGCGCGCTGGTTGTTCTTTGCCGAGGCCGAGCATGTGGTGGGGCTATATTACGGCAAACGCTAGGGCGTTTTGCGTTAGATCAAGGCGGAGGCGGCAATCATCTTCTAATCTTTACATGTAATATGTGTAAGGAAGCCAAGATGACCCGCTTGATGATGATTCTATTTTCGATGATTTCGACCACATTGATGGGTGTGGGGATGATCGTGGCGCTTGTGATGGGCTATGACACGCTGAACCCGTTGCTGGTGGCGATTGCAATCGGGTTCGTGGCCTCGATCCCTGCAACTTGGTTCGTCGCCAAACAAATCACTGGGTGAAGCGCCTGAAATGCGCCGACGGGGCGTATATTTGTCAAACCAAGATTTAAGAGATTGCGATGCACCCTTATTCCAAAACCCAGATTATTCTGCATTGGGTCGTAGCCCTGTTGATTGTATCGCAGTTCGTGCTGCATGACGGTATCGCTGCGGCGTGGCGGGCGTTTCGGCGCGGCCAAGAGGTGACGTTTGACCCGCTGGTGGCGGTGCATGTCTTTGGTGGCATTGCAATTTTGGTGCTGGTGGTCTGGCGGTTGATCATCCGCGCGCGGCAAGGGGCGGTGGCGCCTGTCGCTGGGACCAGCCCGATGATGGCGCGCGTCGCGCATTGGGGGCACCTCGCGCTATATGCTGCGATGGTTCTGGCCGGTGTTTCGGGTTTGACCGCGTGGTTCGGTGAGGTGCTGATCGCGGGTGAGGTGCATGAGTGGCTGAAACCGGTCATATTGGTTCTGGTTGGTGGCCATGTTGCCGCAGCACTGTACCATCAGTTTTACCTGAAAGACGGGCTGATGCAGCGGATGTCTTTGCGTAAACGCTGATATGTGGATCGCGACGTTTCGTCGAGAAATCGTAGGTGGTGACGGCTTAACGTGCCAAAAATATCCGCATAGTGTCTTCAAACTCGCGCGGTTTTTCGGCATGGAGCCAGTGGCCCGCGCCCGGTAATTTGGCAAAGCGGGCGACAGGGAATAGTGCACGAATGGCGGCGCGGTATTCGGGTTTCACATAGGTACTTTCGGCCCCTGACAAAAACAGTGTGGGGTTTTCAAAAACACCAACTGTACCGGGCCAGCCCACGATTTTCGGCATTTCAGCCTCAAGCACATCAAGGTTCAGGCGCCATTGCGGTGGCGTGGCTTTCAAGTCTAGGGATTGCAGAAAAAAGGCCCGCAACGCGGGGTCATCTATCAGTTTGGCGAGCCGTTCGTCCGCTTCGGATCGCGCGGTCAGGTCGGTTAGATCAAGGGTTTTCATGGCATGGATATGGCGGCTTTGGTCATGCGAATAGGCAACGGGCGCAATGTCTGCAACGATCAGCCGCCCCACTATATCACCATGGGTCAGCGCCAGATGCATTGCCGCTTTGCCCCCCATAGAATGGCCCATCACATCCATCTGCCCCCCATTTGCGGCAATCACCTCGGCCAGATCTTCGGCCATATCTGGGTAGGAGTGGCTGGAAAATCGCGGGCTCTCGCCGTGATTGCGCATATCAACCGCCAGCACATCGCGATCTGTTGACATGCGCCGTGCGATCACGCCCCAGTTTCGGGCAGAGCCGAATAATCCATGCACAATCAGCAAGGGCGGAAGGGCTGTCGGGGTTTGGGCGGCGTACGAAACGGTGTTCAGCATGGTTTAGCCTTAGCGCAAGAGCGTTTGCAGTTCCAGAGTGGTTGTGAACTGGTCGCAGCATGGGTAAGCTGCCGGAAATCAAAAGGAAGTGTCGCATGGGCGCAGTTTCAATTCAACAGATGGCAGAGCGCGTTTCCGTTTTGTTAACCGAGCGGCTGCATATCAAGGGCCGCGATCTTGACGATAAACTGCGCCGTGGAGGCCGGCTTTTGCCACGCAAGGTGCGCCTTGCCGCCCAAGAGATCGCAACGGCGAAACAGCAATCCTTTAACCCCAAGCTGTTGTTGCAGATCAACCAAGAGACCTTGGCCGAAAACTATGACATTTGCATCAAGCATTTGAATGCGGTGAACAAAGGCCACAGGCTGCGCGGTGTGCTGTTGGGGCTTTCGACCTCGATCCTGTTCAGTCTTTTGGCCGTTGCGGCGTTGGCGCTGGGTTTTTTGGTCTGGCGCGGATTTCTGTAGCGGTCAGACGTTTGGGCGATAGTGCCGCGCGGCTGACCACCGTTACTGTGACAAAGGCTACATACAGCAATAAATACCAAGATCCGAGTTTGGCAAGGCTAACGGTTTTGCTGGGGATTTGACCGGAATACAGCCATGTTCCCGTGGCCGTCCCGACATTCTCGGCCAGCCAAAGCGCAAAACTGGACAGCAGCGCCGCCAGTGGCATAGGCATCCAGCGCGGATGCTCGGTGTTTATAAACCATACGCGGGTGCGGGCGTATAGGATCAGCGTCGCCGCGAAAAGGCCCAGCCGGATATCGGGCAAAAAGTGGTGGGCAAAGAAGTTGACGTAAATCGCCACAGCCAGCAGCATCGTCATCCAAAGCGGCGGATAGGGCGCGAAACGCATCGAAAAGATGCGGATCACGCGGGCGATATAGCTGCCCACGCTTGCATACATAAAGCCGGAAAACAGCGGCACGCCCATAAGCTTGAACAGTCCCGGCTCGGGGTAGCCCCACGACCCCGCGTGGACCTTGAACCATTCCATCGCGGTGCCGGTGAGGTGGAACAGCAAGATCACCCGCGCCTCTTCCCATGTCTCCAGCTTTAGCCGCAAGAACAGGGCTTGGGTGGCGATGGCAAATAGGAATAGGAAATCGTAGCGTTGAAAGGCCCAGTCGGGGTTCCAGGCCAGTTTTGTCGTGATGATAATGGCCAGCAGCAGGCCGCCAAACAAACAGGCCCAAGCCTGTTTGAACACAAACATTACCAGTTCGCCGAACGGGTCCGGAAGCCGTGCGCGGACGGCATCGCCTAAACGGCGTTCGATGCTTAGGTTTTGTTTGTGAAGGTGATGTTGGGGCACCTGGCCTCTCAATTTTGAACCAAACAGGCAATTACGATTTTTCGTCGAAAATTCGGTGACCCCGATGTCGGTTTGGAAGATGCGGCGCGAAGTTGCCCTCGCGCCGCTACGTAACTTACAGGCCCGGATAGATCGGGAACTGTTTGCACAGCGCCTCGACCTTGGCTTTTACGGCCTCTTCGACTGCCGCGTTTCCGTCTTCGCCATTGGCGGCGAGGCCATCAACCACTTCGACAATCCAGTCGCCGATTTGGCGGAACTCTGCCTCGCCAAAGCCACGCGTCGTTCCTGCGGGGGTGCCGAGGCGGATGCCGCTCGTGATGGTTGGTTTTTCGGTATCAAACGGGATGCCGTTTTTGTTGCAGGTGATATGCGCACGGCCAAGGGCCTTTTCGGTGGCGTTGCCTTTAACACCCTTGGGCCGCAGATCGACCAGCATCAGGTGCGTGTCGGTGCCGCCTGTAACAGTGCCAAGGCCACCCTTCATCAACTGATCAGCCAGCGCTTGGGCGTTTTTGATCACTTGCGCTTGGTAGATTTTAAACTCGGGGCGCAATGCCTCACCAAAGGCCACAGCTTTGGCAGCGATCACATGCATCAAGGGGCCGCCTTGGATGCCTGGGAAAATGGCCGAGTTGACCTTTTTCGAAATGGCTTCGTCATTGGTCAGGATCATGCCGCCGCGCGGGCCGCGCAGGGTTTTATGCGTGGTCGTGGTGGCAACGTGCGCGTGCGGGAAAGGCGAAGGGTACAGACCCGCCGCAACGAGGCCCGCGAAATGCGCCATATCGACGAGGAAATAGGCACCCACCTTATCGGCAATTGCGCGGAAACGGGCGAGATCGAGGATGCGTGGGATGGCCGAGCCGCCAGCGATGATCATTGCAGGTTTATGTTCCAGCGCCAATGCCTCGATCTGCTCGTAATCGGGCAGCAGCGTGTCTTGCTTTACGCCGTATTGTACCGCGTTGAACCATTTGCCCGACTGGTTTGGTGCGGCGCCGTGGGTCAGGTGGCCGCCTGCATCCAAGGACATGCCCAGGATGGTATCGCCTGGTTTGATCAGCGCCTGAAACACACCTTGGTTGGCCTGAGAGCCCGAGTTCGGCTGCACGTTCACAAAATCACAACCAAACAGTTCCTTGGCCCGGTCAATCGCCAGATTTTCGGCGATATCGACATATTGGCAACCGCCGTAATAGCGACGGCCCGGATAGCCCTCGGCGTATTTGTTGGTCATGACCGAGCCTTGCGCCTCCATCACGGCGCGCGACACGATGTTTTCGGACGCGATCAGCTCGATCTCATCACGTTGACGGCCGAGTTCCAGCGTCATTGCGCCAAAGACTTCGGCATCCCGCGAGGCGAGGCTTTCGGTAAAGAAACCAGCGTCGCGATGGGTGGTTTTTGGGGCGTTCATGGGCGTCTCCTTGGTCAGATCAGGGGGCGGGTGTTTGGGGTTATTTAGTCTAGGTTGAGCGATTGAGAAAGGTAAGAATCCGCCGCGATGCCATGTTTGGGCGACATTGCTGTTTCGGATGGGAAACTTTTCGCGCGATTGGTGTGCAAAGCGGGCCCGAGGGGTTGAGTTTGGCATAGGCGACGGCCAAGACTGTGCGCAATGGCGGGGAGAACGCAGTGACACAACGGATCGCATTTTTGGCAAGCGGGGCAGATGCGGCGCAAAACGCGCTGGCCACGCTGACCGCACGCTATGGCAACCATGCGCCCGAGGATGCCAGCCATATTGTGGCGCTGGGTGGCGACGGGTTCATGCTGCAAACCCTGCATCAAACCCAAAGTTTGAATATCCCCGTTTATGGCATGAACTGCGGCACCATCGGGTTTTTGATGAATGCCTATAGTGAGGAAGATTTGCCCCGGCGGCTGCGAGATGCGGGCGAAGAGGTGCTGAACCCGCTGGCGATGAAGGCCGAAACTGCGGCGGGGCCGATGGCGATGGGCTTGGCAATTAACGAGGTGAGCCTGCTGCGGGCGGGGCCACAGGCGGCCAAGCTGCGGATAACCGTAGATGGGCGCGTGCGGATGGACGAGTTGGTGTGTGACGGCGCGTTGGTGGCAACGCCTGCCGGATCAACCGCCTATAACTATTCGGCGCATGGGCCGATTGTGCCGATCGGGGCCGAAGTGCTGGCGCTGACGGCGATTGCCGCGTTTCGGCCAAGGCGCTGGCGCGGGGCGTTGCTGCCCAAGGGCGCGGTGGTGCGGTTTGATGTCTTGGAACCCGAAAAACGGCCGGTGCGGGCAGATGCGGACAGCATGTCGGTGCCGGATGTGCTGTGGGTCGAGATCAAGAGCGAACCCGGTATTCGCCATAGGATTTTGTTTGATGAGGGGCACGGGCTGGAAGAGCGCCTATTGCGAGAGCAGTTTGCATGAGACCTGAGGCCGTGAAAGCCGATGGCCGAGGGGGCGTTGCCCCCACCTCGATTGGTAGCCCAATCAAGGCCCCCCAGGATATTTTTGAACAGATGATATGAGCGGGGCTTTAGGCCTTGGGCGGCCTTTTCGAGGCCTTGGCCCAGTTTTCCAGTTTGCGGTAAATCGTTGACGGCGAGACGTCGAGCACCCTTGCGGCGCGTGGCACCGAGCCTGCGTGCAATTCAATGGTCGCTTCGATGATTTCGCGCTCGACCTCGGCCAAGGGGCGACCGAGCAGGCCACCAAGCGTGGGCGTGTTGCGCCAAAGGACTGGCGCGGCCTGATGTGTCTGTTCGGTTGGGGGTAGGGTTGCCAAATCATCGGGAAGCATGTGGCGCTGGACTTTGTCGCCATCATAAAGCACGACGACATTGCGCATGACGTTCAGCACTTGGCGGACATTTCCGGGCCAGGGTAGATCTTGGAACAGGCGGCGTACGTCATCGGACAAGGCGGTGAAATGGCGACCTTCTTCATGAGCAAAGCGGTTAAGCGCAGCTTCGGCAATTTCGATCACATCATTGTCGCGTTCGCGCAGGGGCGGCATGTGGATCGGAATGACGTAGAGCCGATAATAGAGGTCTTCGCGGAACTGGCCAAGGCGGACGGCTTCGGCGGGATCGCGGTTGGTGGCGCAGACGATGCGCACGTTCACCTTATGCGGGCGGGTGGCGCCAACGGGCTGCACGCTAGAGGTTTGCAAGAACCGCAGCAGTTTGGTTTGCAGCGCAGGCAGCATTTCGCAGACTTCATCCAGAAACAAAGTGCCGCCGTCGGCCGCAGCCGCCGCGCCGATTTTATCAGAAATCGCGCCGGTGAACGAGCCTTTCATATGGCCGAACACCTCGGATTCCAGCAGCTCGGCTGGGATGGCACCGCAGTTTAGGGCGATGAACGGCCCTGCGCTGCGGGGGGATTGCCGGTGTACGGCAAGGGCGCAAAGCTCTTTGCCGGTGCCGCTTTCGCCCGTGATGAACACTGTTGCCATGCTTTGCGCGACCGAGCCGATTTTCTCTTGTACGCGGGTCATGGCATGGGACGAGCCGATGAACACGCCTTCGGGCACATCGGGCGCTTTGCGTGCGGTGTTGCGCGGGCGGGGGTTGGGGTCTTCGGGGTCGCTTAAGGCGTTGTCGATTGACGATAGAAAGCGGACTTCGTCAAAGGGTTTGACCAGAAATTCATGTGCCCCGGCCCGCATCGCCTCGACCGCCTTATTGATCGAGCCGTTGGCCGTGATAACGATCACATGGGTTTCGGGACCTTGGGCCAGAATGTCTTGCATCAGGTCTAGCCCGTCGCGATCGGGCAAGGTGAGATCCAGCAAAACGATCTGCGGCGCCTCTTGAAGGAACAGCGCAAAGCCTTCGGCGGCGGTGGTTGCGGTGATGACCTTGTGGCCGGCATTTATCAGGGTGGCACGATACACCATTTGCAAAGACAACGTATCTTCGATCAGCAAAATCGCAGGCGGTTCTACGGTTTTTGATTTACGGTGAGCGATGGTCATGGTTGGTTTTGTCGTTCCTGTGCAATCCGCGCGATAAATTTTAGCAGGTCGGCCAGCCCATCCATTACGGGTTTTTGCTGTAAGTCCAAGGCTACACTGTCTTGGGTACTCGCCGCAAGGTTGAAGGCGCGCGCATGGTTTTCGAGCGGTGCCATGCCTGCGGTGCCAGCCAAGGCGATCAGCACATGTGAGGCCTTGGCCAAGGAGGGCCAATCTTGGGCGGGAAGCGCCGCAAGCAATTTGGACTGAATTGACATAAGGTCGTCAATGTAGCGCAATGCCAGCTCATGCGCGACGCTGGGGCCTGCCATGTCGAGCAGGCGGGAAAAGGCCGCGGGGTCGCTGCTCGTCTGGTCTTGGGGTGCGGGCGGCAGTGGGCCGCAGATGGCCTTCAGCAAATCGGCGGCTGAGGCGATGGGTTTAACCAAAAGCCGGTCCGCCCCCGCGGCGAGCGCTTTGTCAAAGAACTCGGGCAGGTTATGGGCCGTAAGGATGATGATCTGTGTGGGGGCGGCTTGCGGGTTTGGGTGATCGCGCAAGGCGCGGCAAATCTCTAGCCCGCTGCGGTGTGGCATCTCATAATCAATGAAGGCAATGTCAAACCCGCCTGCCATCAGGGCCGCTTCTGCGCTTGGCCCATCATGTGCAACGGTGGTATTTGCCCCAAAACCGCGCAAATATTGCTGTAAGATCATCAGTTGTGGCATGCTGTCGTCGGCGATCAGCACTTTTTTGCCCTTCAGGCAGCTGGTATCAACCGCAGGTCGGTCATCCGGGGCGGGTATGGCTATGGGCAAAACCAGCTCGGCCAATGCGCCGCCGTTGGGCTGGTTCAGCAGGTTTAGCGTGGCGTTCATGCGTTGGGCCAAGCTGCGGGCAATGCGTATACCCAGCCCGTGGCCCTGCCTATCTTGCCATGCGGGCATTGCGGGGGTGTGGATTTGGCCGGGTTTATTGCGAACGGCATCGGGAAAGCCGGGGCCGCTATCTGTAACCATAAAACGCAATTGGTCGGGGGCGGGGTGTGTCACGTCAAGGCTGACAGGCCGCCCGCCGGAATGCGCCAGCGCATTGCTAAGCAGGTTCGACAGGACGCGTTCAACGGCGGTGCGGTTGCACAGTACCGCAGCAGGTAAATCGCGGGTCGTAATCTTGATGCTGTTCGTTTGCAGCCCAGCCGAAAAGGACCAGCGGCGTTGCAGGTCGTGCAGCATTTCGGCAATATCGGTTGTGGCCAAGGTCAGCTCGGGCGCGGCTTGGGTAAGCAGGGTCGTGAGTCCCTCATCCAAAAACCGTGACAGGCTTTCGGCTGTGGCCTTGACGCCATCAAGCTGCATCTGGTTTTGCTGGGTAAAGTTGCTTGCGTCGAGCAGCGCAAGGCCAGCAGAAACATCGGCAAGGGCCGAGCGGATATCATGGCCCAAAAGCGCCAGCTCTTCGGACATCGCGCCATCAGTTTGTGGGGTGGGCTGATTCATGGGTGACAATGATCTAAATAGCCAGATTAAGATGGGCGATTGGAAAGGATAGAAGTGCCATAAAAATAAACCTGTACCCAAATTATGGGCACAGGTTACGCGTGTGTGGGGCAAAGTCTAGCGGGTAAACATCGTTAATGCTCCCCCCTATCTGCAACTTTGCGTTACCCCGCAGTCTGCCTAGGGTTGATTACGCCTGCGCCAAGCCAAGGGACTGAAGGGCTACACGAATTTCATCCAAGACAGCAGGGTCCTCGATCGTGGCAGGGGCTTTGATGGCCTGACTGTCGGCGATCTTGACCATGGTCGAGCGCAAGATTTTGCCAGAACGGGTTTTCGGCAGGCGTGCGACCACCACGGCGCGTTTAAAATCAGCCACGGGACCAATTTTATCGCGCATCAGTTTGACGCATTCCTTAACCACTTCGGCCTCGTTCCGGTCACAGCCGGAATTGAGGCACAAAAACCCAAGCGGTGATTGGCCCTTTAGGGTATCTGCCACGCCAATCACGGCGCATTCTGCCACATCGGGGTGGCCTGCCAGTACCTCTTCCATCGCACCCGTGGACAGGCGGTGGCCTGCGACGTTGATCACGTCATCGGTGCGGGCCATGATGTAAAGATAGCCGTCTTCATCAATATAGCCCGCGTCGCCAGTTTCATAATAGCCGGGGAAATGGGTGAGATAGGCCTTTTTGAACCGCTCTTCGGCATTCCACAGCGTGGGCAGAGTGCCGGGGGGCAGCGGCAGCTTGACCGCAATTGCGCCAAGGGTGCCTGCTGCGACGGGGTGACCGCCTTCGTCCAACACTTGCACGTCATAGCCGGGCATCGGCACCGAAGGAGAGCCAACTTTGATCGGCAGTTCTTCGATTCCCAGTGGGCAGGCGGCAATCGCCCAGCCGGTCTCGGTTTGCCACCAATGGTCGATCACGGGGATGTTCAGCGCGGCCTTGGCCCAGTTGATAGTGTCTGGGTCAGCGCGTTCGCCTGCGAGGAACAGGGCTTGAAGGTGTTTCAGGTTATACTCGGACACAAGTTTGCCTTGGGGGTCATCACGTTTGATGGCGCGCAGGGCGGTGGGGGCGGTGAAAAAGCTTTTGACCTTATGCTCAGCAATCACGCGCCAGAAGGTGCCTGCATCGGGGGTGCCAACGGGTTTGCCCTCAAACACCACGGTCGTACAGCCTGCGATCAACGGGCCGTAGCAGATGTAAGAGTGGCCGACGACCCAGCCAACATCCGATGCCGCCCAGAATACATCGCCGGTTTCCACGTTATAGACGTTTTTCATCGTCCAGTTCAGGGCGACCAAGTGGCCGCCGGTGGCCCGCACAACACCTTTGGGCGCGCCAGTGGTGCCCGAGGTATAGAGGATATAGGCGGGGTGATTGCCCTCAACCGGTACGCAATCGGCAGGGGTGACGCCGTATTGAAAGCCATGCCAGTTGAAATCGCGGCCCTCGATCAGTTTTGCAACCTCTTGCTCGCGCTGAAAAATGACGCAGAAGTCTGGTTTATGCGTGGCCATGTCGATGGCGCCGTCAAGCAATGGTTTGTAGTGAATCACGCGGGACGGCTCGATCCCGCAAGAGGCCGCGATGATCGCCTTGGGTTTGCAATCGTCGATTCGCACAGCCAGCTCATTCGCGGCAAAGCCACCAAAGACCACCGAGTGCACAGCGCCCAGGCGGGCACAGGCAAGCATCGCCTCGAGCGCCTCGGGGACCATTGGCATATAGATCAGAACGCGGTCGCCCTTTTCAACACCTTTGGCACGCAGGGCACCGGCGAGGGTGGCGACGCGGTTGCGCAGCTCCTCATAGGTGATGGAATGTTTTGTGCGGGTGACGGGGCTGTCGTGGATAATGGCAAGCTGCGCGCCGCGACCTGCCTCGACATGGCGGTCAACCGCGTTCCAACAGGCGTTGACCATGCCGTCGGAAAACCAGTCATAAAGCGGGGCGCGGCTGTCATCCAAAGCGCGACTTGGGTTTTTGTCCCAATCGATTTGCTTTGCGGCCTCCATCCAAAATGCTTCTGGGTCGGCTTTCCAGCCTGCGTAAACCTCTGCGTATGCCATTGTATACCTCCTCCGGTTAGTCTTAATTACGCTGCGTCATATCATATAGCAAGAATGTTGCGTGGGCTTTTCTGCGCCCATTGGTCACGTTTAGCGCAAACGGTGGGGCGCAGGAAAAGGGGGCGCTCGCGCCCCCTCGGGGCTGTGCCCCTCACCCCCTGAGGATATTTGGGCCGAACAGAAAGCGGATTTGGGGGAGGGCGCTTAAAGTTGCAGATGGATGTGGTCATCGTGGCGTGCGGCGCTGCAGTCTTGGAAGCGGATTTTGGGCTCATTTATACCGAGGCGTGTGGGGATGTGGCTCGACAAGGATTTTGCCAGCGCGCGGGTCACTGGCTAGCCATTAGCAGGGCGGCGCGGGTGCGCGGTTGGTCAAGCTGCCAGTGGGGGAGCGCCGCGTTGAAGGTGGCCATATCCCCGTGCAGATCGGCCCAGCGGTTGGGGCCGGGCGGCCATAGATGGGGGCGGCGAGGTGCGCTGCCGCCCAAAGGGCGGTCTAGGCCAGCATGAAGGCGGGCCATAGAATTCTGCGGTTTTCGCGAAAAGCGAGGGCGGCAAGCCATGCCCCTCGGCCGAGTTGGGTGGGCAAGGTCAGGGCCAGCACCGCCAGCCCGTGACCGATTGTTTTAGCCGTAATGCGCCACGGGCGTGCCTGCCAGTGCCGACATGTTCAGCAGGCCGCGTGCAGTGATGGAAGGCGTGACGATATGGGCTTTGTTGCCCATGCCGATCAGAATCGGGCCAACTTCTAGCCCGCCGCCGCGCATTTTCAGGATGTTGCGCACGCCGCCTGCGGCATCGGTATTGGCATAGACCAGCACGTTTGCAGCCCCTTCATAGCGCCCGCCGGGGAAGATGCGGTCGCGCAAGGATTGGTCAAGGGCGGCATCGGTGTGCATCTCGCCTTCGTACAGAAAATCGCGGGGGGCGGCGTCGAGAATGGCCAGTGCGCCGCGCATCCGCCGCCCTGTATCGCTGTCAAGGTTGCCGAATTGCGAGCCTGCGCAAAGGGCGATCTTGGGCATCATGCCAAAGCGTTTGACGTGCCGTGCTGCACCGATGATCGTCTCGGCAAGCTGCTCGGGCGTCGGCTCGGAGTGGACATGGGTATCAGCGATAAACAGCGGCCCGTCTTCCAAAATCATCAGCGACAGCGCGCCGATGGGGTGACGGCCCTCGGTGGCCAGAATTTGCTGCACATAGTTCAGGTGCCACAGATATTGACCAAAGGTGCCGCAGATCATGCTGTCGGCCTCATCGCGGTGCACCATCACGGCAGCAATCGCGGTGCTGTTGGTCCGCATCACGGCGCGGGCGATATCGGGCGACACGCCACGGCGCGCCATCAGCGTGTGATACGTTTCCCAATAATCGCGGTAGCGCGGATCATTTTCGGGGTTCACAAGGTCAAAGTCGCGGCCCGGGCGGATGGGCAGGCCCGCGCGTTCGCAACGGCTTTCCACCACCTCGGGGCGGCCGATCAGGATCGGCTTGTCGGTGGTTTCCTCAATCATCGCATTGGCAGCGCGCAGCACGCGCTCATCCTCGCCCTCGGCAAAGACGATGCGGCGGGTGACGGTGGCGGCAGCCTGAAACACCGGCCGCATAATCAGGGCCGAGCGGAAGACCGAGCCGTCAAGCTTTTGCTTATAGGCATCGAAATCGTCGATCTGTTTGGTCGCCACACCGGTTTCAATCGCGGCCTTGGCCACAGCAGAGGCCACAACACCGATCAGGCGCGGGTCAAACGGTTTGGGGATCAGATATTCTGCGCCAAAGGTCAGCTGCTCACCCTTATAGGCGGCGGCGGCCTCGGCGCTGGTGGTGGCGCGGGCCAATGCGGCAATGCCTTCGATGCAGGCCAGCTCCATCTCATCATTGATCGTGGTGGCACCGACATCCAGCGCCCCGCGGAAGATGAAAGGGAAGCACAGCACGTTGTTCACTTGGTTCGGAAAGTCCGACCGACCCGTTGCCATAATCACATCGGGGGCCACGGCGCGGGCCTCATCTGGTGTAATTTCAGGTGTGGGGTTGGCAAGGGCGAACACAATCGGGCGCTTGGACATGCGGGCCACCATTTCCGCCTTTAGCACGCCGGGACCAGACAGCCCGAGGAACAGATCGGCGCCGTCGATCACCTCCCCCAAGGTCCGTTTATCGGATTTTTGGGCAAATTCTGCCTTTTGCGGCGTCATTTCCTCGGTCCGGCCTTCATAGACCAGCCCTTTGATATCGCACAGCCAGACGTTTTCACGTTTCACGCCCAGCTTCAGCAGCATGTTCAGGCAGGCAATGCCCGCAGCGCCGCCGCCGGTCGAGACGATCTTGATATCTTCGAATTTCTTGCCCGCCACAAACAGCGCATTGGTGGCCGCAGCGCCCACAACAATTGCAGTACCGTGCTGGTCATCGTGAAACACCGGAATGCCCATGCGCTCGCGGCAAATCTGTTCAACAATAAAACAATCGGGGGCTTTGATATCCTCAAGGTTGATCGCACCAAAGGTGGGCTCCAGCGCGCAAACGATATCGGCCAGCTTGTAGGGATCGGGTTCGTTCACCTCGATGTCAAAGCAATCGATATTGGCGAATTTCTTGAACAGAACGGCCTTGCCTTCCATCACCGGTTTCGACGCCAGTGCACCAATATTGCCAAGCCCCAGAACGGCGGTGCCGTTGGACACAACAGCCACCAGATTGCCCTTGGACGTATAGCGCACAGCGGTCGAGGGGTCGGCCTTAATCTCAAGGCAGGCTTCGGCCACGCCGGGGCTATAGGCCAGAGACAAATCGCGACCATTGGCAAGCGGCTTGGTGGCCCTGACTTCCAGCTTTCCGGGTTTTGGATGCTCGTGGTAATAAAGCGCTGCTTGCCGTGTGGTGTCGTGCCGAGTCTCGTCCATTTTATGCCTCCCAATGGGTGGTTTGACACTAAACAATTCTGCGCCTGCCGCAAGCCTGCGGCGGTAAAAGGGATATTCTGAATAAACTTGATAATGGAGCCATGGTGTTGTGGCCGTGGTTTTGTGATTAAATTTGCGGCGCGTGGTTTGCATGCTGCCCTCAAAGCTCAAAACCCAAAACCCAAGGATGATGCCTATCCGGCATCCGCACCCTGATCTGTACTGGCAAGGCCAGCGCTTTACGCACAAAATCGGCGTGAAATGGCCCTGCATGGCGAGAGCAAAGACCCCTACCGTCTGTCCGTAGGCGATGCTTTCGTCATCCCGCCCCGCTTTCAGGCCCAATAGCAGACACCTCAGCCAGCCTTGAACGGGTCAAAGTGACATTGACCGAACCCTTCAGCACAACGATCCTCTACCCCTATCATCTGTTCACAAATATCCCCGGGGAAGGGGTCTGGGGAGGGGGCAGGCAGCCCTCTCCCCAGCGGTTGCCATCACGTCATCGCTTGCAAGTTGCGCGCACCAGTTCCACACTTGGCCAAAACCAACTTCGGAGCCTGAATATGTCCCTCCTCAAAGCCGCCACTACCGTGCGCGAAAATGCCTATGCGCCCTATTCCAAATTCAAGGTCGGCGCGGCCCTGCGCAGTACGGCCGGCAATGTCTATCTTGGCGTGAATGTCGAAAACGTCGCCTATCCCGAAGGCACCTGCGCCGAAGCTGGGGCGATTGCGGCCATGTGCGCGGGTGGTGATTATCAAATTGCCGAGCTGCTGGTCATCTCTGACAGCCCCACCCCTGTTACCCCCTGCGGCGGTTGCCGCCAGAAAATCGCTGAATTTGCGGGGGGCGAGGTTGCGATCACGATGGTCAATCTGCAAGGCGTGACCAGCGTTGTCACCGTCGCCGACTTGTTGCCGGGGTCGTTCAATGCGGGCCATATGGCCAAAGTCGATGCAGACTGATCCTGCACCATCCGCGTTTGACGCCCGTGATATTATCGCGGGTCTTCGCGCGGGGCTGCCCCCCAAGCTGGGGGCGCTGGAATGGTTCGCGCAGGGTCTTGCTTCGGGGCAGGTGTCTGATGCGCAGGCAGGCGCGTTTGCCATGGTGATTTGCCTGAACGGCTTGGGCGATGCAGGGCGCGTGGCATTGACCCGCGCCATGCAAACCAGCGGGATGCAGTTGGAATGGGATCTTCCGGGGCCGGTACTCGATAAGCATTCAACGGGGGGGATCGGTGATTGTGTGTCGCTGTTGCTGGCTCCTGCACTGGCGGCCTGCGGGGCCTATGTGCCGATGATTTCAGGGCGTGGCTTGGGCCATACGGGTGGCACGCTGGATAAGCTGGAATCCATCCCCGGCCTGCGCACCGATGCCACGCCTGACCAGTTGCGCGATCAGCTTGCCCAAACCCGCTGCGCGATCATCGCGGCATCAAAGCAAATAGCCCCTGCCGATCGGCGTCTTTATGCCATCCGCGATGTGACGGGTACGGTGGATAGCATTGACCTTATCACCGCCTCGATCCTATCGAAAAAGCTGGCGGCGGGGCTTGAGGGGCTGGTGCTGGATGTCAAATGCGGCTCTGGCGCGTTTATGAAGACGGAAGGCGAGGCGCGGGCTTTGGCGCAGGCTTTGGTCTCCACCGCCCAAGCTGCGGGATGTATGACGACCGCGCTGATCACCGATATGTCGCAGCCGCTGGCCAATGCGGCGGGCAACGCGCTAGAGGTGATTGCCGTGATGGAAACCCTGACAGGCACATCCGTAGACCCCGCGCTGTGGGATCTGACGGCGGCGCTGGGCGGTGAGGCGCTGGCGCTGGGCGGGCTGGCCGCCGATGCCAATGACGGTGCTGCGCGTATAGAGCAAGCTTTGGAAAGCGGTGCCGCAGCCGAATATTTTGGCCGGATGATCGCCGCCCAAGGTGGCCCTGCCGACTTTGTCGACCGGTGGCCCGACCGCTTGCCTGCAGCACCTGTGATGATTGATTTTCTCAGCCCGTTGAATGGGTTCGTCACCGCGATTGATGCCCAGGCGCTGGGTAATATCGTCGTGCATCTGGGCGGTGGCCGCTTGCGCGAAGGGGATCGCATTAACCCTTCGGTTGGCCTGTCCGACCTTGCGGGGCTGAATGATGCGGTCGAGCCGGGCCAACCGCTTGCGCGGGTTCACGCCGCAACCGTGGCGCAGGCCGAAGCGGCGTTGAAACAGCTTGCCGCCGCTTATACGATTGGCGAGAGCGCCTGCGATGAACCGCCCCTAATTTTTGGAAAGATCACATGACACTGAACCGCGCCTTTTTGATCGTGATGGATTCCGTTGGGTGCGGTGGCGCCCCTGATGCTGCCGATTTTGGTGATGAGGGCGCGAACACCCTTGGCCATATCGCCGCCGAATGTGCCGCTGGCCGCGCCGATGTGGGCCGTGAAGGGCCGCTTTTGTTGCCGGTTTTGGGGCGGTTGGGTATTGCCAACGCGATGGAATTGTCAGTGCCCGGATCGTCCGAGGCGCTGGGCACGGCGCAATCACTGGCGCGCAGTACTGCCTCGGGGCTTTGGGGCGCCGCAACCGAGGTGTCGCGCGGCAAAGATACCCCTTCGGGCCATTGGGAATTGGCAGGCGTGCCGGTGCCGTGGGATTGGGCTTATTTCCCCGATACCACGCCCGCGTTCCCCGATGATGTCGTGGCTGAGGTGTGCCGCCTTGCGGGAACCGAGGGCATCCTTGGCAACTGTCATGCCTCGGGCGTGCCGATCATCAATGCGCATTGCGAGGAACATCTGCGCACGGGCTGGCCGATTTGCTATACATCCGCCGATTCCGTGTTTCAGATTGCCGCGCATGAAGAGGCGTTCGGGCTGGACCGCCTGCTGAAACTCTGCGCCGATCTGGCGCCGTTTTTGCATGCGCGCAAAATTGGCCGCGTGATTGCGCGCCCCTTTACCGGCAGTTGTGACAATTTCAAACGCACCCCAAACCGCCATGATTTCGCGATAGCCCCACCCAGCCCGACCTTGCTGAACTGGGTGCAGGATGCGGGCCGCGCCACCCATGCGGTGGGCAAGATCGGCGACATATTTTCGCAAAGTGGGGTTGGCACGTTGCATAAAGGCAAATCCGATGCTGACCTTTTCGAACATCTTTTGGCGTTACAAGAGAGTGCCGAGCCAGGTTCCTTGACCTTTGCGAACTTTGTCGAGTTTGACAGCCTCTATGGTCATCCGCGCGATGTGGCAGGCTATGCCCGTGCGCTCGAATGGTTTGATGCGCGTGTCGGTGGCTTTATGGCCCGCATGCGCCCCGGGGATCTGGCGATTTTCACGGCCGATCATGGCAACGACCCAACATGGCGCGGCACGGAACACACGCGTGAACGGGTGCCGGTGCTCTGCGCCGGTGTGCCGCGTGGCGAGATCGGGCTGTGTGCCTTTGTCGATGTTGCGGCATCGGTTGCGGCGCATCTGGGCATTGAGAATAAAGGGCCAGGAAAGAGCTTTCTATGAGTTTTGTATCATCCACCAACCCTGCCAAAATCGAACTTCACCTGCACCTAGAGGGCGGCGCGCCGCCTGCGTTCATTCGCGGATTAGCTAAGGAAAAACATATAGATGTCGGCGGTATCTTCGATGAACACGGCAATTACAAATATGCAGATTTCTGGGATTTTCTGCACGTCTATGAGGCGGCGACCCAACCTTTGCAAAGCCCACAAGATTTTCACCGCTTAACCCTCGCCGTGCTAGAAGAAAGCGCTAGGAATGGGGTGGTCTATACCGAGGCGTTCCTGTCGCCCGATTTCTGCGGTGGTCGTGATGTGGGCGCGTGGCGTGAGTACCTGCATGCCATCGTTGAGGCGGCCGAGATTGCCGAGAAAACCATGGGGATAACCCTGCGCGGTATCATCACCCCGATCCGGCATTTCGGCCCCGATAAGGCGCGTGAAACCGCTATTTGCGCAGCAGAAACGGCGGGCGATTGGATTGTCGGCTTTGGCATTGGTGGCGATGAAAAGTCTGGCCATTTGTCCGATTTCAAATGGGCGTTTGATTGCGCCCGTGAGGCGGGGCTGCGCATCACTGCCCATGCGGGCGAGTGGGGCGGGCCGGAGAGCGTGCGCTCGGCGATTGATGACTTGAATGCCGAACGCATCGGCCACGGCGTGCGCGCGATCGAAGATTTGGCGCTTGTGGATGAGCTTGCCGAAAAGGGCGTGGTGCTAGAGGTTTGTCCTGGGTCCAATGTGGCCCTTGGCCTTTATCCCAGTATTCGCAAGCACCCGATAAATGAGCTGTATAAACGCGGCGTAAAGGTGACCGTTTCCACCGACGACCCGCCGTTTTTCCATAGTACCATGCAAAAAGAATACCAAGATCTGCATGAGGCCTTTGACTGGGATGATGCGTTTTTTGACCAATTGGCAAAAGCATCGCTTGACGCGGCCTTTTGTGACGCCGATACCAAAGCCCGTCTGCACAAGAAACTGGAGCAAGCCAATGACTGATCATTTGACAATCGTGAACCACCCGTTGGTGCAGCACAAACTCAGCCTGATGCGCGATAAGGAAACCTCGACCGCCAGCTTTCGCCGGTTGCTGCGCGAGATCAGCTTGCTGCTGGCCTATGAGATTACGCGCAATCTGGACATGACGACCAAGCGCATCGAAACACCGGTTCAGGCGATGGATGCGCCGATTTTGGAAGGCAAAAAGCTTGCGCTTATTTCCATCCTGCGGGCGGGCAACGGGCTGCTGGATGGCATCTTGGAATTGGTACCAGCGGCGCGGGTGGGTTTTGTTGGCCTGTACCGCGACCCTGAAACGCTGAAGCCCGTGCAATATTATTGCAAAGTACCGGACGCGCTGGAAAGCCGGATGACGATTGTTGTTGACCCGATGCTGGCCACGGGCAACTCATCCGTTGCGGCGATTGATTTGCTAAAGGCGCAAGGGGCCGTAAATATTCGGTTTTTGTGCCTGCTTGCAGCCCCAGAAGGCGTTGCCCGCATGAAAGAGGCACATCCTGATGTGCCAATTGTTACCGCAGCATTGGACAGCCATTTGAATGATCACGGCTATATCGTTCCGGGTCTAGGTGATGCGGGTGATCGCATGTTTGGTACAAAATAAAGGCCTTTAGCTCTTTACTCCGAATCAATCCTGACTCATTATCCCCATACGCTACATGGGGGTAGTAATGTTGTTTAAAGTTTTAGCAGTCGCCAGTTGGGCGGCGCTATCTGTGGTGTCATCTGCACAGGCCCAGTCATTGGCGGGGCCCGCCGAAAACCCACCAGCCAGCTTTAAGGGCTCGCAATATGTCGATAGCCGCGGCTGTGTGTTTTTGCGCGCGGGCATCGGTGGGCGGGTCAATTGGGTCCCCCGAATTTCGCGTGATCGCAAGGCGTTGTGTGGTCAATCGCCAGCGGCCGCAGCGCGTGAGGTTGCAGCTGTTCAGGCCCCAATACCTGCACCTGCGCCCGTTGTTGCCCGCGTGGCCGCGCAACCCTTGACCCCCAAGCGCACATCCGGTAATGTTGGCAAGCCAATGGAAACCATCGCCAGCAAGCAGTATTCTGTAAAGCCAGTGGTACCTGTTACGCCCGCCGCCGCGCCAAAAGTGCAGCAACGCGCCGCATCGGCCGTTCAGCGGCACAGCCGTTGCCCTGCTGCATCGCCCTATGGGGCGCCAGTCACCTTAGCTGATGGTCGCCGGACATTGCTGTGTTCCTCTAATCCGAGCTTTGATGTTCGCGCAGCCGCAAGTCGCGTGCAAGCAGGGCGCGATGCCCCGCAGCCGCAAGAGCAGCCCAGTTATCAGCCCAGCACCAAACAGGCTGCGGTGGGCTCTGGTTCGGGGTATACACCTAAGAAATCTTATCTTCCCGAAGAAAACTATTCCGGCAACGGCTACAAATGCCCAGCCTCGGCACCCGTTGCTCGCCGGTTTGCGGCTGTGGGCGGGGGCTCTATCGTGCGCTGTACTGCGCTGAACGCGGCCGGTTACACATCTTCCGCGGTATCCATGACTGATGCCGAGATGACAGTGCCAGACGGCTATCGCAAAGCCTGGCAAGACGATCGCCTGAATCCCAATCGCGGCATCGGCACGGCGGCCGGTCAGGCCCAGCAAGACCAGATCTGGACGCGGGACGTTCCTGCCGAGGCGGTTACCACAACCATCCGTCGCAAGGTCTATGCGACCTCGTCCAGCAATGCTGCACGCCCAGATCAGAACGACAAAACCAAACGGGCAACTGGCAGCTATTTTGTGCAAGTCGGCACCTTTGGCGACGCGACCAATGCCGCGCAGACGGTGTCGCGGCTACAAGGGCTTGGCTGGCCTGTCGCGCAATCACGCATCACCAGCAAGGGCCGCCAGCTGCAAATCGTAATGGCTGGTCCGTTTGGCGATACGGGCGCGGCCAAGGCCGCCCTGTCCACAGCTCGCCGTTCGGGCTTTGGCGATGCTTTTATCAGATAACTACAGGTCTGTGCGCCCTATCTGGGGGCGTGGCAAGAAGTCGGGCAGAATAAACCTTACCCCCTTTGGTGCTATCCAAAGGGGGTTTTTCTTTGCCCTGCGGGCGGGGTTTGTGACAGATGTCACGTAAGTTTCACAAAAAGTGTATATACAAACGATAGTCGTTGGTGATACGTTGCGGGTTCATTCGGTAGGGTGGTGCTATGCTTAACAAGGAAAAACACAAAACAAAGCCGCGCAAAGATAGTCAGCTGATCATTCGTATCAGCGGGGCTGAACGGGACCAATTTGTATCGCTCTGCGAGACGATGGATACCAGTGCGGCGCGTGAAGTGCGGCGGTTCATCCGTGGTTTTCTTATGCAGCATGACGCGCCGAGCGAGCCAGCAAACCAACCCAAAAAGGAGCCGTATCATGGCGAAGAAAGCTGATCTTAAAGTCCTGAAAAAAGAAGTGAAAACCCGCAAGGCGAAAGTTGCCAAGCAAGAAGGCAAGCTGAAAGCGGCGAAAAAAGCTCTGAAAAAAGCAGCCTGAATGGCGCTTTGCCAAAGGCTGGCCTGCGGGTTGGCCTTTGGCCCGAAAATGGTCGGGAACGGGGGCGCAGGTGTTGGTGCCCACCGTGTAGCGCGCGGCCTGCGCTAAATCTATCGATTGGGGCGCAACTATCCTCTTCCCCAGCCTTATGAGACAGGCTATATGGCCAACATGACCGATTTAGATCTCATCCGCAATTTCTCCATCGTGGCGCATATTGACCACGGCAAATCCACCCTTGCGGATCGTTTGATCCAGCTAACAGGGACGGTGGCCGAACGCGATATGAAGGCCCAAATGCTCGACTCAATGGATATTGAGCGCGAGCGTGGCATCACGATCAAGGCCAACTCGGTGCGCATCGAATATCCGGCGAAGGATGGCAAACGCTATATCCTGAACCTGATCGACACCCCTGGCCACGTCGATTTTGCCTATGAGGTCAGCCGCTCGATGCGTGCGGTCGAAGGCTCGCTGCTGGTGGTTGACGCCTCCCAAGGGGTTGAGGCGCAAACGCTGGCCAACGTGTACCACGCGCTGGACGCGGGGCATGAAATTGTGCCTGTGCTGAATAAAATTGACTTGCCCGCAGCTGACCCTGCCCGCGTTAAGCAGCAGATTGAGGATGTGATCGGGCTTGATGCCTCGGACGCCGTTGAAATCTCGGCCAAATCCGGCCTCGGTATTCCGGAAGTGTTAGAGGCGATTGTAACCCGTTTGCCAGCGCCCAAAGGCGACCGCAACGCGCCGCTTAAGGCGATGCTGGTAGACAGCTGGTACGACAGCTACCTTGGCGTGGTCGTTATGATTCGCGTTATCGATGGTGTGATCCGCAAGGGCGATCGCATCAAGATGATGCAAACCAATGCGGTTTACGGCGTGGATAAGCTGGCAGTTCTAAAGCCGCAGATGGTCGATATCGCCGAGCTGGGGCCGGGCGAGATTGGCATCTGGACTGGGTCGATTAAGCAGGTGCGTGATACTCGCGTGGGCGATACGATTACGTCCGAGAAAAAGGGCTGCGACAAACCGCTGCCGGGCTTTAAACCGGCGCAACCGGTTGTTTTCTGTGGCCTGTTCCCTGTGGATGCCAATGATTTCGACGCCCTGCGCGATGCGATCGAAAAGCTGCAACTGAATGACGCGTCGTTCTCCTCTGAAATGGAAACCTCGGCCGCGCTTGGCTTTGGCTTCCGTTGTGGTTTCCTTGGTCTTTTGCACCTTGAGGTTATCCGCGACCGGTTGGAGCGCGAGTATGACCTTGATCTGATTACCACAGCGCCGTCTGTGGTCTTTCACCTCCATATGAAAGACGGCGAAGTGCGCGATCTGCACAACCCCGCCGACATGCCCGACCTGACGTTGGTTGACCACATTGATGAGCCGCGAATCAAAGCGACCATCCTCGTTCCGGATGAGTATCTGGGCGATGTGTTAAAACTTTGCCAAGATCGCCGCGGAATTCAGATGGACCTGTCCTATGCCGGCCCGCGCGCGATGGTGGTGTACGATCTGCCATTGGCCGAGGTGGTGTTCGATTTCTACGACCGCCTGAAGTCGGTTTCCAAGGGCTATGCCAGCTTTGACTATGTGATTTCCGAATACCGCGAAGATCACCTCGTCAAAATGTCGATCCTTGTGAACGACGAACCCGTGGATGCGTTGTCGATGATGGTTCACCGTGACCGCGCCGACATGCGGGGCCGCGCGATGGTGGAAAAGCTGAAAGACCTGATCCCGCGTCACATGTTTAAAATCCCGATCCAAGCGGCGATTGGCGGGCGTGTGATTGCCCGCGAAACCCTGTCGGCGATGCGCAAAGACGTGACGGCGAAATGCTATGGCGGCGATGCGAGTCGGAAGAAGAAGCTGCTGGAAAAGCAGAAAGCCGGTAAAAAACGGATGCGCCAGTTCGGCAAAGTAGAGATCCCGCAAGAGGCCTTTATTAGCGCCTTGAAAATGGACAGCTAAGGCTGTCTATTTTCACGGCGGGCAGGCGAAAGCGATTGGCGCAAGCCAAACGCGTGCCTGTGCGGATGGGGATAGGATAAAGCATAAAGTGTCAAGTACAGTCGGATGAACCATTGGCATATCTCGAGTTTGATCCTCAACAAGCACTGTTCCATTATACGAACGCGGCTGGTTTCGAAGGCATCTTGCGGTCAAAATCACTTTGGTTATCTGATCTAACGACCACGAATGATCCTCGAGAAATTGTGCTTGGAAAGTCAATTGTCTTAGAAGCTATGGCCAAGGTTCGTCACGAGCGCTTTCCGGGTTCTCACGGGTTCCCAATTTCGATCATTGCGGGCAACATTGTTAGTTACTTGTCGGGCCACCGCATTTTTTCTTGTTCGACGACCTATAAAGGTGACGCGCTTCCTATGTGGCGAGAATACGCAGAAGGCGGTGCTGGATTATCAATTGGCTTTAGGCCAAGAGCGATTAAAGACATGCCGTTAAGAATTTCTAAAGTTCACTATATTGGTTCAGAGTCTTCCGAGGCATATGCCCAACTTTTATACGAGATTTTGGAACCCCATCTAAAGTCCACCGAATTTCCGAATCGCTTAACCATCAATGTTCTTTGCGGTGAAATTGCCGCAAAAATGGCTTCGGCGAAACACGCGAGTTGGGAGTACGAAGATGAAATCCGATTAAGCCATGCTGCGCCGCCAGACAACACTCGTACTGAAGTTAACGGAACGGTGATACCGTCATTTGAATATCCTGATGGGAAACAATTCTTCTCCACTGTTCTAAAGCGAACTGGTGCTGGGGGAATTCAAATAGCCTATATTCCCCTACACTTTGGAAAATACCAATCTGGTCAGCATAACTGGGCGAGGTCGGTTAAGCATGTGATACTTGGGCCGAAGTGCGCTTTTGGAATCGAAGAGGTTGAACAGAAGCTTAAGGGTGCTGGCTTCTGTGACTTTGTTCTTTCCCGATCAGAGTGCGTCCTCAGGTAGCTTGCTAAGTCCTTGATTTAGCAGCTCCCGAACCCACCCGCTCGGTTCGAGTGCGGTGCCCCGCATATATCGACGCCAAACAATCCCATCTAAAAAAGGGCGAGGAATTCCCCGCCCGAGCCGCAGCATAGGTCGGGATTAACCCTGACCTCCTAAATCACAAATCGTTCTGCACTTGGCGCGAGCTGTCGGTGATCACTGCACCAGTCGTTTGCACGTCACGGCCAACGCCTTTGATGGTTTCACAACCGGTCAGCAGAATCAGGGCGAGGGCGGGCAGCATGAACATTGGGTTACGCATCGGGTGTTCCTTTTGATTTCTTTTCTGACTCTTACCACAGATCATAACGCCCATACTATGCGTTTCGTTCCCGCGATATGCGTGCATAGTAGTCTCAAAATCCTCTCGATTAGTTTAACGTAAAAGTGGCATCCGCTTCTGCGGTATTAACGTGACGTTAACCACGAGATGCGAAATTGGGCGGATGAGAGCTTTGATTTTCGCCTTTTTACTTGCCGCATGTGGCGCCCAGCCGACGCCCGCTATGTGGGGGGGCGTGCGCACGGATATGACTCGCGACGGTCGCCACTACACTGTTTTTCAAAAGGGCCGTCAGGTCGAAATCATTCGTCTTGGTTATGCCAAACGGGGTGAGCATCAGGCCATTCGCGTCACTATGATTGATTTAATCCAAGAGGTTACGGGATGCCGTCTGGTAGAGACGACCCTGCAAGGCGATAGCGGCGAGATGCGCGGTCGCGTTACATGTCCGCGCCAATAGGCCCCATGCATTCCCTTATGGGATGTGCTATGCTGCGCTGCAGAAAAGGGGGAATCACATGGCCCATATTATCACAATTGCCCAGCAAAAGGGGGGCGCGGGGAAAACCACGCTTGCCGTCAATCTAGCGATTGCATTTGCGCGGCAAGATAAGCGGGTCGCGATTTTGGATACTGACCCCCAAGGCTCGCTCGGGCGTTGGTTTATGGCCCGCCGTGATTTGCTAGAGGAACCGGGCCTAGATTTTGGCACGGCCTCGGCTTGGGGCGTAAGTTATGAGTGCGAAAAGCTGTGTAAAACCAATGATATCGTGATTATCGACACCCCGCCAAAAGTGGATAGCGACCTAAAGCCAGCCTTGCGCGCGGCGGATTTGATCCTTGTTCCTGTGGGTTCTTCACATGTTGATCTGTGGGCAACAGATGGCGTGGTGGATTTGGCGGTCAGGGTTGGGAAGCGCTGTGTTATTGTGCTGAACAGGGTAAAAGCGGGGACACGTTTGGCCGATGAAGTCGCGTCTGCTGCGGCTGAAATCTCGGCTGATGTGGCCGTAACGAGTCTTGGGCAACGTGTTGTTTATGCAGAAACTTTGGGCTTAGGGCGCGCTGCGCAAGAGGCAGGAAAGTCCGCGGCATCTGCCGAGGTCGAAGCCCTTGCCGCCGAAGTGCTTTCACTGCTGGCTGCAAAAGAATAAGGCCGCCAAACGGCGGCCAATTCTTCGTAGTCTAACGTTTTTAGCAGCTCGGTTTCAGCGGCGGCGATCGCGGCGTGCTGACATCGGCTGGAACGCTACACCCACATGCGCTTCGCAATAAGGTTTGCCCGCCGTAGATGGCAGGCCGCAGAACCAAAAGTCTTCGGTTGCCGGGTCGCCGATTGGCCATTTGCATGTCCGCTCGGTCAACTCCATCAAGCTGATTTTCTTGGCGTGTTTTTCAACTTCACGCACCGAAGCAAGCGCTTCAGGGCTGATTTCATTAGCCGATGGCTGTGGTGGTAAGGGCTGGCCAGCAGGCACAATCGATTTGCGTAAAGGCAGCGGGGTGACGTTGTTCACGACCTGCGCCACCGTTGGGTTGATCGGCGTTGTCGACGGGCGCGGTGCAGGTGCTACTGGCTTTGGCTCGGCGGCGCGCGGTGTCTCAACCGGTTTGGCGACCGGTTCGACCTTGGGCGCGACGGGGGCCTCTTCTTCTTTGGTCGGCGTGCCCGTGGCGCGGTTGGACAGGCCAAGGCGATGCACTTTGCCGATCACCGCGTTACGGGTAACGCCGCCAAGTTCCTTGGCGATCTGGCTGGCGCTTTGGCCCTCAGCCCACATTTTCTTAAGCGTTTCAACACGCTCATCTGTCCAAGACATGCCGATCTCCGGTGTTATAGGCGGCCCACGGTTGCCCGTAGGGGGCGCTGTATCGCCCGTTTAGCTTTGACTGATGTATTTACTACCGCAAGCCCTTAGATACAAGGGTCTGAAAGCAGCCCTGCAAAATCCGGCTTTACAAGCGCTGCGGTTCGGCCTACCAAAATAGCATGATCGCACAGGTTCGCCATATCCAGCTGCCCCGACGCCGACGCTAACACACGCGTTTTCGGCCGATCATACTTGCCTTTTGGGCACCCCTCACTCTCATATATCCGTTGACTTGGTCGCTTGCCTTTGGCACGCCTAAGCCTTGTATAAAAGGACCGTAAAATGATCCCTTCTGTCTTGCCGACCTATAATCGTGCCCCGCTGGCGTTTGCAAAGGGCGAAGGCTCTTGGCTGACCACGGTTTCTGGCGAACGCTATCTTGATCTGGGCGCTGGCATTGCGGTGAACGCTTTGGGCCACGCGAACCCTGAATTGGTCGCGGCGCTGACCGAGCAGGCGGGCCAGTTGTGGCATGTGTCAAACCTTTACCAAATTCCGCAGCAACAGGCGCTGGCCGATATGCTGGTCGATCAAACCTTTGCCGACACAGTGTTTTTCACGAACTCGGGCACCGAGGCGGCCGAACTGGCCATAAAAATGGCGCGCAAATACTGGTATGAAAAAGGCCAACCTGACCGGATTGAAATCCTGACCTTTGACGGCGCGTTTCATGGCCGGTCCACAGGGGCAATCGCGGCTGCGGGCTCTGAAAAGATGACCAAAGGCTTTGGCCCCCTGATGCCGGGTTTCAAAAGCCTGCCTTTTGGTGATCACGCGGCCTTGCGCGCAGCTCTGACCGACAAGACAGCAGCCGTGATGGTTGAGCCGATTCAAGGCGAAGGCGGCATTCGCGTGCTGCCCGATGCCTGCCTGAAAGGCCTGCGTGATCTGTGCGATGAAACCGGCGCGCTGATGATCTTGGATGAGGTCCAGTGCGGCGTTGGCCGGTCGGGCAAGCTGTTTGCGCATGAATGGGCAGGCGTTACGCCTGACATCATGATGGTCGCTAAAGGTATCGGCGGCGGCTTTCCTTTGGGGGCCGTGCTGGCCACTGAAAACGCTGCCTCGGGCATGGTTGCGGGCACCCACGGCTCTACATACGGCGGCAACCCCTTGGGTTGTGCTGTTGGTGCCAAGGTTATGCAAATCGTTTCAGACCCTGCATTTCTGGCCGAGGTGAACCGAAAATCCGCACTGTTCCGTCAAGGTCTCGAAGGCCTCGTCGCCAACCACCCCGAAGTGTTCGAGGGTGTGCGCGGTACAGGTCTTATCCTTGGCCTTAAATGCAAAGCTGCCAATACCGATGTGGTCAAAGCCAGCTACGCGGAGCATCTGCTAACCGTGCCCGCCGCCGACAACGTCATCCGCCTGCTACCGGCTCTCAACATCCCCGATGCAGATATAGCCGCGGCTATCGCTCGCCTCGACAAAGCCGCCACCGCCGTTGAAAGCACAAACAGCTAATCCCTTTCTTTTCGGTCCAAATATCCCGGGGGGTCTGGGGGGCTGGCCCCCCGGCGCTTTCCCAGAAAGCAAAACGATGAAGCATTTCCTAGACATCCACACCACTGACGCCACCGAATTGCGTGGCATGATTGACCTTGCACATGCCATGAAAGCCGCGCGCAACGGCCGCCCCAAAGGGACCCCTGATGATGATCAGCCGTTGGCTGGCCAAATGGTCGCGCTGATCTTTGAAAAACCCTCGACACGGACGCGCGTATCGTTTGATGTGGGCGTGCGCCAATTGGGCGGGCAAACCATGGTGCTCTCGGGTAAAGAAATGCAACTTGGCCATGGTGAAACCATCGCCGATACCGCACGGGTTTTGTCGCGTTATGTCGATCTGATCATGATCCGCACCTTTGAAGAGGCCACCCTGCAAGAGATGGCCGAGCACGCCACCGTGCCCGTGATCAATGGCCTGACCAACCGCACCCACCCGTGCCAGATTATGGCCGACGTTATGACGTATGAGGAAAAGCGCGGCCCGATCGCAGGGAAAAAGGTGGTCTGGTGTGGTGATGGCAACAATGTCGCCGCCAGCTTTTTGCATGCCGCAGGGCAGTTTGGCTTTGATTTCACCTTCACGGGCCCCGAAACGCTGGATCCGGAGCCTGTTTGGCTCGATTTTGCCCGCTCCAAAGGTGTGAATGTGGTGGTCGAGCGTGATCCGGCCAAGGCCGTTGCAGGCGCGGATTTGGTCGTCACCGACACTTGGGTGTCTATGCATGACCCTGAATCGGCCAAAGAACGCCGCCACAACCAGCTGCGTGGCTATCAGGTGAATGAACGCCTGATGGCAATGGCCAAGCCGGATGCGTTGTTCATGCATTGCCTACCTGCGCATCGCAACGATGAGGCAACAAGCGCCGTGATGGACGGCCCGCATTCCGTGATTTTCGACGAGGCCGAAAACCGACTGCACGCGCAAAAGGCCGTCATGCGCTGGTGCCTTGGAGTCTAGCCATGGCCACCGCGCTATTGGTGATCGATTGCCAGATGGAGTTTACCCGCCGGACTGCGGCGGGCATTCCGCGCTCTAACCCCGATGCCGAGGTCAATATCGCCAGTCTGATCGCGGCCTTTCGCGGCAAGGGGCTTGCAGTTTTTCATATCCGCCACGACGATCCAAACCCCAAATCGAGCTTTCGTCTGGGCACTCCGGGCGGCGAGGTGATGCCATGTGCGCAGGACTTGCCGGACGAGCCCGTTTTTGTAAAGCACGGCTCTTCGGCCTTTGCCGGAACTGGACTTGCGGCGCATTTGCACGCCACCGATGTCGCGCATTTGGTGATTATTGGCGCGGCGGTAAATTACTGTGTCGCCAGCACCGTGCGCATGGCTTCAGACTTGGGGTTTTCGGTGTCTTTGGTGCAGGATGCTGTGTTCGGTTTTGGCCTTAAAGGGCCGGATGGCGCGCGGCACGGGCCGGAAACGGTTCTTTCGGTCACGCTTGGCACTTTGGCCGAGTTTGCGACTATTGTTTCCACAACAGCCGTCGCAGACACATTGGCGACACGCTAGGGGCACCTCATGGCCGCAAACTGTTGCAAGAACGGATATTTGTTCCAAAACTCGGCCAATCAATCCCAATTGTGGCGAGATTGTGGCCGCAATTGTTTCCAATTCCATTCAAATGCCATAATTCCCGATCACTCTGGCCGTAAGGCCCAGCAAAAAGGGCCAGAGCAGTTTAAAAAAATATGAGGCCAAAATGGCGACGATCAACACCGGTTGGGGTGGTGGGCAAGATCTGGGCGCAGCCAGTGAGCGCTGGACGACGCAGAGTCTGAACGGCAATCAGGCCAGTTTCATTGCCGGTACGATGATTGCCACACCAAAAGGCGCGCGCGCGGTGGAAACCCTGCGGTCAGGCGATTTGGTGGAAACGGTTGATAACGGCCCGCAGCGCGTGTCGTGGGTTGGCGGCAGGTCGGTGATTGCGCAGGCTTCGGCCTTGCCGGTGTGCATTTCGGCGGGTGTATTGAGCAATGATCGCGATCTTTGGCTCTCGGGCGATCATTTGGTCTTGCTGTCGGGCGTTGATTGCCAGCGACTGTTTCGAGAGGCAGAGGTCTTGGTCGCTGCCGCGCATTTGCTGCGGCTTCCCGGTGTGTTTCGGGCTGTTGGCGTGGGCAGGGTCAGCTATCATCAGTTGTTACTGGCGCAGCACCAGCTTGTTATCGCCGATGGGATTCCGGCCGAGACGCTACACCTTGAACGCCAGATGTCTATCGTTTTCCCGTGTCGCGCGGCCAAGGTCGCGGCGAACCCTGCGCATGACCGTGTTCAGGCTATGCCTGCGGCGCGGCGGGTGTTGCAGGCGGATGAAGCACTGGCTTTGATCGGTCGACGTGTGGTGCGGCAGCGGATTATGCGGCCTGCTGATCGGTGCGAACTTGGCGCCCGAGCTGCCTAAGGGGCTGTTTTCGCTTTAGGTGCCACGCGGTTTGGCGCGCAGCGTCGGGTCTGCCTCGCGCGGGTCCTCGGGCCACGGGTGGCGGGGGTAGCGGCCGCGCATGTCTTTGCGTACATCCGCATAAGAATTGGTCCAAAACCCCGGCAAATCCATCGTCACCTGCACGGGTTTGCTGGCGGGTGACAGCAGGGTGATCCGCAGCGGTAACGCCTTTGGCCCCACGCAGGGGTGGGTGGTCACGCCAAACATTTCTTGCAAACGCAGCTCAATTCCCGGTGCTTCGCCGTCATAATCAATTGGAATGCGGCGGCCCAAGGGCGTTTCAAAATGCGATGGCGTCAACCGGTCCAGCAGTTGCATCGCGTCCCAGCCGATATGGGCGCGCAGGGCCTCGGTCAGGTCAAGGTTGCGCAGTTGGCCTTCGGTGCGGCAGTTGGCCAGGTAAGGCAGTAGCCAATCGGCGCTTGCTAGCAGGGCGGTATCGGATAGATCGGGAAGATCAGAACCATCAGCGCGACACAGGTTGACACGGGCGCGCAGGCGTTGGGCGGCGGGCGTCCACGGCAGGCCAAGCACGCGCAAGCCGTCAAAGGCGGCCACGGCCATTGCCTCGGGCGGGGCATCGGGCCAAGCGCGATCCTCCAGCACCAGCGCGCCAAAGCGTTCTTGTTTGCGGGCAGTGATTTTGCCTTCGCGGCGCGACCATTCGCAGACATCGACCCAAGTAATTTGATCGGCGAACAGGCTGCGCAGGTCGGCGTCATGCAGGGGCGCGGCTTGGCGGATTTTGGCCTCTCGCGCGTCGCCGTCAAGATCGGTGGCGACGATCAGGCGGTGGGCGGCAAGGGGCGTGCCCGCGTCCATCACAGCGCCTTTGCCACCTGACAGGATGTAGCGCGGCACATCGCCTTTACGCCGCAAGCCGATGCGGTCGGGGTAGGCGAGGGCGGCGAGTTGGCCGGGGGTAAGGTCGCTGGGGGTGTTGGATTGCGCCAGCCGTTTAACCTCGGACTTTATACGCTCAATCACGCCGCGATCTGGGGAGTAGGGGTGCGTTTCTTCAAACCGGCGCGGGTTGGCGATGGCGGCAAGACGCAGGGCCAGATCTGGCGGGGCGCCGCGCAGCGGGTCGCGCTCGGCCAAAAGGGCGGCAAGCGTGGCGGCATCGGGGCCGGCACCGGCGGTTTGCAACATATGGCCAAGGCGCGGGTGCAACGGCAATGCGGCCAGTGCGCGGCCATGGTCGGTGATGCGCCCGTTTTGCAACGCACCAAGCGATGTGAGCAGCACATGGGCCTCGGCCATCACGCCCGGATTGGGGGGCGTCAGGAACGCCAGCCCTTCGGCGCTGCCCCAAAGTGCGAGTTCCAGCGCCAGCGGGGTGAGGTCTGCGGCCTCTATTTCGGCGGGCGGAAAGGGGGCCATGCCGCCTTCTTCGCCTTTGGTCCACAAACGGTAACAGGTGCCGGGGGCGACACGGCCTGCGCGGCCACGGCGTTGTTCGGCCTCGGCCTTTGTGACCCGTTCAGTGACAAGGCGTGACATGCCGGAATTGGCGTCAAACCTTGCACGGCGCGACCGGCCTGCATCAACCACCACACGGATATCGGGCAGCGTCAGCGAGGTTTCGGCAATGGCGGTGGCCAGCACGATCTTGCGACCTGTCGCTTGGGGTGCAAGGGCAGCGCGTTGGTCGGCAAAAGACATATTCCCGAACAGCGGGCGGATGATGCACCCATCGGGCAGGCGGCCCTTTAGCGCGGATTCAACCCGGCGAATTTCGCCTTCGCCGGGCAGGAAGGCAAGCAGGCCACCGTCGGGGCATTCCTCTAAGGCTTGCAAAATCAGCGCGGCCGCCTCGGTTTCCAGCCGCGCGCGGGCGGGCATGGGGCGGGGCAGCCAGCAGGTTTCAACGGGAAAGGCGCGGCCCTCAGACGTGATGAGTGGCGCGTCACCCATCAGGGCGGCGACAGGGGCAGCATCAAGCGTGGCCGACATGACCAGCAAAATAAGGTCATCACGCAACGCGCTGCGCAGTTCCAGCGTCAGCGCAAGGCCAAGATCAGCATTCAGGCTGCGTTCGTGGAATTCGTCAAAGATCACCGCGCCGATGCCGTCAAGGCCGGGGTCGGATTGGATCATCCGCGTCAGGATGCCTTCGGTCACCACCTCAATCCGCGTGGCGCGGCTGACCTTGGAGTCGCCCCGCACTCGGTAGCCAACGGTTTGCCCCACAGGTTCGCCCAGCGTTTCGGCCATCCTTTCGGCCGAGGACCGCGCAGCAAGGCGGCGGGGCTCTAGCATCAAAATGCGGCCATTGCATAGCTCCGCTTCTAGCATCGCCAAAGGCACGCGGGTGGTTTTGCCTGCGCCGGGGGGGGCTTGCAGCACAGCCATGCCGCGCGCGCGCAGTGCCGCGATCAGACGGGGCAGCGCCTCGTCAATGGGAAGGGGTTGGACAGCTGTATTCACCGCGCCCTTATCGGCGTTTCATAGCGGCTTTACCATAGAGAGACTCCATCGCCACCTCGGTCACCCGCATGCGGCCATTGGCTGCGGGCTGGTAGGTTAGGCTAAAGGGAAAGGTCGTACGCTCGGCCATATCATCGGGTTTAAAGCCCGCGATGCGGCGGTACTGGCCCGAACAGATCACCGATTTGCCTTTGGCCTGCGGCTTTGACGTGGCAATCGAACTGACATAGCGACCATCATACATTTTCAGGCTGATCCTGCATTCCTGCCCTGCATCGACATCGCGCAAGATGGCGTAAAGCGCGGTCAAGGTGTCAACCGTGCCGCCCTGAGTGGCGGGGCTCACCTCTTTTTCGCGGGCCTCACGGGCGGGGGTGTATTGCACGGCGCTTGGCACGCCGCGGGTATAGGTCATCTTGCTGGTCGATTGCTTTTTGCCATTGTCGGATTTTTCGACATAGCTGAAAGGCGTGTAGCGGCTGCCGGAAACCGCGCCTTTGGCGGTGGCGGTATAGCTGATTTTACGAAACATCGCGGCAAGGCCTGCGCTTTTCAGCACGCCTGATACGGCATAATTACCGTTTTCCTCAACCCCCGAAAAGGCAAGGGTGGCGGCGCTGATACCACGGATCACAACGTCAAAGGTGGCCTTGTCTTCGACCTGCTGGGCAATTGCAGTAACGGGGAGGGCAGCGAAAATGGATAGGGCCAGTGTGGCAATGCGAAGCGATTTTGTCATGCTTTCCTCAGTTCTTTTATATGTTTTGGCCGTTTCGGGCATATTTTTCGTCGTACCCTCTGGAATATAGCGCTGGCGCGAGGCAAAAAACCCTTAACCACGGGAAGAAAGATGACAAAGCCGTCACCTTGTACCAAAACCCCCGTAAATCAAGCGAAACCTTGCCGGAGCCGCCAATGGATATTTCAGATATTGCAGAAAAGATCACGGCGGGTGACCGGCGGGCTTTGGCGCGGGCGATCACATTGGTCGAATCAACGCGGGCCGAGCATCGTGTGCAGGCGTTGGAACTGGCCGACCGATTGCGCGGTGGCGGGCGGCAAGCGCTGCGCATCGGGCTGTCGGGGACGCCCGGTGTGGGCAAATCGACGTTTATTGAAAGCTTTGGCCTGATGCTGGTGGCGCAGGGGTTGCGGGTGGCGGTGTTGGCGGTGGATCCGTCTTCGGCGCGGTCGGGGGGATCGATCCTTGGCGATAAAACGCGGATGGAGCGGTTAAGCCGTGAGCCGATGGCCTTTATCCGTCCGTCCCCCAGCCAAACCCACTTGGGCGGTGTCGCGCGTCGCACGCGTGAGGCGGTGGGGCTGTGTGAGGCGGCGGGGTTTGACGTGGTGCTAATTGAGACCGTAGGGGTTGGCCAATCGGAAACGGTGGTCGCCGAGCTAAGCGATTTGTTCATTCTGCTGCTGGCCCCTGCGGGCGGGGATGAGCTGCAAGGCGTGAAGCGCGGGATCATGGAGATGGCCGATATTATCTTGGTCAACAAAGCCGATGGCGATTTGAAAGCGGCGGCGATGCGGACCTGTGCCGATTATGCCGGTGCCTTGCGCTTGCTGCGCCGCAGGCCACAAGACCCTGATGGCTTTCCCAAGGCGATGACGGTTTCGGCGCTGGAACTGGCGGGGCTTGAGGTGGCATGGGCGGAAATGAAGACCCTGCGCGATTGGCGACAAAGCCATGGGCATTGGGACACACGCCGCGCCACCCAATCCCGCCATTGGTTTGAAGATGAGGTGCGCCAAGGCCTGTTGCGGGCGTTGACCGAACAGCCCAAAATCCGTGCTGCGATGGGTGCGATGGGCGCGGCTGTGGCACGCGGCGAGATGACGCCCGACAGTGCCGCCGCACAAATGCTGCGTGACCTTGCAGCGCATAAGTGAGCTTTGGCGCGCGGTGTGTTGCTCCTAATTGTTGCGTCTGGGCCAAGGGGCACCGAACGCTGGTCTTAGCCTGAATTAACCGAACCTTACTAATCCTGTTCCCTGTCACGGTAGGCCGCCAACGGCTTGTCTTGCGAAATGCGCACAAAACGTGAGGGTTTGGATCAATGAATAAGGTGATTACTGACGGGCTGGTGCTAACGCCCCCCCCGTTTTCAGCAGGGCTTAACCTGTGGTCGCGTGAGGATGGAACGGTCGGTTCGGGCAGTTATGGCAGCCAGCCCAATGCAGCCTATGTGCCCGCTGATGCCGATTTCGGCGGCTGTTTAGAACTGCTAAAAATATCATCCACACAAAAACTGCGGTCTTATGGGGAAACCCCGATTATTCCGGGGATGTATTTGCGGGTGACGGCGCGGGTTAAGGCGATCTCGGGCAGTTTGCCGTCGGTACGCATTGCGGGCTGGGCGGGTTCGTCGACCAATACCAACGTACCCGGCGTCACGCAGGTTGGGCCATCGGTGGCCCTCACGTCCTATGGTAAGGTTGTGACCGTGTCGGCGATCATCGCCACGTCGAACCGTACGGGCGTTGATATGGCCTGGGGCACGACGCCTGTGTACGGGCATTTCGGCCTTGATCTGACGGGGTCAAACGGCGGTGTTGTGCGGATTGATGATATCGAGATCGAAGATATCACCTCGGCCTTTTTGCGCGATTTGATGGATTGGGTGGATGTGCGCGACTTTGGCGCAATGGGCGATGGCACGACCGATGACGCCTCGGCCTTTGATGCCGCCGATACCTATGCGCGTGAAAATGAGGTGGCGGTGCTTGTGTCCAAAGGCACCTATTTTCTGAACACCAACGTCACCTTGACCAGCAAAGTGCGGTTTGAGGGCACTGTCACGATGCCCGATCAATACCGCCTTGCCTGCACGCGCGACTATAACCTTGATACCTACACCTCGGCCTTTGGCGATGAGGAAGACGGCTTTCGGCGCGGGCTGCAGGTGTTGTTTTACTATTCGGACCATTCGGTATTTGATCTGGGCGGGCGGCGCGTTATCCTGAAATCTCCGGTCGATGTGGCGGCTGTGTCGGGCCTGACGACATTGGTGCAACGCCGTGTTTTGGCAAACGGGATGATTGAGGCAGGCATCTCTACCGCGTGGGATGATGAGACGGCGACCTCGGTTGCCACCTATACCCCAAGCTCCAACGCATTTCGCCTGACGGCGGTTGCGAATGTGGCCAATATTATCGTGGGCTCACGCGTGACGGGTACAGGTGTTGGCCGCGAAATCTATGTGATGTCAAAAGATGTTGGCGCAGGCACGGTTACCCTAAGCCGACCTTTGTGGGGGGCATCGGGCACGCGCACCTATACGTTCACGCGCTACAAATATCTGTTGGATTTCAGCGGTTTTGCAAAACTGGGCCGGTTTGAGATCAAGGATATGGAGTTTCAGTGCAACGGACGTTCCAGCGCGATTATGCTGCCGCCGGCGGGGATCGGGAACATCATTTCCGACAGCACGTTCAATAAACCCAAAGATCGCGGGATCACCTCGATTGGTGAAGGCTGCCAAGGCCTGCATGTTGATCAATGCCAGTTTTTATCAAACGAGCAGCCAGCCCGTGTGCAAGATCGCACGACCATCGCGATGAATATCAACGCCAACGACCCCAAAATCCGCAACAATCGCATCGTCCGCTTTGCGCATTTCGCGATTTTGGGTGGGTCAGGGACTATACTTTCCGGCAATCACTTTTTCCAAGGAGATGATGAAACGGCAGGGGTGCGGCGGGCCGGTGTTGTCTTTACCTCGACCAACGTCAAAACGCTGGTTACCGGCAATTACATTGATAACTGCTATATCGAATGGGGCAATGAGCATGATTCCGAGCCGGAGTTTAACTCGGAATATTCCTTTGGGGGCCTGACGATCACGGGCAATATCTTTACCAGCAGCGATACCGCAGCATCGGCCAGTTTTGTTGTGATAAAGCCATACGGGCCCGGCCATTTCATCAACGGCTTTTCGATGAGCGATAACGCGTTTCGCACCGTCAATACCAATATTGACAGGGTAGATACGGTCGATACCACTTTTGCGACGCTGGATTTTGCACGCTTTCGCAATATTAACGTCGGGGCGAATGCGTTTAACGGCGTGAACCAAATCACGCAAAGCCCAGTGACGATTCAACATGATCAAAACACCGAGTCCAATACTTGGGTTGTCGATACGGGCGGTTATCTGCCCTTTGGCGCACGGGCGCGCAATCTGTCTGCGTTGACGACGGAAAACGCCATTCGAAATGCAGCGAATGCTACGGACTATTCGTTGCCATATGCAGAAACGGAAAAAGGCACCAACAGTCGCATGGTCAATTTGCGTTGGCCGCAGGCCGTGCGCGGGCGGGTGCAAGCGACTATCCGTTGCGACAACCCGAACTAAACTGGATTGGCGGTTACGGGATAAGGCGGGCTGGAAACGGCCCGCCTTTGGCATGGGTCACGCCGGTTTTGCGGCCAGATCTTGGGCTGTAATGGTGCGGGCCTTGCCAAAACCACCATTCAGCAAGCCACCAAGCGGCACCAGCCGGACAAAGGCAAAATCGGCGAAATCAATATAGAGCTTGGCTTTGGGGTGGGTTGCCAGCCACAGATCGCGCAAAACGCTGCGCTCGGCAGGGTCAGCAAAGCGGGCCGAGGCTCGCAGCCTCAGGCGCGGATGGGTCAGCGGGTCGCCCTTTGGCCCCGGCTCGCCCAGCATCAACGCACAGACGGGTTGCGCCTTCAGGGCGACAAAATGCGGGGCAAGCGCCGAAATCAGCGTCATTGGTGTGCCCGCCGCATCTTGCCCCAATGCGATACGGCTGATCCCTGCAAAGCCATCCTCGGCGGTATAGGCAAGCGCAGCAAAGGGCAGTGCCAGAAAACCCTGTTCTGTGGCGCGTTCAAGCGCATCTGCTGGCGGCGCTGGATTTTGTTTCACTCGGGGCCTCGCTGGTGGCAGCACCCAATTGATATAGGGGGGGCTTGCCCAAAACAAGCCAGCTTGAACCGCTGAAGATGGCCGTTGCGGCGATGCTGGATGCACCACCCCAAGGCGAATCACCCGAATCATTGGTCTGATAAGGCGTCCTGAGGGGCGCGCAGTAAAAACCTGTTGTTAATCGCGTAACGCAGGGTAAGCTGTACAGGACAAGCCTATACAGCAGCATGTTGCGCAAATTGTCACAGTTTTGTGAATGGCTATCAGCTTGAAAAACAATGCCAAAAAATTGCCTCAATTTTCTAAATTTACAAATACGACTCCCTATTCGTAAATTAATTTACAAGAAAATCATTGTTTCAAAAAGAGTTACGTAAAAATTGACTGTTGTGCTAAAGTGCATCCAAGGGAGAGTGTAGCCGCCGCGCTTTGTGGGTGGCGCCCAGGGGCAAACGCTTGCCCGTTATGAGGAGGAACAGTCATGTCGCAACCCGTTCAGGCCGGTACGGTCTATCCAGCTTCAGATGAGTTTATCGCAAATGCGCATGTAGATGCTGCCGCCTATGAGGCGATGTATGCCGCATCTATGGCCGATCCGGTCGCCTTTTGGGCCGAGCAAGGCAAGCGGATTGATTGGATTAAGCCGTTTACCAAAGTCAAAGATACCAATTTTAAGCTGGGCGAAGTCTCGATCAAATGGTTCGAGGATGGCAATCTGAACGTGTCCGCAAACTGCGTTGACCGTCACATGACCACCCGCGCCAACCAAACCGCGATTATCTGGGAGCCCGATCACCCCGATACGCCTGCCCAGCACATCACCTATGCGCAATTGCTGGAAAACACGTGCCGCATGGCGAACGTGCTAAAGGCCCACGGCGTGAAAAAGGGTGACCGCGTTGTCATCTATCTGCCGATGATCCCCGAGGCGGCCTATGCCATGCTGGCCTGTGCCCGTATCGGCGCAATCCACTCTATCGTGTTCGCGGGCTTCTCGCCGGATGCGCTGGCCAACCGGATCAACGGGTCCGAGGCAAAATGCGTGATCACCGCCGATTTCGCGCCCCGTGGTGGCCGCAAAACAGCGCTAAAGGCCAACACAGATGCGGCACTGCTGCACTGCGATGACCGCGTGAAGTGCCTTGTTGTGAAGCACACTGGCGATCAAACCACGTGGGTTGATGGTCGCGATATCGATGTTAAGGCTGAAATGGCCGAGGCGGCACCTTATTGCTCCTATGTGGAAATGAACGCCGAAGATCCGCTGTTCATCCTTTATACATCAGGTTCTACCGGCAAGCCAAAGGGCGTTGTGCATACGTCGGGCGGCTATCTGGTTTATGCGGCGATGACGCATCAGATGACCTTTGATTACCATGACGGCGATGTGTTCTGGTGTACCGCCGATGTCGGCTGGGTGACTGGCCACAGCTATATTATCTATGGCCCGCTGGCGAATGGCGCGACCACGGTCATGTTCGAAGGCGTGCCAACCTATCCAGACGCAGGCCGCTTCTGGGAAGTGTGCGCCAAGCATAAGGTGAACCAATTCTACACCGCGCCAACCGCCATTCGTGCGCTGATGGGCCAAGGCACCGAATGGGTTGAAAAGCATGACCTTTCCAGCCTGAAGCTGCTAGGCTCGGTCGGAGAGCCGATAAACCCCGAGGCGTGGAACTGGTACAATACCAATGTCGGCAAAGGCAAATGCCCGATCGTTGATACCTTCTGGCAAACCGAAACCGGTGGCCATTTGGTGACGCCACTTCCGGGTGCTATTCCGCAAAAACCGGGTTCGGCCACCAAGCCGTTCTTTGGTGTAGCGCCCATCGTGTTGGACCCTGCGAATGCTGCCGTTCAAGCCGAAACCGTGGCCGAAGGTGTGCTTTGCATCGCCGACAGTTGGCCGGGCCAGATGCGCACGCTTTGGGGCGATCATGCGCGGTTTGAAGAGGCCTATTTCAGCCAATACCCCGGTTACTATTTTACCGGTGACGGCTGCCGCCGCGATGCCGATGGGTACTACTGGATCACTGGTCGCGTTGATGACGTGATTAACGTTTCGGGCCACCGTATGGGCACAGCCGAGGTTGAATCGGCATTGGTCGCCCACGCGCTGGTCGCCGAGGCCGCCGTGGTTGGTTATCCGCACGAAATTAAGGGCCAAGGCATTTATGCCTATGTGACCTTGATGAACGATGTTGAGCCTACGGATGAGTTGCGCAAAGAGCTGGTCAAATGGGTTCGTACTGAAATTGGCCCGATTGCCAGCCCGGACCTTATCCAATGGGCACCGGGCCTGCCGAAAACCCGCTCGGGCAAGATCATGCGCCGCATTCTGCGCAAAATCGCCGAAAACGATTTTGCAGCCCTTGGCGACACCTCGACGCTGGCCGATCCATCGGTGGTGGATGAGCTGATCGATAACCGTATGAACCGGAGCTGAGGCATGACTGACGCAACTTCAAACCCAGTTGTCCTTATATTGCTTGGCCCCCCCGGGGCCGGCAAAGGCACCCAAGCGCGGATGCTAGAGGAACGCTTTGGCCTTGTGCAGCTGTCGACGGGCGATTTGCTGCGCGCGGCGGTGGCTGCGGGCACCGAGGCTGGCAAACAGGCCAAGGCTGTTATGGCCGCGGGCGGCCTTGTGTCGGATGATATCGTGCTGGCGATCCTAAAGGACCGCATGGCCGATCCTGATACCCGTAAGGGCGTGATATTAGACGGCTTTCCCCGCACTGCGGGGCAAGCCGAGGCATTGGACGGCTTGCTGAAAAGCACTGGCCAACGCGTGAATTCGGTGATCTCGATGGAAGTCGAAGACGCACCGATGATTGCCCGCGTTGCAGGGCGCTATACCTGCGCGGGTTGCGGCGAAGGCTATCACGATACGTTCAAACAACCTGCAAAAGCAGGTGTTTGCGACAAATGCGGTGGCACGGATTTCAAACGCCGTGCTGACGATAATGCCGAAACGGCGGGGGCGCGGCTTGCTGCGTATCACGCCCAGACGGCACCGCTTATCACCTATTACAGCGATCTTGGTGTTCTGGAAACGGTTGATGCGATGGCCGATATCGCATCCGTCGCAGCCGCCATGCAGGCCGCTGTCGCCAAGGTGATGGCGTAAAGGGAAGGGCTGCCTCTCTGTTCTGGAGAGGTGGTTGAGGGAACAAAAAAGGGAGTTACGCAAATGGCGGACAAATCATCGTCCAACGCCTATTGGGCCGCGAATATCCGGATCATCAGCATTAGCTTGGTCATCTGGTTCATGTGCTCATTCGGCTTTGGCATTCTTCTGCGCCCAATGCTTTCGGGTATCGCTGTCGGGGGCACTGACCTTGGCTTTTGGTTTGCACAGCAAGGATCCATTCTGGTCTTTCTCGTGCTGATTTTCTTCTACGCTTGGAAGATGGGTAAAATCGACGCCGAATTCGGCGTGGAAGAATAAGGGAAATCAGGAAACATGGATCAGTTTACCCTCAACCTTATCTTTGTCGGCGCGTCTTTCGCGTTGTACTTTGGTATCGCGATCTGGGCCCGTGCGGGCTCGACCGCTGAATTTTATGCCGCTGGTGGCGCGGTTCACCCCGTTCTGAACGGTATGGCAACTGGCGCCGACTGGATGTCGGCGGCGTCGTTCATCTCGATGGCGGGTCTTATCTCGTTCGGCGGGTATGACACATCGGCCTATCTGATGGGCTGGACCGGTGGCTACGTGCTGCTGGCGATGTTGCTTGCCCCTTACCTGCGTAAGTTCGGCAAATTCACAGTGCCAGAATTTATCGGCGACCGCTTCTACAGCCCTTCGGCGCGTATGGTTGCCGTTGTCTGCCTGATCATCGCATCGGTAACCTATGTTATCGGCCAGATGACCGGTGTTGGCGTTGCCTTCTCGCGCTTCCTTAACGTGTCGAACGCTACAGGCCTGTATATCGGCGCGGGCGTTGTGTTCTTTTACGCCGTTCTTGGCGGTATGAAGGGCATCACCTACACACAGGTTGCGCAGTATGTTGTGTTGATCTTGGCCTATACTATTCCGGCTGTGTTCATCTCGCTGCAACTGACTGGCCAGTTCTTGCCACCAATCGGCCTGTTCTCGGATCATACCGCTTCGGGCTTGCCATTGTTGCAAAAGCTGAACGACATCATTCAGGAACTTGGCTTTGCCAGCTATACCCAACAGCACGACACAACCTTGAACATGTTCTTGTTCACGATGTCGCTGATGATCGGTACTGCGGGTCTGCCACACGTTATCGTGCGTTTCTTTACTGTGCCAAAAGTGGCTGACGCCCGTTCGTCGGCTGGCTGGGCGCTGGTGTTTATTGCACTGCTTTACACGGTTGCCCCAGCTGTTGGTGCAATGGGCCGTCTGAACCTGACCACAACCATGTGGCCAAACGGTACGGCAGGCGAAGCGGTTTCCCTAGAAGACATCGCCAACAAGCCTCAGTTGCAGTGGATGCAGAACTGGGAAAAAACCGGTCTGTTGAAGTTCGAAGACAAAAATGGCGACGGCAAAATCCAGTATTATAACGACAAGTCCAAAGACGAAGCGTTCAATGCTGCGGCTGCTGCAAAAGGCTGGACAGGTAACGAGCTGACCGTGAACAACGACATCATGGTTCTTGCCAACCCTGAAATCGCCAACTTGCCAGGCTGGGTTATTGCCCTCGTGGCGGCTGGTGGTCTTGCGGCTGCTTTGTCTACCGCTGCGGGCCTGCTGCTTGCGATCTCGTCTGCGATCTCGCACGATTTGATCAAAGGCCAGTTGAACCCACAGATCTCGGAAAAGAACGAGTTGATGGCTGCGCGTATCTCGATGAGCGTTGCTATCGCGGTCGCCACTTACCTTGGTCTTAACCCTCCGGGCTTTGCCGCCCAAACCGTGGCACTTGCCTTTGGTCTGGCTGCTTCGTCGATCTTCCCAGCTTTGATGATGGGCATCTTCTCTAAGCGCATCAACAACAAGGGCGCTGTGGCAGGTATGTTGTCCGGCCTGTTGGTTACCATTGTGTATATCTTCTTGCACAAAGGCTGGTTCTTCATTCCAGATACCAACAGCTTTACTGATGCCAACCCGCTGCTGTTGTCGATCAAATCGACATCCTTCGGTGCGGTCGGTGCACTGATCAACTTTGCTGTGGCTTACTTCGTGTCGAACGCGACAAAAGCGCCACCAGCACATATCCAAGAGTTGGTAGAAAGCATCCGCATCCCTAAAGGTGCAGGCGCCGCAACCGGTCACTAAAACAACCTTGCCCTCCGGTGTTGCACCGGGGGGCATTTTCACCATACAGGACGACCGAAAATGACTATGCCCAACCCGGCCATCATCAGCTTTCTGGAAACCGTCCACCCTTATGACACGCTGTCAAAGGATGATCTGGCGCAGGTTGCAGGCGTGTTTGAACGCCGCGAATACGCTGCCGGAGATGAGATTTACAAAACAGGCCTGCCCTTGAACGGCATCTATTTGGTCAAGCGCGGCTCGGTCGAGGTGTTAGAGCCCTCTGGCGGGCTAGTGTCGCTGCTTGGCCCGCGCAATTCCTTTGGGGAACGTGGCCTGTTGCGGGACGGGTTGGCCGTCACGACCGCCCGCGCAACCGAAGATACGGTGGCACTGATGCTGCCGACCCTTGATTTCAAGCGCCTGATCGCAGGCTCTCCCGCCTTTGCCCGCTTTTTCAGCCGTGGCCGCACGGCTGAGGCACGGGGCGCCGATCTGACCACCCAAAAGGTTGCCGATCTGATGGCGCGCAAGCCCGTCACCATTGGCCCGAATGAGACGATCCGCGCAGCTGCCGCCAAAATGCGCGATGCCCATGTGTCCAGCCTTGGTGTGGTTGATGGTGACGCGTTTCATGGCATCGTCACGACCCGCGATATGACCAATAAAGTGCTGGCCATTGGTTTGGACGCGAACAGCCCCGTGTCGGGCATTATGACCCGCGATCCCGTGACCCTGACACCCGAAGATTTGGGCTCGGATATCCTGCATATCATGCTGGAACGCCGCATCGGCCATTTGCCGGTGGTCGAGGGCGCGCGGCTGGTTGGCATGGTCACGCAAACCGATCTGACCCGCTTTGCCGCCGTTTCCTCGGCCAGCCTTGTGCGCGATGCCGCCAGTGCCGAAACTGTGGCCGAAATGGCCGCCGTTACGGCCCGGATTCCGGCGTTGTTGGTGCAACTGGTCGGCAGCCATAACACGCATGAGGTGGTAACGCGCCTGATTACCGACATCGCCGATACCGTCACCCGCCGCTTGCTGGCCTTGGCCGAGGCGACGCTTGGCCCAGCCCCCGTGCCCTACCTTTGGCTGGCCTGCGGGTCGCAAGGCCGCCAAGAACAAACCGGCGTGTCCGACCAAGACAATTGCCTGATGCTGGATGACAGTGTGACCGATGCCGACATGCCTTATTTCGCAGCCCTTGCTAAATTTGTCAGCGATGGGCTGGACGTGGCCGGTTATTTCTACTGCCCGGGCGATATGATGGCGACCAACCCGGTCTGGTGCCAACCCGTGCGGGTGTGGCGCGAGTATTTCCGCAAATGGGTTAATACCCCCGATCCAACGGCGCAAATGCTGGCCAGCGTGATGTTCGACTTGCGCCCTATCGGGGGGGCTGTCAGCCTGTTTCGGGATTTGCAGGATGAAACGCTGCAAATGGCGGCGAAAAACTCGATCTTTGTTGCGCATATGATTTCGAACAGCCTCACGCACTCGCCGCCGCTTGGCCTGCTGCGCGGCTTTGCCACCATCCGGTCGGGCGAACACAAAAACCATATCGACCTAAAGCACAGCGGTGTCGTGCCTGTCACCGACCTTGGCCGCGTCTATGCGCTGATAGGAAAGTTGCCAGTGGTCAACACCCGCGCCCGCCTTCTGGCCGCCGAGGATGCCGGTGTGATCTCAATTTCCGGCGCGCGTGATCTGATCGAGGCTTATGATATGATCGCCGAAATCCGCCTTGAAAACCAAGCGCGGCTTATCCGGTCTGGCCGCAAGCCTGATAACTTTATGGCGCCTTCTGACCTGTCCGATTTTGAACGTTCGCACCTGCGCGATGCGTTTGTGGTGGTGCGGACCATGCAATCTGCGATCGGGTCTGCCCGCGGTGCCAGATCGTGACCCGATCGTGAAAAGGGCCTCCTTATGAAAGATGATACACTATGCTGATGGATTTGATCGGAACACTTGGTGCAGGGGCAGGGCTGTTCGGCTTTATCATCATCGCGCGGCATCTGTCTGGCGGGCGCTTGCCAAAATGGACAGTTCCGGCGGCGATTGGCGGCGGTATGCTGCTGTTTTCGATCTGGAATGAATACACGTGGTACAACCGCACCACAGACGCTTTGCCTGCCGATGTTATTATATTGTCGTCGCCCACCGACAAAGTGCTCTACCGTCCGTGGACGTACCTGTTCCCCGTTTCGACGCGCTTTGCCGCCCTTGACCGCACGGGTATGGTCAAAAGCATGGAAAACAGCGCGGTTCGGCGTGCCGAGGTGATGTTGGTGCAGCGTTGGGTTGCCACGCAGCGGGTGCCGATTGCGTTTGATTGCGCCAATGGCCGCCGCGCCGATTTGCTTGATGGCACAACCATTGCCCCCGATGGCACGCTGACCGGCGGCACATGGGACGATGTTGGAACGCAGGACGAACTGCAACGCGCCGCATGTCAGGAAAGGTGAAAACCATGCCGACCGATCAAGGGACAACGTCTAAACCAGCGTCTATACTTCGGGGGCCTAAAATTTTGGTGGTCGAGGATGAGGATAACATCGCGCTCGCGCTCGACTATCTGCTGACCCGTGAAGGCTATACCCATGACCGGGTTGCCAATGGCGGCGAGGCGCTGGCCCGCATCCGCAAGATGCGCCCCGATTTGGTGTTGTTGGATGTGATGCTGCCCGAAATGTCGGGGTATGAGATTTGTCAGGCTATGCGGCTTGATCCCGATTTGGCCGAGGTCAAAATCTTGATGATGACAGCCCGTGGTTCGGCGATTGAGCGCAAAAAAGGCCTTGCGCTGGGGGCAGACGGGTTCATCTCAAAACCATTCGAGCTGGCCGAGTTGCGGGCCGAAGTGCGCCGCTTGATTGAGAGCTGAGGCACGCGACAAGCGGAAAGGGAGTATGATGCAGAATACCCGCGTGACCCTAATTCCCAAGGCGGTACAAAGATGAGCTTTTCCCTTGAAAGCCTTAGCCTGCGGGTGCGTGTGTTCCTGTTCTTTGCGGCCCTTGGTCTTGGCGCGGTTGTTCTGCTGTGCCTTGGGTTGATGGTTGGATATCAACACCTTGGCGCCCCCGAAAGCCTGAATGCGTTTGTGCAAGGTGGCGTGATCGGCAGCTTTGGCGTGTTGGGTCTGACGGCGGGCATTTGGTACTTGTTTGATGTGAATGTGTCCAAGCCGATTGACCTGCTGGCCGGTGCCTTGCGGGCGCGGGCCCATGCCGATATCGGCGCCGCGATGGACCCATCCGTCGCGCGGTATCTCGGCGACTTGGCCCCCGCCGCCCAAGCCACCGCGCACAGCCTGTCGGAAACCCGCAATGCGTTGGCCGAGGCTGTGGCGCGCGAAACCACGCGCCTCTCGACCGAGAAAAACAAGCTGGCGGCGCTGTTGTCGGATGTGCCGGTGGGGGTGCTTTTGTGTTCGGGCGATCATCAGCTGGTGTTTTACAATGGCATGGCGGTTGATCTTATTGGCAAGGCGACCAAAGGCGTGGCGCCGGGGTTGGACCGCAAGCTGTTTGACTATCTGCGCGAAGGCCCGATCCGCCACGCCCATGCCCGCCTGTGCGAGGCCGAAGACCCCGATGCCGCATCGGACCTGCTCTGCGCGACCCGCGATGGTGTCCAGATTTTGGCCGCACGGATGCGATTGCTGCCAAATGAGGGGGCTGCCCCCGGCTATGTGCTGACCCTGCGGGATGTCACTGCCGATCTGGCAGCCCATACCAAGCGTGAGGCGCTGCTGGCCGAAGTGCTTGACCGTGTGCGCAGGCCTGCCGCAAACCTGCGTGCGCTGCTGGCTGTGCTGCCCGAAGGCAGCCAAACCCCGCCCGCGATGGACGCCGCCCTGCGGCAAGAGGCTGACGGGTTAAGCCGCGCCATCGCGGACCTTGCCAAGCGCAAAGATGAGGGCCAGGCCGATTTGCTGCCGCGCTCTCCCTTGCGCATCGCGGATCTGACCGATGGTTTGCGCGCAAGGTTTGAGGCAGGCGGTCTGATGCTGACCGCGGAGGATGTGCCGTTGTTGTTGCGCTGTGACGGGTTTGAAATGGTGTCGCTTTTGGCCTCTATTGGGCTGCGCACCGCCGCTTTGCTTGATGTCAAAAGCTTTGAGCTGACGGTTGAGGAAGACAGCACAGACGCGCTTTTGCGGTTGTGCTGGACCGGTGCGCCCTTGCGCGTTATTGACCTAGAACAATGGTTAGAGGCCGGGCTGGATGACGATGTTCCGGGCGTGACAGGGCACAGCGTTTTGATCAGTCACGCAACCGATATTTGGCCCGAAGAACTGGTGAACGGTCGTCACTCTATCTGCATGCCCGTCCGCATCGCGCGGCGTACCGGCCCAAGGCCAAAACCCATCGCCCGCGCTGTGGTGTATGATTTTGATCTGTTGGGCAAAGAGCGCAATGCCAAGGTTGCAGAACAGGCCTTGGCCGACCTGACCTATGTTGTGTTTGATACTGAAACGACAGGGCTTTTGCCCGGCCAAGGTGATGAGATTGTGCAAATTGCCGCCGTGCGCATCGTCAATGGCAAACGGGTAGAGGCCGAGGTGTTTGACAGTTTGGTCAATCCGGGCCGAACTATTCCAGCAGCCTCAACGGTGGTGCATGGGATTACCGAGGCGATGGTCGCAGACGCACCCGATATCGCAACAGTCGGCCGCGCGTTCCATAAATTCGCCGAAGGGGCGGTGCTGATTGCTCATAACGCCCCTTTTGACATGGAATTTCTACGCCGCCACGAACCCGCCATCGGTGCGCGTTTTGATAACCCGATCTTGGATACCGTCCTGCTGTCGGCCGTGATTTTTGGCCAACATGAAGAACACAGCCTTGACGCACTAACCCACCGCCTGTCGATCACCATCCCCGAAGAGGCGCGCCATACCGCGATCGGGGATAGCGTTGCCACGGCAGATGCCTTTCTAAAGCTGTTGCCGATGCTACAAGGGCGCGGATTAACCAGTTTTGGCGCTGTTTTGGCCGAACTGCGCCGTCATGGCCGCTTGCTTAAGGATTTGAATTAGGTTCGGTCGGAAGGCGAGGCAGGGGGCATTCTGCCCCCTCTTGGCCGTAAGGCCAATTCACCCCCTGAGGATATTTTCACCGAAAAGAAAGCGGTTTAGAAAGTTTTAACCACATATGGCTAATACTGGCATTGCGGTACAGGCTGGGAAGCCGATGACCGCCCGGAGAGAAAGCTCCCCGTCGCTGGAGAAATCCCCGATGGGGTGCTGGACCTTTCGCTTTCTTTTCGGCAAAAATATCCTCTGGGGGAATTCGCCTTCAGGCGAAGGGGGGCAGACAGCCCCCGCTACCGTTTCTGCTGGCCACCCTATCAGGCAAACGGGTCCCTCGGATAGATGACTCCGTTTAAATATAGTCCCTGTGGTGGGCAAACAGGCCCGCAAGCGGCGCGGTCTTTGGCGGCCAAAACTTCGGCCACTTTTTCGGGTGCCCACGCGCCTGCGCCCACACGTTCCAAGGTTCCGACGAACGATCTGACCTGATTGTGCAAAAACGACCGTGCGCGTAGATTGAAGCGGTATTCGCGGCCTTCGGGGTAGTCCAGCTCGGTGATGACGATTTCGTCCATGGTTTTGACGGGCGAGGCTGATTGGCACATGCTTGACCGAAAGGTGGTGAAATCATGCAGGCCGATTAAATGCGCAGCCCCTTGGCGCATGGCGTGCAGATCCAGCGCGTGGCCGACCTGCCACACCAGCCCATGGTCATGGGTCACAGGCGGGCGGCGGGTAACCAGTCGGAACAGGTAGCGTCGTTCTTGGGCCGAGAACCGCGCGTGGAAATCATCCGGCACCAAGGCGCAAGCCACGACCGAGACGGGCAGGGGCCGCAGGTGTGCGTTCAGCGCGCCGGTCAGGCGGAACGGGTCCCAGTCTTTGACCAAATCGCAATGCGCCACTTGGCCCAGCCCGTGTACGCCTGCATCGGTGCGGCCTGCGGCGGCAATCGTGTGCGGCCCCGCCTCTAACCGTGCAAGGGCGGCTTCAATAGCGCCTTGCACCGTGAGTTGCCCCTCGGATTGGCGTTGCCAGCCGTTGAACGGCCCGCCCTCGTATTCGATTTTTAAAGCATATCTCGGCATAGGCTTTCGGTTACCGCGCGGGATTTGCTCTGGCAAGAGGCTGATGCAGGTTTGTGCGGCTTTCCCCTTTGATCCATCGGGCAGAGCGCCTATCTTAATATGATAAAGCAAGAAAAAGGGCGATATGTGCTGGGTGGGATTACAGATGGCCTGAGCCGTGGGGTGGATGCCGCGATGTCGGGGGTTTCCGAGGCGTTGTTTGAGCCAGTCATCCGGCTGGGCGTGACGGGCCTGTCGCGGGCGGGCAAAACCGTGTTTATCACCAGCCTTGTGGCCAATCTTTTGGACCGTGGGCGGATGCCGCAATTCAGTGCAGCCCCCCGCATTGACACCGCCTTTTTGCAGCCGCAGCCAGATGATACTTTGCCACGGTTCGACTATGAAACCCATCTTGCCGCGCTGACCGGTGCTGCGCCGCACTGGCCTGCCTCGACCCGCGCAATATCCGAGTTGCGGCTGTCGTTGCGGGTGCGGCCTTCGGGGTTTTTCGGCGGGCTGATTGGCGGGCTGACGGGGCCGCGCACCATTCACCTAGATATTATCGACTACCCCGGTGAGTGGCTGTTGGATCTGTCACTGATGGGCAAAACCTATGCTGATTGGTCCGAGGCGACGTTGTCACGCATTGCCCAACGCACGCAGGCCGCCGATTTTATGGCGCAGGCGCGGGCCGAGGATGCGAGCCTGAAGCTGGACGAACCCCGCGCCCAAGCCCTTGCTGCCAGCTTTACCACCTATCTACAAACGGCCCGCGCGGCGGGGTGGTCAGATTGCACGCCGGGGCGGTTCTTACTGCCGGGGGATTTGGCGGGCAGTCCGGTGTTAACCTTTGCACCTCTGCCGAAACCCGGCAGTACGCCGCGCGGCAGTCTGTGGCGTGAAATGGACCGGCGGTTTGAGGCCTATAAATCCCGCGTTGTGCGCCCGTTTTTCCGCGATCATTTTGCCCGCATTGATCGGCAGGTGGTGTTGATGGATGTGCTGGGGGCCATACACTCGGGGCCGATGGCGCTTGAGGATATGCGCCGCACGTTGGCCGAGATTTTGGGCGCATTCCGACCGGGGCAGAACGGCTTTCTCAGTTCGATTTTGCTGGGGAAACGGGTGGATAAAATCCTGTTTGCGGCCACCAAGGCCGACCACTTGCACCATACGCAGCATCCGCGCCTGACCGCGATTACCGAGGCGCTGCTGCGTGAGGCGCGTGACCGCGCGGCCTTTAGCGGGGCGGAAACCAGTGCGATGTCGCTGGCCGCACTGCGCGCCACGGTAGAGGAAACGCGCAATCACGGCGGGCAAAGCCTTGATCTGGTGCGCGGGACTTTGCTGGAGACCGGAAAGCAAGCGGCGATGTTTGCAGGCGTGTTGCCCGAAGACCCGAACCACCTGCTTGGCCCTGCGCGCAAGGGCGAGGCGGCGTGGTTGGATAATGATTATTCGGTTATGTCCTTTGCGCCCGCGCGGCTGACATTGCGCCCGGGTGACGGGCCGCCGCATATCCGGTTGGACCGCGCTGCCGATTTTTTACTGACGGACCGTTTGGGCTAACCCCGCGTGTTTGAAAAGGAGCCGATATGGCCAAGCCTGTGCTGATAAATCTTGATGAGGCGTCCAGCCAAACCCCGTCGGATGCGCCGCCGGTGCCCGATTTGGGCCTGCCAACGGGCCGCGCGATGGAGGGGGCGGCAGCCGTTGCGGTGGCGCAGCCGTCGGGTTTGGTGCGCTTTGCGGTTTGGGTGCTGGGCAGCCTGATTAGCTTTATGATCTCAGTTGCGCTGTATGATTTTGTAACGGGGTTGCTGGCGCGAAATTCGGCTCTTGGCTGGGTGGCGTTTGGGTTGATCGGCCTTGCGATAGCGGTGCTGTTGGTTCTGGCCCTGCGTGAGGCGCTGGGGTTTTACCGCTTGGGGCGGCTGGACCATCTGCGCGCCGAGGTCGAGGCCGCGCGGCAGGCGGACCTGCTGAAGCCTGCTGCCAAGGTGGTTGACCACATGCTGTCGCTGTACAAAAACCGCCCAGATCTGCGCTGGGGGGCCGCAAGATTGGCCGAACGGCGGGCCGATGTGTTGGACGGTGACGGGCTGTTGAACCTGACCGAGGTAGAGCTGTTGGGGCCGATTGACCTTGCGGCGCGGGCCGAGATTGAGGCGGCAGCGCGGCGTGTGGCAACGGTGACAGCAATTGTGCCGCTGGCGCTGGCCGATGTGGTGGTGGCGCTGTTTTCTAACCTGTCGATGATCCGCAAAATCGCGGCGCTCTATGGCGGGCGCTCGGGGACTTTGGGCAGCCTAAAGCTGTTGCGGCGGGTGTTTTCGCATTTGCTGGCGACGGGGGCCTTGGCGCTGGGCGATGATCTGATCGGGTCTGTCGCAGGGGGCGGGATATTGGGCAAGCTGTCGCGGCGGTTTGGTGAAGGTGTGGTGAATGGCGCGTTGACCGCCCGTGTGGGCGTGGCCGCGATGGAACTGTGCCGCCCGATGCCCTTTGCCGCTTTGCCGCGCCCTAAGGTGACAAATCTGATGAGCCGCGCACTGACGGGCGTGTTTGACGGGTTCACCAGTTCTGATACGAAGGGTGAGTGACCCTGTCAGTTTTTAGGTATTTTTGCCAAGATGAAATGAACGGGTTGTGAACACTTTGCCGACCGCAGCGGGGCAACGCGTATCGGGTCAGGGCAGGGCACCGCAGATTGCTGTTTTCGGTTTGCCAACCTTTTGCTTGCGCCTGCATTGCATGGCTAGACCACACGCCAAACCCCGCGTATAACGCGGCTATGCGACAGATATACGCGAAAACCATACGAATTAGCCGCCCGGCGCTCTGAATTTCTTCAGGTGCCGGGATCAATAGCGCAGCGATTACGCGCGCGGCCTTGTTTTCGACTGTCCCCCTCATTTTTGATCCGTAAGGAAATCCGCCCATGTGCGCCGATACCCCCAACACTACGCCCGACTATAAAGACACAGTGTTTTTGCCCCAAACCGATTTTCCGATGCGCGCAGGCCTGCCCGCACGCGAGCCAGAGTGGCTGGCGCGTTGGGAAAATATCGGCATCTATGACCGTTTGCGTGAAAAGGCCGCGTCTCAGGTTGGGGGGCGCAAGCCATTCACGCTGCACGATGGCCCCCCCTATGCCAACGGCAACCTGCATATCGGCCACGCGCTGAACAAAACCATCAAGGATATAATCGTGCGCAGCCATCAAATGATGGGCTTTGACGCGCGCTATGTGCCGGGTTGGGATTGCCACGGCTTGCCGATTGAGTGGAAGATCGAAGAACAGTACCGCAAGAAGGGTCTTGATAAAGACACAGTGGATATTGTCGATTTCCGCCAAGAGTGCCGCAGTTTTGCAACCGGCTGGGTGGATATCCAGCGTGAGGAATTCAAGCGTTTGGGCGTGACTGGCAACTGGGCAGACCCTTATTTGACGATGGATTACCACGCCGAAACCGTGATCGCGCGTGATTTTATGGCGTTTTTGATGAACGGTTCGCTGTATCAGGGGTCTAAGCCTGTGATGTGGTCGCCAGTGGAGAAGACCGCGCTGGCCGAGGCCGAGGTGGAGTATCACGACCATACATCGCATACCATTTGGGTGCGGTTCCCGGTGGTGGCAGAGGGTGCTTCCGGCGGAGGTACTTTTGTCAAGATGAATGCGAAAGTGGTGATCTGGACCACGACGCCTTGGACCATCCCACAAAACCGTGCGGTGTGTTTTGGGCCGGGGATTGCATATGGCCTTTATGAGGTGACGGGCGCGCCAGAAAATTCGCAAGCGGTTGTGGGTGAGAAGATCATCCTTGCCGATGCGTTGGCCGCGCAAGTGTTTGCGGCGGCGAAGCTGGAAGACGGCATGACCGCGCGTTTGCGCGATGTGACAGCCGATGAACTGGCGGGGCTGACGCTGGCCCACCCCTTCCGTGGGGTTGAGGGCGCCGAGGGCGAGTGGGACTTTGACGTGCCGATGCTGCCGGGCGACCATGTGACCGATGAGGCGGGGACTGGCTTTGTACATACCGCGCCCAGCCACGGGGATGATGACTATCAGGTTGGTCTGAAATTCGGCCTGCCGATGACCTATAACGTCGAGCCCGATGGCAGCTATCGCAAGGACCTGCCGATCTTTGGCGGGCAGTCGATCATCAATGCCGATGGCAAAGATGGCCCTGCGAATGTTGAGGTGATCAAGCAGCTTGCCTATGCCGGTGGGTTGCTGGCCAAGGGTAAGATCAAGCACAGCTATCCGCATTCGTGGCGGTCCAAAGCGCCGGTGATCTATCGCAACACGCCGCAGTGGTTTGTCGCGATTGATGCCAAGCTGAACGATGGCATGGGCGCGCAGGGCGACACGATCCGCACGCGCGCGCTGTCGTCGATTGACCAGCTGGTGAAATGGTGGCCGCAATCGGGGCGCAACCGCATTCACTCGATGGTCGAAAGCCGGCCCGATTGGGTGCTGTCACGCCAACGCGCTTGGGGTGTGCCGCTGACCTGCTTTGTGAAAAAGGGCGTGCGGCCAACTGACGCCGATTTCCTGCTGCGCGACGCGGCGGTGAACCAGCGCATCTTGGCCGAGTTTGAAACGCATGGCGCCGATATCTGGTACTCGGCCGGTTTCAAAGAGAAAATGCTGGACGGGCTGCATGACGCCGATGCCTATGAGCAAATCTTTGACGTGCTGGATGTGTGGTTTGACTCAGGCTCTACCCACTCGTTCGTGCTGCAAGACCGCGCGGATGGCACGGCCGATGGCATCGCCGATGTCTATATGGAAGGCACCGACCAGCACCGTGGTTGGTTCCAGTCGTCGCTGTTGCAGGCCTGTGGCACCAAGGGCCGCGCGCCCTATCGCAACGTGGTGACGCATGGGTTTACGCTGGATGAAAAGGGCATGAAGATGTCTAAATCCATCGGCAATATCATTGCGCCGCAAGCGATCATTGATGAATACGGCGCCGATATTTTGCGGCTGTGGGTGGCGCAAACCGACTATACGGTTGACCAGCGCATCGGTAAGGAAATCCTGAAAGGCGTGGCTGACAGCTATCGTCGCCTGCGCAATACCATGCGGTTTATGCTGGGCAACCTGTCTGGCTTTGACGATGCCGAACGGGTGGATGTGGCGGATATGCCCGAGCTGGAGCAGTGGGTGCTGCACCGCTTGGCCGAGTTGGATATTGAGGTCCGCAAGGGCTATGCCAAGTTTGATTTCCAAGGCGTGTTCCAAAAGCTGTTCACCTTTGCGACGACCGATCTTTCGGCGGTGTTCTTTGATGTGCGCAAAGATGCGTTGTATTGCGATCCGGTCGATAGCCTGCGCCGCCGTGCTGCGCGCACTGTTTTGGACCTGTTGTTCCAGCGTTTGACCACTTGGCTTGCGCCGATTTTGGTGTTCACGATGGAGGATGTCTGGCTGTCGCGCTTCCCCGAGGATGGTAGCTCGGTGCATTTGCAAGACATGCCAGAGACGCCAAGCGATTGGTTGAACCCTGCTTTGGCAGCGAAATGGGTGGGCATTCGCGCCGCCCGCCGTGCCACTGTGGCGGCGTTGGAGGTGCAGCGCAGCGCGAAGGTGATCGGTGCCAGCCTAGAGGCGGCCCCCGTGGTGCATGTTGAAGATGCAGACCTGTTGGCGGCGCTGAAATCGGTGAATTTTGCCGAGCTGACCATCACGTCATCGCTGCAACTGACCGGCGATGCCGCCCCGTCCGAGGCGTTCCGCCTGCCCGAAGTGCCGGGGATTGCGGTGGTGTTTGAAATGGCACCGGGTGAGAAATGCGTGCGCTGCTGGCAGATCTTGCCCGATGTTGGCACGCATAAACACGCCTGCACCTGCGCGCGGTGTAACGCGGCACTGGGCTAATATGTTGAGGGCGGGGTCATCCCGCCCTTGCTTTGCGTGCTGCCCATTTGAAAGCCCCTGATGAAACAAGCCGTTTTCCATTCGCCCTTTGGCCCGTTCGCGGTGGTTGAGGAAAACGGTGTCATCACGCGGCTGGATTGGGCCTCACGCCGGTCTGACCCGACGGCGCTGCTGCGCGATGCTTGCAAGCAATTGGATGAATATTTCGCGGGTGAGCGCACGGCGTTTGACCTGCCGCTTGATTTTGGCACAGGGTTTCAGGGCGAAATGCGGCGCGCGATGTTTGCCATTCCGTTTGGCGAAACCCGCACCTATGGCGAGCTGTCAAAGGTGCTTGGTCGCCCTGCCCAAGCGATCGGGCAAGCTTGCGGTGCCAATCCTATTCCGATTTTCATCCCCTGCCATCGGGTTTTGGCGGCCAGCGGCTTGGGCGGGTTTTCGGCGCCCGGCGGGGTGGAAACCAAGATAGCCTTGCTAAAGCTGGAAGGCGCGGGCGGGTTTTTGCTTTAGGCCGCTGTACCGCGTTCGGGGATGATTTGCTGGGCTATGCCCGCGAAACACAGGTAAAGCGAGGTGATTATCAGCCCCCAATGCGCAAAGCTGTGAGGGTGGAAATCAACCCAAGTGGCCCAGCCTGCAAACACCGTCCACGCAAGCGCCATTGGCAGAGAAACCCAATTCCAGCGCACTGTGCGGGTGGGGTGGATGAATTTCAGGTTGGTGAACATCGCCACTGTCAGTGTGACAACAAAGGCCAGAATGGTCCAATATCCCGGCTGCAAAGCAAACATCACCAGCACAAACATATTCCAGCAGGCGGGAAAGCCTGAAAAGGAGTTGTCTTTTGTTTTCATTCGGTTATCAACAAAATAGATGACCGAGCCATACGTGATGACGATGATGATAATCCATCCCGTCCAATCCGGCAGCATCCCCGATTTGAACAGGGCAAAGGCGGGGATGAACACATAAGTTAGGTAGTCGATGATCAAATCTAACAGCACGCCGTCATAGGTGGGAAAGTTGGTTTTCACGTCATACCGGCGGGCAAGCGGGCCGTCTATGCCATCAACCACCAGCGCCACGACCAACCACCAAAACATCTCGCTCCAGTTGCCGTCAACGGCGGCAAGCATGGCCAGCATTGCCAAAACCGCGCCGGTTGCCGTGAACAGGTGGACCAAAAGGGCCTTGATTTTCAATGTCATAATGGGGGTTGCCTTACTGGTGATGGGGTCACGCGCGCGGGTGCGCCTTTGCGTATACTTCCATTAAACGGGCGGTATCAACCGCCGTATAGGTTTGGGTGGTCGATAGCGAGGCGTGGCCAAGCAGCTCTTGTATTGCACGCAAATCCCCGCCCGCGCTCAGCAAATGGGTCGCGAAGGAATGGCGCAGCGCATGGGGGGTGGCTGTGGCAGGCAGGCCAAGCTGGGCGCGCACCTTTTCCATCGCGGCCGAAATCAGGCGTGGGTTCAGTGCGCCGCCGCGCGCGCCGAAAAACAGCGGGCCGGTGGGGGAAATGTCATAGGGGCACAGGCGCATATACCGCGTCACAGCATCTTTGGCGGCGGGCAGAACCGGCACCAGTCGCTCTTTGCCGCCCTTGCCTGTGATGCGCAAAACATCGGGCAGGGGCACGGCGGCGCCGGTCAGGCCCAAGGCCTCGGATATCCGCAGGCCGCAGCCATACAGCAGCGTCACAACAGCGGTATCACGGGCAGCCACCCATTCTTCACGCGCGTTATCGCCAACGGTATCAAGTACTTGCATCGCAGCATCTTCGGCCAACGGCCTTGGCAGCTTGCGCCGGAATTTGGGTGCGCGGGTGGATAGGGCGGCGGTTGCATCCATGCCTTCACGGTCGGCCAACCACGCGGTAAAGCCTTTGACCGCCGACAAAGCCCGCGCCAAAGACCGTGCGCCAACACCGCGCCCGCGCTCATGCGCCATCCAAGCCCGCATGTCGGTTTGTGGCAGCGCGATCAGGCCGCGCAACCCCTCGGTTCCGCCACGATGCTGGGCAAGAAAGGCAAGGTAGCCTGAAATATCAGTGGCATAAGCCTTGAGCGTGTTTTCCGCCGCCCCATCCAAGGCGCGCAGATGGTCCAACCATTCCGCCAACGCGCTGCGGGCAGCGGGCGAAATGGCAAGGCTCATGACAGCCAGCGGCGCATTGTCCGCTCAAACACACCCGCGAAAAAGGCCAGAAGATCAGTGCCTTGCGTGGGTTTGAAATGATGCGGGTCTTCGGCCCCCATGACCAACATGCCCGGCAAACGGCCTTTGCCGAAATCCAGCCGCATCAGCGCCTCGGATCGGATCCAGCCCGCGCGTTCGCCGTAAAGCGCATCTGACACCGGCACGACTTGGCGCAAGGTCACGGCGCGTTGCGACACGTTGCGCCCGCCCGCGATATAGTCGGTGACAAAGCCCGGCTCGGCTACATATAGCACCTCGCCCAGTTTGCGCAGGGCAGGGTCATCCGCGCTTTGCACCGATTCCAACACCAAACGCACACAATCAACGCGCAGGGTTTCCATCACATCCGTGCTCAGGCTTTGCAGAAATTCCTGAAATGTCAGCGGGTCAAGCATTTGCAATATGGCGCGGTGTACCTGATTGGTACCGGCCAAGTTTTCATAGGCCGCAGCTATAACCGAGCGGTGCGTGTCCTCTAGCCGGTCAAGCCGCGACTCTAACCGTTCCATCGCAATGCCGCGCAGATCGACGATGTTTGACCCCATAGCGCGTTCATTCGCCGCAATCAGCGCGCGCATGACGTCTTGGTCGTCAAGAATTTTCTCGGGCTCGGCAAGCAGCCGGTCCCGTATGTCCTGTTCAATCATGTGACTGCCTCGTCATTTTTGCCGATGTATAGCAGGGCTAGGGCATGTTTTCCCTAAGTTTCTGGCGAACGGCTGCATTTCCTGCGGCCATTGGGGCAAATCTGCCATGAAACACATTGGGCCGGGGGCACAAATCCCCGGCCCATGATGATAATTCCCAAGGAATTAGAGAATCTTTTGACCGGTTTTCGCCCAGTCTTTCATGAACTGGTCAAGGCCTTTGTCGGTAAGAACATGACCGGCCAAGCTTTTGATAACGCTGGGTGGTGCGGTCATGACATCGGCACCGATCAGCGCGCATTGGGTCACATGGTTGGCCGTGCGGATCGAGGCCGCAAGGATTTGCGTGTCAAACCCGTAGTTGTCATAGATCGTGCGGATGTCGGCGATCAGGTCCAACCCGTCAAGGTTGATATCGTCGAGGCGGCCAATGAACGGGCTGATGAATGTGGCACCGGCTTTGGCCGCGAGCAGCGCTTGGTTGGCCGAGAAGCACAGTGTTACGTTAACCATATGGCCTTCGCCCGACAGCACTTTACAAGTTTTCAAACCGTCCCATGTCAGGGGGACTTTCACCGTGATATTTGGCGCGATTTTCGCCAGTTTGCGGCCTTCGGCGATCATCTCATCGGCGGTCAGTGCCACAACTTCGGCGGAAACGGGACCGGAAACGATGTCACAGATTTCCTTGGTAACTTCCAAAATGTCACGGCCGGATTTCAGGATCAGCGATGGATTTGTCGTAACCCCATCGACCATGCCAAGGTCGTTCAGTTCGCGGATTGCATCCACATCGGCGGTATCAACAAAGAATTTCATGGCGTGCGTCCTTTGGGTGTTGTTGCGGTGTCTGCGGGTGTAATAGCGCAAGTGACGGGCCAGCGAAAGAGAAGGGTTTCTCCGTGGAGAAAGTGTTTTGGCAAGCGGGAGAAGTGATCGGCGTGGCCGTGACTGAAAGCTTTGGCCGCAGCCTTGGGCCGTTGTTGGATTACAAAGCGCCCGAGGGTGGCTGTGGTTTGGGCGACTTTCTGGAATTGCCTTTGGGCCCGCGCAAGATTTTGGGCGTGGTCTGGGGGGCGGGTGTTGGCGGTGTTGATCCTGCCAAGCTGCGGGCGGCCTATCGCGTATTGGACGTGCCGCCGATGCGCGATGAGATGCGCAGCTTTCTGGCCCGCGCTGCTGACTATACGATGACCCCGCTGCAAGCGATGCTGCGGCTTGCCACCCGCGCGCCGGGGCTGGACAGCCCGCCTTCGACCCGCCGTGTGTACAGGCTGGGGGCGGGCGAGCCGGCCCGCGCCACCGATGCCCGCGCCAAGGTGCTAGAGGTACTGCGCGACTATGGCGGGCTGTCTTTTACCCTGTCGGAACTGGCTGCGCAGGCGGGTGTAACGGCCTCTGTGATTAAGGGCTTGGTCAAATCGGGCGTCGTGCTAGAGGAAGACGCCCCGCGCGATGTGCCCTACCCAAGGCTGGACCCCGAGGCGATGGTGGTGCGACTGGCGGGCGACCAGATTGCGGCGGGGGATGCCTTGGTGGCGTCGGTAGCGATGGGTGGCTATTCGGCGACCTTGCTAAAGGGTGTGACAGGTTCGGGCAAAACCGAGGTGTACCTAGAGGCCGTGGCCGAGTGTTTGCGCCAAGGGCGGCAGGCGTTGGTTTTACTGCCGGAAATCGCGCTGACATCGGAATTTATCAATCGGGTAGAGGTGCGCTTTGGGGCCCGCCCCGCCGAATGGCACTCGGGTGTCACGATGACCGAACGGCGGCGGCTGTGGCGAATGGCGGCGAATGGAGGTGCGCAATTTGTGGCCGGCGCGCGGTCGGCGCTGTTCTTGCCGTTTCAGGATTTGGGGCTGATCGTCGTCGATGAAGAGCACGACACCTCCTATAAGCAAGAGGAAGGTGTGCTGTATAATGCCCGCGATATGGCCGTGCTGCGGGCGGCGATTTGCGGGTCGGCGATCGTTCTGGCCTCGGCTACGCCCTCGTTGGAATCTTGGGTCAACGCAGCCTCGGGCAAATATGGGCGGCTGGATTTGGGCGCGCGGTTTGGCGTGGCCGAGATGCCGGATATGCGCGCGATCGATATGCGGGCCGAGAAACTGCCCTCAACCCGCTGGATCTCGCCCACCTTGGAAAAGGCGGTCAAGTCGCGGGTCGCTGCGGGTGAGCAATCGTTGATTTTCCTGAACCGGCGGGGCTATGCGCCGGTGACGCTGTGCCGTGCCTGTGGTGAGCAGGTTGGCTGCGATGATTGTGACGCGCGCATGGTCGAGCACCGGTTTTTGAACCGGCTGATGTGCCATCAATGTGGTGCTACGAAACCGATGCCCGATGTGTGCCCAAGCTGCCAAGTGGCAGGCAAAATGGCCCCCGTGGGGCCGGGGGTAGAGCGGCTGGCCGAGGAAGTGGTGGCGCTGTTCCCCGAGGCGCGGGTTGCGGTGCTGTCGTCGGATTTGTTCGGCTCTGCCCGCGCCTTGAAAGAGCAGATTGAGGCGATTGCGGCAGGTGCGGCGGATATTATCATCGGTACCCAGATCGTGGCCAAAGGGCATAACTTTCCGTTGCTGACGCTGGTCGGCGTGATTGATGCCGATCTGGGGCTGACGGGATCGGACCTGCGGGCCGCTGAGCGGACGTTTCAGCTGATGCGGCAGGTCGCGGGGCGTGCGGGTCGCGCCGATAAACCGGGGGTCGCGATGATGCAGACCTTTCAGCCCGAACACCCTGTGATCCGCGCAATCCTCGGCGGTGATGAAGAGGCGTTTTGGAAGGCCGAGGCGGATGAGCGCCGCATGGCAGGCGTGCCGCCTTATGGGCGCATGGCGGGGATTATTTTATCGGGGCCAGAGGTGGGGCCGGTGTTTGATGTAGGCGCGGAACTGGCGCGCCGCGATGGGCCGTTGCGCAAAATCGGCGCGCAGGTTTTCGGGCCCGCGCCCGCCCCGATCGCCCGCGTTCGGGGGCGGCATCGGGTGCGGTTGTTGGTAAAGGCTGAAAAAGGTGCTGCGATTCAGGCAGCGATATCAGAGTGGATTTCGCAGGTTCGGCTGCCCAATAACGTGCGGCTGGCGGTTGATATTGATCCGCAGAGTTTTTTATAAGCTCAGCTGCGCAATGCCCGCGCGGCCTAATTTTCCGCGGCGGGCAATTCTTTGGATGTAAATGCGACCGGACCAAGGTTTGTATCCCGGAACGCATCACGATGCTTCAGCCGCCCCCCTACGCGTACCGCTCTGCCGTCAGCCCATCGAACGAAATCTCGGGCGGCTTACCCAGCACCACATCGGCCACAGCGCGGCCTGATCCGCAGGCCATTGTCCAGCCCAGCGTGCCGTGGCCGGTGTTCAGGAACAGGTTGTCATAGCGGGACGCGCCAAGGACGGGGGTGCCGTCGGGGGTCATCGGGCGCAGGCCGGTCCAGCCTTCGGCGCGGCTCAGGTCGCCGCCCTTGGGGAACAGGTCTTCGATCACATGGCGCACGGTATCGGTGGCGTGGGGGCCGAGGCGGTTGGAATAGCCCGCGATCTCGGCGGTGCCTGCCACGCGGATACGGTCGCCGAGTCGGGTAATCGCGACTTTGTGGGTTTCGTCCATGATGGTGGATTGCGGGGCAAAGGCGTCATCGGTGACGGGCAGGGTGACCGAGTAGCCTTTGACCGGATAGACGGGCAAACGGATGCCTGTGGGTTTCAGCAATCCCGCCGCATAGCTACCGAGCGCGCAGACATAGGCATCACCAGTGATGCGGCCCGCCATTTCAGTCTCAATCCCTGCGACGCGGCCATTTTCCACCACGATTTCGCGGATGGACTGGCCGTATTGGAATTCGACCCCCATCTCGGCGCATTTTTCGGCGAGTTTGGTGGTAAAGATGCGGCAATCACCGGTGCGATCTGCCGTCATGCGCAGGCCACCGACGAATTTATTGCGAACCTCGGCCAGTGCCGGTTCCACAGCGATGCAGGCATCACGGCCAAGCACCTCAAACGGGCTGTCGTATTCGGTTAAAATGTCTTGGTCGGCCTTAGAGCCCTTCATCTGTTTGGCGGTGCGGAACAGTTGCAAGGTGCCTTGCTCGCGGCCATCGTATTCGATGCCAGTCTCTGCGATCAATTCCGGCATAACATCGCGGGAGTAGTTGGAAATGCGGACCATGCGGCCTTTGTTGATGCGGTAGCTTTCCTCATTACAGTTGCGTACCATGTCATAGCCCCATTTCCACATTGTCGGGCTTATGAGGGGCCAGATGAACAACGGGCGGCGCTTCATAAACAGCCATTTCACGGCTTTGACAGGGATGCCGGGGGCAGCCCAAGGCGAGGTCATGCCATAAGACAGCTCTCCCGCGTTGGCGTAAGAGGTTTCCAAGCCGGGGCCAAGTTGGCGGTCAAGCACGGTCACCTCGGCCCCTTGTTTGGCGAGGTAATAGGCGGTGGTCACACCAATAACGCCCGCACCCATCACGACAACTTTCATATCCGTCCCCTTTTTGTGTTTGGGGTAGGATGCGTCGGGTAGCTGCAGGTTTCAAGCCACCGCGCGTTGGCCGGCTTGGTCGACGATGAAATCGGTTAACATTGCGCCAATCCACATGCAAAAGAGTGCCAACCAAGCAGTTCCTGCAAAGATCGACCCGCCGGTGACGCCCGCACCAATGGCACAGCCGCCCGCGAGCATTGCGCCAAAGCCCATCAGGACGGCACCGATCATCGCGCGGCGCATGTTGCCTGCGGTATCAAACCCTTCAAACTTGAACTCTCGCCCCCAAAGCGAGGCCATGAATGCGCCGATTACAACGCCAGGCACAAGGCCAATGTCAAATTCCAGCACAGGGTTGGGGGTCAGGAAAAACATCAGCGTGTTGGCCGAAGGGCCGGAAAAGGTGGCCGAGGTGATAGAGACCGGCTCAAACGCCACCTGCGCGAGGGAATAGGTAAGCACCCAGCCCGTGGCGACCGCAAAGCCTACGCCAGAGGCAAAGATCAGCGTGCGGGCCGAGATTTTGTTTCTGTACGAGACGATAAGCGCGAGGGCTGCGAGGGCAAGGCCAAGCAGCAGCCCCGAGATTGCGGGCAAATGAAGCATGGCCAGCAGATCGACATTGCGCCCACCGGGGGTGACCCAAAGCCGGGCAAGGTAATCGCGTAGCGGCGCAAGCATACCGTGCAGTGACATCTGTGCGACCACGGCGAAAATCAGGCCCGAGACGATCGAGCGCAGGTTGCCCGTAGCGGCAAGAACGAGAAGGCGGCCAGAGCAGCCGCGCGCCAACACCATGCCGACGCCAAAGATCAGCCCGCCGATGACCGCGCCCGACCAAGACCCCGCAACCGCCATCATCCGCGCGTCATCGCTGTTGAACAGGCCGAAATGCCGTGCGCCTTGGACCCAGACGAGCGCGGTGGAAAAGGTTAGCAACCAAACCGCCACGCGTGGCCCCATCTGGCCACGGGCGAATTCGACGGTGGCGGCGCGCAGGCAAAACTTGCTGCGCTGGGCGGCGATGCCGAAAATCAGGCCGGTGATCAGGCCAAACAGCGCGGCGGTGGGGGATTCGCCGATACGGTCAATCAGGGGGATCAGATCCATGCGATGCTCCTTATGGTGGGTGCCATATAGAGTGGTTTGAATATGTGTAACATGATGCAGATCATATTGGTACAATTTCATGCTGGATCGGTTGCGAAAACCGGAATAAGGGAAAGGAATGCGCCTTACCTCGGTTCCCCTTTCCGCAACTGTTGGCCTGCCGTTTTGGCGGCGGCCGGTGTTTTTGCTGTGCCTGATGGCGGCGGCGATGCCCATTTCCTTTGCCACTTGGTCGGCGCTGCTGAACAATTTTGTCATTGAGGCGGCGGGCTTTACGGGCGTTGAGATTGGCTGGCTGCACACGGTGCGCGAGATTCCGGGCCTGTTGGCTGTGGGCGTGATCGCCGTGCTACTGGTGCTGCGTGAGTAGGTCTTGGCCGTGGTGATGCTGATACTGCTGGGGGTGGCCACGGCGGTGACGGCGTATTTCCCCAGCTTTGGCGGCTTGCTGATGGTGACAATGCTGTCATCCATCGGGTTTCATTACTATGAAACGGTGAACCAAAGCCTGCAATTGCAGTGGATTGATAAGAAGGTCGCACCACAAGTGATCGGCAAAATCTCGGCCGTGGGGGCGGGGGCGTCACTGGTGGCCTACGGGTTGATCGTGGTGACGTGGCATTGGTTGGATTTGTCGTATAACACGGTGTTTATGACGGCGGGCTTGGTGACAATTGCGATTGCGATTTATTGCGCGCTGGCATTCCCGCAATTTGCCGCCCCGAACCCTCAGAACAAATCGATGGTGCTGCGGCGGCGCTATTGGCTGTATTATCTGATGCAGTTTATGTCTGGCGCGCGGCGGCAAATTTTCGTGGTGTTTGCGGCCTTTATGATGGTTGAGCGGTATGGCATGGACGTGCGCGCGCTGACGGCGCTGTTTATGGTGACCTATCTGGCCAATATGCTGATCGCGCCGACGATTGGCCGCTGGATCGCGCATTATGGCGAACGGCGGATGCTGGTGGTCGAATATGCGGGGCTGACGGCGGTGTTTATCAGCTATGGCATGCTCTATGTCTATGCGTGGAGCTGGCATGTGGCGGCGGTGCTTTATGTGTTGAACCATCTGTTTTTCTCAATGGCTTTCGCGATTAAGACCTATTTCCAGAAAATCGCCGACCCTGCCGATATTGCGCCCACGGCGGCGGTAGCCTTTACCATCAACCATATTGCGGCGGTGTTTTTGCCCGCGGGGCTGGGGTATTTGTGGATCATATCGCCCAAAGCGGTGTTTGCGCTGGCGGCGGTGATGGCGCTGGTGTCGATGCTGCTGGCGCTGTTGGTGCCGGATGAGCCGGATGATGGAAATGAGACGATTTTTTCCAAGCGGAATTTGGCCAAGGCGCACGTGGCATTGGGCGAGGCATAGCGCGTGTCCCGGCGCGAGACTTGCCCCCATACTTGACGGCGCGCGGCGGCAGGGCTAGGCCGTTGGCAACTTATATGAGGTTTGACCATGCCCACCTATACAGCCCTGACCACCCTGATTGGCCAAGATGCCGCCGAAGCCCTTGCCGAGGCGATGGAGCGGATGGACCCCGAACCAACGGGCGTTGGCGTGTTTGAGATCGAAGACGATAGCGGGCTGTGGGAAGTGGGCGCCTATTTCCTCGAGGCGCCAGATCAGGTGACGCTTGAATTGCTGGCCGTGGCGTTTGAGGCAAAGTCTTTTGCCGTGTCGGAGCTGCCCGAGGTGGATTGGGTCGCCCATGTGCGGCGCGAGCTGTCACCCGTCGAGGCGGGCCGGTTCTTTGTCTATGGCAGCCATGACGCCGACAAGGTGCCAACCGAGCCGGGCCGCGTGCCGTTGCAGATTGAGGCCACAGTCGCCTTTGGCACCGGCCACCACGGCACGACCTTGGGCTGTTTGCGGGCGTTTGACAGGCTGATTGACCAAGGGTTTTCACCTGCACGCGTCGCAGATATTGGCTGCGGTACGGCGGTGTTGGCGCTTGCGGCGGCACGTGTGCTGCCCGATGCGCTGATCATTGCATCCGATATTGACCAAGTGGCGGTTGATGTCGCGCGGGCCAATATGGCGATTAACGAGCTGGACGGCCGTGTGGAATGCCTTGAGGCGGCAGGGTTTGACCACCCGCGCCTGCGTGAGGCGGCACCCTATGATTTGGTATTCGCCAATATTCTAAAGGGTCCGCTGGTCGAATTGGCCCCGCATATGGCGCGTCATATTGCCGAAGACGGGCTGTGCATTCTGTCGGGGCTGCTGGTGGTGCAGGCCGAGTCGATTGAAGCGGCCTATCACGCCGAAGGCTTTGTTTCCGTTGCCCGCGAAGATCTGGGCGAATGGTCGGCATTGGTTCTGCGCCGGAAATAATCGGTCAAATTGGGGCCAAAATAAGGCCATAAAGGGCCATTTTTCTACGAATTTATCTTATTTCCGCCTGATTCTAAGCGCTCCATGGTTTTTATGGGGCGTTTTTTTTGGTGGTAATTATGTTTGATCCAAATTTTAAGGATTTTAATGAACGCGTCGGCCGTCTGAAGGCCGTACATGCGCAAGGCCATGGGTTTGACGCTGCGGGCGTATTAGGGCGGGCACAGTTTCGCCGGTCGCAGCGCAAGAACCGTTTCAGATTAGTGATGCCGATTGTGTTGGTTTTGACTGCGGTTTTCGCGCTGAAAGGGTCTATTTATTATTTCGTCGGCGCAGGCCCTTATGAGACTCGGCTGGTGGCGTTGCAACAGGGTGAGGGCTTTGGTAAACTGGGGGCCTTGTTGATGGCACCTGATCGCGCGACGCTCTGGGTCTCGGAGGTATTGCGCCGCAGCTTGCAAAAACGCAGCTGAGTCGGGCGATACTTGCGACGATAAAATATCAAAAAGGCCGCACTCCCAGATGGAGGCGGCCTTTTTATTTAGGCACCGCAGGGGCGCAAGTTCTACCAATCATACAGGCCAGAAATCAAAAACGATTCTGTGCTGCGATGCTTGCGATGTCGCCGCGCGACAGGCCGATATCATCCAGTTCGCGGTCGGTCAGTTTGGCCAAAGCGTTGCGTGTAACGCGGGCATCATTCCAAGAGATTGCATCGCTGGCAATATTGCCGAAAAAGCGAACAATGTTGTATGTGGCGATTGCGCCAAACGGTGCGGCGCGGGTTGTTTCGAAAGCGGCCATTGCCGTAGTCCTTTTTGTAAACTGCTCAATTATGAAGCATTGTGTTTCCTTGACTGGCAGATAGGCCTGCTGCGACTGCAAAGCAATTGGTTGAAACCGCATGGCCGAATTGCAGTTTGCGCATGGCTGATTGCCGCAATTTCGCCATATTTCATTGTGGGTTGAAGAAAGCGTCGCTTTTGACGGGCAAAGTGTCGAATGTTGTGCGGTTGCAGCAATTTTGCGGGGCTCGGCGTGGGCAGCATGGGGGCTTGACGTGCGCGCGGAAACCACTTTGCGGATGTTCCCTATTCGTGCTATTCGCATTTTAACGAATAAAAAGAGGTTGGCATGCGGGTAATGGGCATTGATCCGGGGTTGCGAAACCTTGGTTGGGGGGTGATTGACGTCGCCGGATCGCGGTTAACCCATGTCGCCAACGGGATTTGCCATTCAGCGCCCAGTACCAAGGGGGGGGCTGAGTCGGGTGATCTGGCCGCGCGGTTGCTAAGCTTGCACAGCCAGTTGACCGAGGTGTTGCGCGAATTTGCCCCGGATGCGGCGGCGGTGGAAAATACCTTTGTGAACAAAGATGCGGTGGCGACGCTAAAGCTGGGCCAAGCGCGGGGCATCGCGTTGCTGGTGCCGGCGCAATTTGGTATTACGGTTGGCGAATATGCCCCCAATGCGGTGAAAAAGACGGTCGTCGGCGTCGGTCATGCAGCCAAGGCGCAGGTTGACCATATGGTGCGCATTCACTTGCCGGGGGTGGTGATTGCGGGACCCGATGCCGCCGATGCCTTGGCGATTGCGATTTGTCATGCGCATCATATGCAAAGTGCTGGCCGTTTGCAGGCCGCGTTGAAAAGGGCAGCAGGATGATTGGTAAGATTGCAGGGCGGCTGGAGTATCGCGGGGCCGACCATGTGTTGGTTGATGTGCGGGGGGTGGGGTATATCGTCTATGTCTCCGACCGGACGCTTGCCGCGATGCCGCGCGTAGGAGAGGCCGTGGCGTTGTTCACCGAGCTGCTGGTGCGCGAGGATTTGCTGCAACTGTTCGGCTTTCCGACGATGCTGGAAAAGGAATGGCACAAGCTGCTCGTGACCGTGCAAGGCGTGGGCGCCAAGGCGGCGATGGCGGTTCTGGGCACCTTGGGGCCAGAGGGCGTGGCGCGGGCGATTGCGTTGGGCGATGCCAAGGCCATTCAGGCCGCCCCCGGTGTTGGGCCTAAAATCGCGCAGCGGGTGGTGCTGGAGCTGAAATCCAAAGCGCCTGCGGTAATGGCGATGGGGGCTAATCCGGCCAGTATGGTGGGGGCGGTCGAGGATGATGTGATCGAACCTATGGCCGCGCCAAAAAGGGCAGCCAAGCCTGATGATGGTGCCAAAGCTGTGGCGGCCTCTGCGGCGGCAGGGCGGGCTGCGGCAAGCGCCGAGGCGCTTTCGGCCTTGATCAACCTTGGGTATCAGCATGGCGATGCGGCGCAGGCCGTGGCGCAGGCAGCGGGTGAGGCCCCCGAGGCGGGGACTGGCTTGCTGATTAAGGCGGCGCTGAAGCTGCTGGCGCCGAAGGGATAAGACATGGAGCCTGATCCCACTTTGCGCCCCGAGGGGCTGCCCGAAGATGCCGACCGCGCCTTGCGCCCGCAGGTGTTGGAGGAATTCGTTGGCCAAGCCGAGGCCCGTGCCAATCTGCGCGTTTTTATCGAATCGGCGAAAATTCGTGGCGAGGCGATGGACCACACGCTGTTTCACGGCCCGCCCGGTTTGGGCAAAACCACCCTTGCGCAGATTATGGCGCGGGAATTGGGGGTTGGGTTTCGCATGACCTCGGGGCCCGTTCTGGCCAAGGCGGGGGATTTGGCGGCGATTCTGACCAATCTTGAGCCGAATGACGTGCTGTTTATTGACGAGATCCATCGTCTGTCGCCAGTGGTTGAGGAAGTGCTCTATCCCGCGATGGAAGATTTCGCGCTGGATTTGGTGATTGGCGAAGGGCCTGCCGCGCGCACGGTGCGGATTGATTTGCAGCCGTTCACTTTGGTCGGTGCCACTACCCGTTTGGGCCTGCTTACTACGCCACTGCGTGACCGTTTCGGCATTCCAACACGGTTGGTGTTTTATACCGAAGACGAGCTGGACCTGATCGTCACCCGTGGCGCGCGGCTGATGGGAATTCCATCCGACCCCGAAGGCACGCGCGAGATTGCGAAACGCGCGCGCGGCACGCCAAGGATCGCGGGCCGGTTGCTGCGCCGCGTGGTGGATTTTGTGTTGGTTGAAGGTGACGGGCGGCTGACGCGGGCGATTGCCGACCGCGCGCTGACGCGGCTGGGGGTGGATCATCTGGGGTTGGATGGGGCCGATCGCCGCTATATGTTGTTGCTGGCCGAGCATTACGCCGGCGGGCCGGTGGGCGTGGAGACCATTTCGGCGGCACTAAGCGAGGCGCGCGATGCGCTGGAAGAGGTGATCGAGCCGTATCTGCTGCAGCAGGGGCTTATTCAGCGAACGCCGCGCGGACGCATGCTGGCGGCGCGGGCTTGGCGTCATTTGGGGCTGGACGCGCCAAGGCCGCCGGGGCAATCGGATTTGTTTGAGGCGAAATGAGGCGATGATGCAGGTGAATGAGGTTGAGGCGCTGTTCTCGCGCGGCGATGGTACGTATTTGTTTGCCCGCTGGGGGCGGCCGATTGTGCCGGTGGTGTTTGGCGTGTCTGAAGAGACACTGTCAGTGGTCAAGGGCGCGGTCGAGGCGGTCGTGGCACTGGCGGGACATAAGATGGCCGAGACCGACCCCGAGCTGGGCGCGAACCTTATGGTTTTCTTTTTCACCGATTGGGCCGAGCTGCGGGCGGTGCCGCGTTTGGGCGAGATGATCCCCGATTTGGACGCGCTGACGCACCGGCTGGAAGATGCGGGCGCAAATCAATACCGCAGTTTCAGGTTTGAGCCGAATGGCGCGATCAAGGCGGCGTTCGTATTTGTGCGCATGGATACCGAGTTGGCAGAAGTGCCGGCCGAAGTGCTGGCGCTGAACCAAGCGGCGCAGGTGATTTTGTTGTGGTCGGATGTGGCGTTCCGCGCGCAATCACCGCTGGCAAAGGCAGGGGATATGGTGGTGCTGCGGCCCGAAATTGGCGCGTTGATCCGCGCGGGCTATGACAAAACAATGCCCGCTGTCGCACAGGATGCCAGCCATGCGCTGCGGTTGTGGGCGCGGATTGGGGCGGATGCGGGCGCAGAACCGGAGGCTGCTCCACAATCTTAGCCGCGGCAGCCGTGCCTAGGTCAGGGTAAGTGTTGACGTCTTGGAATGGAATGGTTGGCGTGATGCCGCGGTGTGACAGGGTTTCGGCAGGAGGTTGCGATGGGACATCAGTTTGATTTGCGGGTTTATTATGAAGATACGGACCTTGCGGGTATCGTATATTATGCGAATTATTTGAAGTTTATCGAACGGGCGCGCAGCGAATGGGTGCGCACGCTTGGCGTTGACCAAGCTGCATTGAAGGCGCGTGACGGCGTGGTTTTCGCGGTGCGGCGGGTTGAGGCGGACTACCTGCAACCGGCTGTTTTCGATGATCTACTGCAGGTGCGGACGGTTTTGTTAGAATTAACAGCGGCGCGGCTGGTGATAGAGCAGGCCGTATATCGTGGAGATGTGCGCCTGTTTGAAGCGAAAGTGGTGCTGGTGTGTTTGGCAGGCACAGGGCGGCCTGTGCGGTTGCCAAAGGGCCTGCGCGAAAGGCTTATTTCGGGCTGACACAGTTGTGACTGCTGTTTTGGCGGGATTTTGCCCGCCCTCGCGATGATCTATTGGCATTCCCCTTAAAAAACGGGTAGAATCAACGATACCAAGGTCGGCAAACGGCCCAAATAAAAAAGAGCAGGCGATATGAACACGGAAACCCTTGCGGCGGCGCAGGAGATTGACTTCTCACTTTTGGCGCTTTTTGCGCGTGCGACGCTGACTGTTAAGATGGTCATGCTGATGCTTTTGGCCATGTCTTTTTGGTCTTGGGCAATCACGATCAAGAAACATATCGCCTTTCGGTTGGCGCGCAGCGAGTCTGCGGTGTTTGATCAGGCCTTCTGGTCGGGTGAGCCGCTGGATGAGCTGTTTGAACGTATCGGGTCCGAGCCTGTGGGCGCGTCTGAAAAGATTTTTGCCAGCGGGATGCTGGAATGGCGGCGCAGTCACCGCGATGATGGCGGGCTGATTGCCGGCGCGCAGGCGCGGATTGACCGCAGCATGGACGTAGCGATTGCCAAGCAAAGCGAGCGGTTGAACAACGGCCTGTCATTTTTGGCGACCACGGGGTCTACCGCGCCGTTTATCGGGTTGTTCGGTACGGTTTGGGGTATCAAGCACGCGTTTGAACAGATTGCTGTAAGTCAGAACACCAGCCTTGCCGTTGTGGCCCCCGGTATCGCCGAGGCGCTGCTGGCTACGGGTATTGGCCTGATGGCCGCTATTCCGGCGGTTGTGTTTTACAACAAGTTGAACGCTGATAGCGAACATATCATCGGTGGATACGAAGCCTTTGCCGATGAGTTTTCGACCATTCTGTCGCGCCAGTTGGACGCTTAGGCCATGGGCGCGGGTGTTATTGGAAAATCGGGCGGCGGAGGCGGGCGGCGCGGACGGCGGCGCGGCAAATCGGCTGCGATGTCGGAAATCAACGTGACGCCGTTTGTCGACGTTATGCTGGTGCTGATGATTATCTTTATGGTCGCAGCCCCGATGTTGACCGTGGGTGTGCCGATTGAGCTGCCGAAAACCGCAGCGACCGCCTTGCCTACAGAGCAAGAAGAACCGTTGACAATTACGATGACCGCCGATGGTCAGCTGATGATTCAGACCCAAGAGGTGGCCGAGGCCGATTTGATCCCTAAATTGCAAGCCGTTGCCGCCGAGCGAACCAGCGACAAGATTTTCTTGCGCGCCGATGGCGCGATTTCCTATGGTCGCGTGGCGCAGGTGATGGGCGCGCTGAATGCTGGTGGGTTCCGCAATATCGGCCTTGTGACCGACACGGACGGGCCTTCTTTTGGCGCGAGCGGCGGCTAGGCTGACGTGATGGACAAGGGCGTTCTTTATTCAGGTATCGGACATGTCGGCCTGATCTTGTGGGTGTTTATTGGCGGGTTTTTTATCCGCCATGATGACGCCCCCGAGATCGCGGTGACAGAAGTGTCGATGATGACCAGCGCCGAGTTTGAGGCGATGCAGGCTGCTGTGCCAACAGCACCGGCACCTGAAGCTGCGCAAACCGATCTTGCAACGCCCACCCCACCGACGCCGGTAGAAGAGCCGCCCGCGCCGGTCGAAGACGTTGTGCCGCCAACGCCCGAGCCCGAGCCTGTGCAATCGCCTGAGCCAGAAGCCTCGCCCGATGTAACGGAAGTGGCCCCTGCGCCTGTGCCGCAAGCGCCCGATGAGCCTGCCCCGCCCGCCCCTGTAGCAGTGGAAGAGCCGCCGGTTTTGGCGCCCAACGTAAGCGAGCGGCCGCGCGCTAAACCTGCACAGCGTGTAGCGCCCGTGCCGACCGAGGCGCCTGCGCCCGATGCTGTGACCGATGCCGCACCCACGCCCGCCGTGACGCCCGAAGCAGCCCCCGAAGCGGTTGTGATTGAGGAAGCCAAGCCCGAAGTCGCGCCTGAAGAGGCGGGGACCGAGCTTGCGACCGAGGCCAATAAGGCCGAGCCTTTGGCACCCTCTGCATCTTCGCGGCCCAAGCCAAAACCTGCACGCCGGACCGAGGCTGCCGTCAGCGACACACCTGCGCCACCCAAAACCACCGATGCCACGCAAAGTGCGATTGATGCGGCGATTGCGGCGGCGACCGGTGCGGCCTCGGGGGCGGCGGAAACCCCTGCGCCTGCGACCGCGCCAAGTGGGCCGCCGATGACGGCAGGCGAAAAAGACGGTTTGCGTGTGGCCGTTCAGGCCTGCTGGAACGTGGGTTCGCTGTCGTCCGAGGCGCTGTTGGTAACGGTGACCGTAGGGGCCGAGTTGGGCCAAGATGGCAAACCAGACGCGGCCTCGATTAAGATGCTAAACTATGAAGGCGGATCTGAAGCTGCTGCGCGACAAGCCTTTGAGGCTGGGCGGCGTGCGATTATCCGTTGCGGTGCAAATGGTTTCAAACTTCCCGCTGAAAAATACGAGCAGTGGCGTAGTTTGGAATTGGTATTCAACCCGGAGAGAATGAGGATCAAATGACCTATCAGAGCCCCTTCGGCCTATTACTTGCTATTGGATTGATGTTTGGCGGGCTGGCAGCAGCCCCTGCGGTGGCGCAAAATGGCCCACTGCGCATTGAAATTACCGAGGGCGTGATTGAGCCGCTACCCATCGCGGTGCCTAATTTCGTGGCCGAAAACAGTGCTGCGGGTGAATATGCCGCAAACCTGTCGCGGGTGATTGCCGCCGATTTGGCAGGCACGGGCCTGTTCCGCGAAATTCCATCCAGCGCCTTTGTTGGCCGGGTCGATAGTTTCGACGCGCCGATTGCCTATGCCGATTGGAAAGCGATCAACGCGCAGGCGTTGGTGACGGGGGCTGTCAGCGCCTCGGGTGACCGGATTGTCGTAAAATTCCGCCTGTTTGATATTTTCTCGGGTCAGCAAATGGGCGAGGGGCTGCAATTTGCAGGCACTACGCAAAGCTGGCGGCGCATGGCGCATAAGGTGGCCGATGCCGTTTACAGCCGGATCACAGGTGAGGGCGGGTATTTCGACAGCCGCGTGGTGTTTGTTTCCGAATCAGGGCCCAAGAATGACCGCGCCAAGCGTTTGGCTGTAATGGATTATGACGGCGCGAATGTGCAGTATTTGACCGATAGCGCCTCAATCGTGATTGCGCCTCGGTTCAGCCCGACGGGCGACCGGATTTTGTACACCTCGTATATTTCGGGCTTTCCCAAGATTTATCTGATGGATGTGGCATCAGTGCAGGCGCGCGCTTTGGCCGATCAGCCCGGCACCATGACCTTTGCGCCGCGTTTTGCCCCCGATGGCCGGACAGTGGTGTTCAGCCTAGAGCAAGGCGGCAACAGCGACCTTTACAGTGTTGATACTGCCTCGGGGGCATCAACGCGCCTGACCAATGCGCCGTCGATTGAAACCGCGCCGGATTACAGCCCCGATGGTAGCCAGATTGTGTTTGAGTCCGACCGTTCCGGCACGCAGCAGATCTATGTGATGTCGGCCGGTGGCGGCGAACCTCGGCGGATTTCGAACGGGGCAGGGCGCTATTCGACGCCGGTATGGAGCCCGCGTGGCGATTATATCGCCTTTACCAAGCAAAATCAGGGCCGGTTCCATATTGGCGTGATGCGCACTGACGGGTCCGAAGAGCGGCTGCTGACGGCGTCCTTCCTTGATGAAGGCCCGACATGGTCGCCGAATGGCCGTGTTATCATGTTCGCGCGCGAAACCGCTGGTGCTGGTGGGCAGTCGTCCTTGTACTCGGTCGATATTTCGGGCCGTAACTTGCGCCCCGTTGTGACCAATGGTGGTGCGTCTGACCCGTCATGGTCGCCCTTGCTGCCATAAGAAATTGTGATAAATGCCCGATTCACAGGGCGGAGAAAACCTGCTAGGCTGTGCTCAAGGGGCCGAAAGCCAAAGCTATTAACCAAAGGACGAACGGATGTCATATCTACCAAAGGCGATGCTGTTGATCGCTGTGCTGGGCCTCGCGGCCTGTAATAACCCTGACCGCTTTGGTGCTGGCAATGGCGCGAACGGTAACGGCGCAAACGGCATTGACAGTTCAAGCCTTGGCGGCGCGAATGATCCGCGTTCGGTTGCCTATTTCCAGCAGACCTTGGGCGACCGCGTCTTCTTTGCCGTGGACCAAAATACCCTGTCGGATGAAGCCCGCACAACACTTTCAGGTCAGGCGCAGTGGTTGAACACCAACACCGATTACGCGCTGATCGTCGAAGGTCACGCGGATGAGCAAGGCACACGCCAGTACAACCTTGCCTTGGGCGCACGTCGTGCCTCGGCTGCGCAAAACTTCCTTGTGTCGCAAGGGGTTGCAGCAAGCCGCATTCGCACCGTTTCTTACGGCAAAGAGCGTCCGGTAGAAGTATGTTCGACCGAGGATTGCTATAGCCGCAACCGCCGCGCTGTGACTGTGCTGTCTTTGGGCGCAGGTAGCTGATGATGATGCGCGCGGGCTTTATGGCGATCGTTCTGGCGGTGGTACCGCTGGCAGGGTTTGCGCAAGACCGCGCGCAATCTTTGGCCGATATTCGGCAGGAATTGACGATCTTGAACCAGTCAGTGCAGGGCCTTCGGTCTGAACTGGCGACGACCGGCGGGGCCAGCACGAACGGCTTTGGCGGCTCGCTTTTGGATCGGGTCGACGCGATTGAGGCGGCCTTGGCGCAGGTAACGGCCAAGACCGAAAACCTTGAGTTTCGGATCAATCAGGTGGTGTCTGATGGCACCAACCGGATTGGCGATTTGGAATTTCGTCTGACCGAGCTGGAAGGCGGCGACTTGGGCGCCGTTGGCCAGACCCCTACCTTGGGGGGCGGTACGGGTGCCGCTGTGCCGAGCCTCGCGCCAAGTGTGCCAACCGCTGGCGCATCGCTTGCAACCAATGAACAGACGGATTTTGACCGGGCCAAGGGGGTGCTCGGTCAAGGTGACTTTCGCGGCGCCGCGGACCTCTTTGCGACCTTTGCCCAGACCTATACGGGTGGTCCACTAACCGCGCAGGCGCATTATTATCGGGGTGAGGCGCTGTCGAGCCTTGGCGAAACATCCGAGGCCGCGCGCGCTTGGCTTGAGGCCTTTTCCGGCGATATGACCGGGCCCTTGGCACCAAGTGCTTTGCTGAAAGTCGGGCAAGCCTTGGCGACGTTGGGTCAAGCCCCCGAGGCCTGTGTGACCTTGCAAGAGGTTGGCGTGCGCTTTCCCAGCGATCCTGCCGCCGCCGAGGCAACGCTTGCCGCGTCGGGGCTGGGGTGTCAGTAGACAGCCTGCTTGCCGATGCGGAGCTGGAAGAGTTTCTGACGCTTTCGGCGCAATCCCCGTTTTTTCCCGAGACCAAACCCACCGGAGTCGCTGTTGCGGTTTCCGGTGGCTCCGATTCTGTGGCGGCGCTGCATTTGATGGTGCAGGTCGCGCAATTGCAAGGATTCGCACTGCATGCGGTGACGGTGGACCATGCGCTGCGGGCCGGATCAGCCGCAGAGGCGGCAGGGGTGGCGCAGATGTGCGCGGCCCTTGGTGTGCCACATCAGGTTTTGCGTTGGGAGCATGGTGAGGTTGAGGGCAATCTGATGGATGCCGCGCGGCGTGCGCGATACGGATTGATGGCAGATTGGGCGGCAGCGCAGGCGATTTCCCATATTGTTCTGGGGCATACGGCGGATGATCAGGCCGAGACGTTCTTGATGGGCCTTGCGCGAAAGGCCGGGATTGACGGTTTGGTAGGCATGCAAAGCCATTGGGATCAAGGCGGGGTTCGGTTTGTGCGGCCGTTCCTGAAAGTCGCGCGCAAGGATTTGCGCTGCTATCTGATGCAGCTGGGCGTTTCGTGGATTGATGACCCCAGCAACGACAATGACAGGTTTACGCGGGTGAAAGCCCGGCGCGCGTTAAAGGCTTTGAAACCTTTGGGGATCACAGTCGATGCACTTGGGCAGGTTATAGACAACTTGTTTTTGGCCCAAGGCGCTGTTGAGACAGCGACACGCGATGCAATGGAACGGGTGTGTCGTGAAGACGCTGGCGAGGTTGTTTTTGATATAAGGGAGTGGCGCAGAACGGGACAAGAAGAGCAGCGGCGGCTGCTGGTTGCCATATTGCGCAGGATTTCGGGCGCGGGCTATGCACCGCGCGGGTCTGGAGTGCTTCGGGTGATGCAAGCAATTAACCAAGGGCAGGACGCGACCTTGGCCGGTTGTCGGATTCGCGTTTCGGATAAATTGTTTCGGGTGGTGCGTGAGCCCCGCGCGGTGGCGGGGGTCGTTTCACGCCCTGATGCGCTGTGGGATGGGCGCTGGCAGGTTGACGGACCCTTTGCCGCGGGGCAGGTGGTGCGGGCCCTCGGCGCGGACGGCTTGCACCAGTGCAAGGATTGGAAAAGCACCGGCCATAGTCGCGATTCACTTCTCGTGTCGCCTGCGGTGTGGTACAATGATGTGTTGATTGCGGCCCCGTTGGCGGGTTTTGGTAGGGGATTTGACGCGCGCATTGTCGCGCCTTTCAATCTATTTGTACTATCGCATTGAACAGTTGAAACTTATGTCTATTTTAAGCGCAAAGCTGTGGCCCGTTCTGGCCCAGCGAGTGAAGGAGAATCTTCGTGGGAAATGCACGAAATATCGCATTTTGGGTCGTCCTGCTGGTCTTGATCCTAGCTTTGTTCAACCTGTTCGGTGGTGGACAAACGACTATGGCATCACGATCGGTGTCATATTCTGACTTTATTGGCCGGGTTGATGCCGGCGATGTCGCCAGTGTGACGCTGGACGGTGAGACAATTACCGCGCGTGGCAAAGACGGCAAAGATTTCACGGTTGTCAAACCCCAGGGCGAGAACGTGACTGACAAGTTGATCGCCGCCGAAGTGGAAGTTGTGGCCAAGCCACAAGAGCAATCGGGCTTCTTCAGCCTGCTGTCGCTGTGGTTGCCGTTCCTTGTACTGATCGGCATCTGGATTTTCTTTATGAACCGCATGCAAGGCGGCGGTAAGGGTGGTGCGATGGGCTTTGGCAAATCCAAGGCCAAGCTGTTGACCGAAAAGAATGGTCGCGTGACGTTTGATGACGTGGCGGGCATTGATGAGGCCAAAGAAGAGCTGGAAGAAATCGTTGAATTCCTGCGCAACCCGCAGAAATACAGCCGCCTTGGTGGTAAAATTCCAAAGGGCGCGTTGCTGGTGGGCCCTCCGGGTACGGGTAAAACCTTGCTGGCCCGCGCGATTGCGGGTGAGGCGGGCGTGCCGTTTTTCACCATCTCCGGTTCTGATTTCGTAGAAATGTTCGTGGGGGTTGGCGCAAGCCGCGTGCGCGATATGTTTGAACAGGCGAAAAAGAACGCGCCGTGTATCGTGTTTATCGATGAGATTGACGCTGTTGGCCGCGCACGTGGCGTTGGCATGGGCGGCGGCAATGATGAGCGTGAGCAGACGTTGAACCAGCTGCTGGTCGAGATGGACGGGTTTGAGGCGAACGAAGGTGTTATCATCGTCGCCGCGACCAACCGTAAAGACGTGCTCGACCCTGCGCTGCTGCGCCCCGGTCGTTTTGACCGCCAGATCCATGTGCCAAACCCTGATATCAAAGGCCGTGAGAAAATCTTGACCGTACATGCGCGCAAAGTGCCTGTTGGGCCGGATGTTGATTTGCGGATTATCGCACGCGGCACGCCAGGTTTCTCGGGTGCCGACCTTGCGAACCTTGTGAATGAAGCCGCGTTGATGGCTGCCCGTGTGGGCCGTCGCTTTGTAACGATGCTGGATTTCGAACAAGCCAAAGACAAGGTGATGATGGGGGCCGAGCGCCGCAGCATGGTGCTGACCGCCGAGCAAAAAGAGCATACCGCCTATCACGAATCTGGCCACGCGATTGTGGGCATGGCGCTGCCGAAATGTGACCCGGTCTATAAGGCTACGATCATTCCACGCGGCGCCGCGTTGGGTATGGTGATGAGCTTGCCCGAGATGGACCAGCTGAGCATGCACAAGGATCAGTGCAAGCAGCGGATCGCCATGACGATGGCCGGCAAAGCGGCCGAGATCATCAAATGGGGTGAAGAAGGTGTGTCGAACGGCCCGTCGGGTGACATCATGCAGGCCAGCAGTTTGGCCCGCGCGATGGTAATGCGCTGGGGCATGTCGGATAAAATCGGGAACATCGATTACGCCGAGGCGCATCAGGGCTATCAGGGGCAAACCGGTGGCTTCTCGGTTTCAGCCGAGACCAAGAACTTGATCGAGGAAGAGGTTAAGGCGCTTATCGACGATGGCTATGCGCTTGCCTATAAAATCTTGACCGAAAAGTCGGAAGAGTTTGAGCGTTTGGCCCAAGGCCTTTTGGAGTATGAAACCCTGACAGGGGATGAGATTAAGAAAGTCGTCGCTGGTGAAAAGCTGGGTGGCGATGATGATGGTGACAAACCTTCGGGTGGTGAGCCTGCGTCAGTTGTGGCTATCCCCAAGACCAAACCCAAAACGCCCAAAGGCGATTTGGAGCCGGAACCTTCGGCCTAAGCTGAGGGGCTAAACCCTGTTAAAAGATTGCTGATGCCGCGGGGAAACCTGCGGCATTTTGCTATTTGGCAACGCAGCCAGAGAAAGCTTGCCCATTTGATGCCCGTTTGGGGAAAGCATTTGCTTTGGCCGTGGCGGCGCGGGATAAGGTATGGGCAGTTTGCAGTGGAGCGTCTGGGATGAGTGGAAGCGATTGGAACCCCGAGCACTATGCCCAATTCAGGGGGTTGCGGTTGCGCCCGGCACTGGATTTGCTGGCGCAGGTACCTGTTTTGCCCGATGGCGCGGTGATTGATCTGTGCTGTGGCAATGGCGCGGTGGGGGCGGCGCTTGCCGCGCGGTTTACAGGGCGCGATGTGATCGGGGTTGATAGCTCGCCTGCGATGCTGGATGAGGCGCGCAAGACGGGGGCCTATAGCGGGCTGGTCGGCGCTGACATTAATGATTGGCAGCCAGAGGGTGGGCCTGCGTTGATCTTTTCTAACGCGGCGTTGCATTGGCTGGGCGATCACGCGGCTTTGATGCCAAGGCTTGCGGCGATGCTGGCACCGGGTGGTGTGTTAGCTGTGCAGATGCCACGGCAATGGGGGGCGGCTTCGCACCGCTTTATCCGCGATATTGCAGCATCTCTGTTTGCGGACCGCTTTGCCAATATGCCCGAGACGCCGGTTCTAAGTGCCGTGAAATATTGGGAAATGCTGGCACCCTTGGGCGAGGTGAGCACTTGGGAAAGCGAATATGTGCAGCGCCTGGAACCGCAGGCCGAGGGGCATCCTGTGCGCATGTTTACCCAAAGCACCGCGCTGCGACCCGTTTTGGCCAAACTGAACGCCGACGAGACTCGCGCGTTTTTGAACGCCTATGATGCCGCTTTGGGGGCTGCCTATCCGTTGTTGCCTGATGGCGCGGCGCTGATGCCGTTTCGACGGGTGTTTTTCACGCTGACGGTATAACGCGCGATGCCTGCGTTAAAGAAAGCCGGCTTTGTGGGGCGTCTGGTCTGGTTGGGGCGGGTGGCTGACAGGCATGCAGCACCAAGCAGTCCCTAAGCGCAATCGAGACGCTATTTTCAGGGACAATGAATGGGCGCAACAATAATTGCGGGTTTGCTCGATTCTACCCATCTGCTAACCCGGAAAAATGGCGGCGTGGTGTGACGGCTTGGGTAGAACGCGAAGGGATGTTTCGACTCGGCGACGAAATTACCCTGCACATTCCAGACCAGCGGGTGTGGAAAGGCGTCTAAAACCTGCTAATCTGCTTACAACAGGGATAGCACACCTGCAGATAGCAGCATTCCGATACCGAGTGCTGTGTTGAAGATAATGGCTATACGTGACGTTTGCATAATAGTCTCCTTGGCAGTGGATACCGTAGTAACGCGCCCCGAGGGGTTATAGTTTCGTTAAGGCAGCATTTTTTTATTGGCCCGTGCCTGAGTCTAAATCGTGAAAGCTTTTTTAGAATGCCAGAGATTGCGGTGTTGAGGTGCCGTACTGGCGAATTCGGTGTGGGATACGTCGGAAAAACCTATTCCGGGTGCGCTTGGTCTGACTACAGTTTTCCAAGGCCTGGGTGGGACGATTTCAACCAGGGAGAGGGATGTCATGGCATTTAAAACCGATATCGAGATCGCGCGCGAAGCGAAAAAGCGGCCGATCATGGAGATTGGCGAAAGCCTCGGGATTCCGGCTGCGCATCTGCTGCCTTATGGCCATGACAAAGCAAAGGTGAGCCAAGCGTTTATCGCGTCCCTAAGCGACCGTCCAAACGGCAAGCTGGTGCTGGTGACCGCGATCAACCCGACCCCTGCGGGCGAAGGCAAGACTACGACAACGGTGGGCCTTGGTGACGGTCTGAACCGCATCGGCAAAAAGGCGGTGATCTGTATTCGTGAGGCCAGCCTTGGCCCGAACTTTGGCATGAAAGGCGGTGCTGCGGGGGGCGGCTTTGCGCAAGTGGTGCCGATGGAGGACATGAACCTGCATTTCACCGGCGATTTCCATGCGGTTACATCGGCACATAACCTGCTGTCGGCGATGATTGATAACCATGTGTATTGGGGAAACGCGCTGGATATCGACATACGCCGCGTGGTTTGGCGGCGCGTGATGGATATGAACGATCGTGCCCTGCGCGATGTGGTGGTGAACCTTGGCGGCGTGGCAAACGGCTTTCCGCGTCAGACCGGCTTTGATATTTCTGTGGCGTCCGAGGTGATGGCGATTTTGTGCCTTGCCAATGACTTGGCCGATTTGGAACAGCGTTTGGGTGCTATCGTTGTTGCCTATCGCCGCGATAAATCGCCGGTCTATTGCCGCGATATCAAGGCCGACGGCGCGATGACCGTGCTGTTGAAAGATGCGATGCAGCCGAATTTGGTGCAGACCTTGGAAAACAACCCCGCCTTTGTACATGGCGGGCCGTTTGCCAATATCGCGCATGGTTGCAATTCGGTTATTGCCACCAAAACCGCGCTAAAGCTGGGCGATTATGTGGTGACCGAGGCGGGCTTTGGGGCCGATTTAGGCGCCGAAAAGTTTATGAACATCAAGTGCCGTAAGGCTGGCCTTGCGCCCGATGCGGTGGTCTTGGTGGCCACAGTGCGGGCGATGAAGATGAATGGCGGCGTGGCGCGGGCCGATTTGGGCGCGGAAAATGTGGATGCGGTGCAAAAGGGCTGCCCTAACCTTGGGCGGCATATCGACAACCTTAAATCATTTGGTGTGCCTGTGGTGGTGGCGATTAACCACTTTGTGTCGGATACGGATGCCGAAGTGCAGGCGGTCATGGACTTTGTGAAAACGCAAGGCTCGGATGCGATTTTGTGCAAGCACTGGGCGCATGGATCTGCGGGGATAGAGGATTTGGCGCATAAAGTGGTGCAACTGGCCGAAAGCGGTGCTGCCCATTTCGCGCCTTTGTACCCTGACGAGATGCCGCTGATGCAAAAGATCGAGACGATCGCCAAGCGGATTTACCATGCTGATGCCGTGCTGGCGGATAAATCGGTGCGCGCGCAGCTGACGGCGTGGGAAGCGGCAGGCTACGGGCATTTGCCGGTGTGCATGGCGAAAACGCAATATTCGTTCAGCACCGACCCCAACCTGCGCGGCGCGCCCACGGGCCATTCGGTGCCCGTGCGCGAGGTGCGTCTTAGCGCGGGGGCGGGGTTCATCGTGGTGATCTGCGGTGAGATTATGACCATGCCGGGCCTGCCGCGCGTGCCAAGCGCCGAGGTGATCCGGCTGAACCGGGACGGTGATATTGAGGGGTTGTTCTAATCATTTGGGGGCGTGATTGTGGCACCCCCTTTCGCTTAGTGGCATTGGCGCATAAGTTCGCCGCGGAACAAAAGCCAAAGTGAGGACGCGATGAAACGCCCTGAAGACTGTGAAACGATGCAAGATGTTCGGGCCGAAATTGACCGGCTGGATGCGGCGCTGGTCGGGCTTTTGGTGGAACGGGCGGGCTATATCGACCGCGCGGCGGTTGTGAAATCGGGTGTGGGCTGGCCTGCACGGATTGACGCACGGGTGGAACAAGTGGTGGCAAATGTGCGCGCCGAGGCGGCGGCGCAGGGGCTTGCCCCAGACTTGGCAGAGATGTTGTGGCGACAGTTGATCGACTGGTCGATCGCACGAGAAGAAACGGTATTAGGGGCCACTGGCCCAAAGGAGACGAGATGAGCGCTGTAATTATCGACGGCAAGGCCTTTGCGGCCAAAGTGCGGGGGCAAGTGGCGGGCCATGTGGCGCGGCTGGTCAGTGACCACGGCATCACGCCGGGGCTGGCTGTGGTGCTGGTGGGCAGCGACCCTGCATCAGAAGTTTATGTGAAATCCAAAGGCAAGATGACCCTTGAGGTCGGGATGCTGTCGGTTGAACACAAATTGCCTGCCGACTCCGCCGAGGCGGACTTGCTGGCGCTGATCGACAAGCTGAACGCAGACCCGAAAATTCACGGCATTCTGGTGCAACTGCCGCTGCCGGGGCATCTGAACTCGGAGCTGGTGATTAACAGCATTGATCCGGCCAAAGATGTGGACGGGTTTCATATTTCCAACGTGGGGCTGTTGGGAACGGGGCAGAAAAGCATGGTGCCTTGCACGCCCTTGGGGTGCTTGATGATGCTGCGTGACCACCACGGCAGCCTGTCAGGTTTGAATGCGGTTGTGGTTGGGCGCAGCAATATTGTCGGCAAGCCAATGGCGCAACTGTTGCTGGGCGATAGCTGCACGGTGACGATTGCCCATAGCCGGACCAAAGATTTGGCTGCCGTTTGTCGTGGCGCGGATATTTTGGTGGCAGCAGTTGGACGGCCCGAGATGATTACGGGCGACTACGTTAAACCGGGTGCGACAGTGATTGACGTGGGCATCAACCGGATTGAACGCGACGGCAAAACCAAGCTGGTCGGCGATGCCGAATTTGCCAGCTGCGCCGCGGTGGCGGGCGCGATTACGCCTGTGCCCGGCGGCGTAGGGCCGATGACGATTGCCTGCTTGTTGGCCAATACCGTAACCGCGTGTTGCCGCGCAAACGGGCTGCCCGAGCCTGAGGGCCTTACGGCCTAAGCGCAGAGCCGCAGCGAGATTGATAGATTGCCGATAGGACAACCTATCGGCAATCTTTGTTTTTTAGGGTGTTCAGCGCAGTACGTAGGGTTGCCACTGTTTGCCCATCCAAAACACCGCAAAAACTGCCAAGCGAGTATGAGCCGCAAGGCAAAGCGATTCCCAATCTTGGGATCAGCACATGAGGGTGCAGCAGGCTAACATTGGCAGCAGGGCGGTGCAAAGCACTAGTGCGGGGGGGATCTGATAGATCCATCAACACGGTGTCTTGCGAAGGGCTGGTTCGATCCGCCGCTTGGGCAAAGCCGCTTTCGATCAACTCAATTAGCCTGTCGCTTTGAACGTGATGCAGGCGCATATGGCCGCCGCCGCAAAAGCACATCAGGGTATCGATCTGTATCCCGTCAAAAGGTGTCCAGCGCGCATGGATATAGTCGTCATTCAACGCGATAGTTTGGGTGCCTTGGCGGGTAAGCCAATCAGCCCCCGCTATTTTGATGGCAAGCGTGTTATCAAAGGCGGCGTCTTTTGCGGTGATGTCATGTGCCTCGACGCAGAAACCCGCATGTGTTGAATAGCACAGTTTCGCGTATTTCTCGGCCCCATGGCGAAACATCGGCGCCATTTGCCCACCGCTAAGGGCTGTCACCGTGCCGTTTTGCGCCGCGATTAAAAAGCGTGGCGCGGTTTGGGCGGCAGGCGGCTGTGGGGGCAAAGGCATCTCATCACAGGTCCAAAACGGATGTTCCTCTGGCATGGCGAGCATAAGGAACGCCTTCATCGCCCAATAGGGCGAGCCGGCAGAGTTGTAATTCTCGGCCATTTGCGGGTTTGGGTAGGCGTAACCGATTGACAAAATGCCGTCACGGTCGGCGATGGGTTGGTCGGCCCACCAGCGCAAATTGCGCAGGATGAGGCCTTTCAGCACCCCCATCGGTAGCACCGGATCAGGGTCTGCCAAGGCATAGGCGGCAAAGAACGCGACCATGCCAAAACGGTAGGTCATAGATCGGCCAAAAGGCAGGCCACGGCCAGCCGCATCAAACCACCGCGCGAATTGCGGCGCGAATAGGCGGGCGCGGGCCAAATGGTCGCCGCTATCCGTTTCGGGTGCAAAGTGGTGCAGCAACAAGCCGTAAGTGTGAAAGGCAAAACCGTTGTAATGGTCAACACGGTGGCCCGGCCCATCACGGTACCAACCCTGACCCAGATAGAGCGCATCCAGCGCCGTGCGTTCAGCGTCGCCACTTGTCGGCGCGGGGCCATCCCCTGTGGCACGCAGGCCTGCATCTATCAACAGGCGAAAGAACATCCAGTTGTTGGGCGAAAAGCTCTTGCCGGTTGCGTGCAGCAGATAGTGGCGGATATTGGCTTTGGCCTCGGGCGGCAGCGGGTCAAAGATCTGGTCCTTGGCCACCAATAGGGCAAAGCCCACCGCCGCCAGTTCCACCAACCGCTGGTCGGTATTTTGCGGCGCACCCCAATATTCGGGGTGTGCAGGGTTGGTGCCATTGGCCAGCCCTTCGCGGTAGGGGTACCAATCGATTTGGCTGCCGCCCCTTTGGGCAGCGGCCAGCGCCCAAAGGGGCCGCGCAAAGCCCTCAATCTCGGCGGCAACATGGTCAAACACCGCGCCATAAGGTGATAGCTGAACGCGGGCAAAACCGGCTGAGCGGTGGCGATCCAGCGGGGCCAAAAGCTGCTGCATCGCATGGTCCAGATCGGCGCGGCTTTTCAACCGCAGACCATGCAAGGGGTTGGCGGCCAAGTAGGGCTGAAACGCAGAGCTTTCCACCCGACTTACAGCCCGAACAGATGCGGTATCGCCAAGGCCACCGCAGGCACAAAGGTCACGACCAGCAGGCCCAAAACTTGCAGCGCAAAGATTGGCAAAAGCGGGCCGATAACGCTGCCGATACGCTCGCCGCTAATCGAACAGGCGACGAAAAGCACCGTGCCAACCGGTGGCGTGACAACGCCAAGTGCAAGATTATACACAAGAATAACGCCGAAATGCACCGGATCCACGCCCATCGCCGTGACAACAGGGTAAAAGATAGGCGTAAAAATCAGCATCGCAGGCGACATATCCATGAACACGCCAACCACCAGCAAAACCACGTTGATCAATAGCAAAATGATGATCTTGTTGTCGCTGACTGAGGTGAGCAGCATCCCGATCGTATCGGGGATTGAGGCGAAGGTCATCGACCAACTCATCATTGTCGAGGCCGAGATCAGGAACAAAATCGCGCCGGTGATGAACGTGGTGTCGAGCAAAATACCGAACAGCTTGCGCGGGGTTAGGGCGCGATAGATCACGGCCAGTATCAGGCTGTAGACCACCGCGATGCCAGATCCCTCAATCGCGGTGAACGCGCCGCCAAGGATGCCTGCGATGACGATAACAACCAGCAACAGGCTGGGCGCAGCGCGCAGAAACAGGCGTAGCGCCTCGGGGAAGCCGCCTTCGACCTTTTCGGTTTTATAGCCGTGTTTGCGGGCATACCACCACGCGACGACCATCACCGACATCCCCATAATCAGCCCCGGCAAATACCCCGCCATAAACAGCGCGATAATAGACGCACTGCCGCCCGTGATCAGCGAATAGACGATCAGCGCGCCCGATGGCGGGATCAGCATACCCGAAGGGGCCGAGGCGGCATTAACGGCGGTGGTCATCGCCATGTCATAACCCTTTTCACGCGCAACGGGCGTGATGATGCCGCCAATCGCCGTGGCCGCCGCAATGCCTGACCCAGACAGCGTGCCAAACAACATATTCGCCAGCACGTTGGTTTGCCACAGACTGCCCGGAATCCGCCCGCCCAACAGCATCGCAAAGTCGATCAACCGCCGCGCCAGCCCTGTTGCGTTCATGATGTTGCCCGCAAGGATAAAGAACGGCAGCGCCAGAAACCCAAAACTATCCAAGCCGTTGAACATCGTCTCGCCCACCGTCGGCATCACCGAGGGCAGATCAAGCTGCAAGCCCAGCGTCAGCACGCCTGCAAAGGCAAGGCCAATGGCAATAGGGCTGCCCATAATCAGGAAAATCGCAAAGGTGGCGAAGAGCACGATGGTCGAGGTCAGCTCTAGATGATCGGCAACTTTGTCCAACATCCAAGCCGATTGCCACAGCGTTGTGACGGCGAAAACGGCAGCGATGACAATAGCGGTGGCCTTGATGAAGTGCGCCACGCTCGCCTCACCGCTTTGGATGCGGGCGGTCATCCGGGTTGCTTCGGCGCAGACGATCATCACGCCGCAAATCACCAGAACCGCCTGCAACCAGCCCACCGGAATTTGCGTCATCGCGGTTTTCATCATCGCATTGGCGGCGACGCTGGTGCAGCCGCCCCAAATCAGGATGGCCCCGAAAATCATCGATAGTTGTGAGTTGACGAATTCCAGCACGCGTTGCTTTGAGGGCGGAAGCATCTCTATCAGCAGCGGCAGGTTCATGTGCCGCCCGAGGATAAAGCAATAACCGGCAGAGAGCAGGCCAAGCCAGATCAGCGAAAACCGCAGGAATTCTTCGGAATACATGCTGGGGGCAGACAGCGCGTAGCGGGCAAAGACTTGCCACGCGATGGCAACGACCATCAACGCCAAAAGCGTGACCAGAAACACCTCAATGCCGCGAATGACGATGCCGCCAAGCCGCGCGAGCGGTGTTGTGGCGATTGCTTGATTGGTCATGGTGCCCCTCCCCAAAAGACGTGGTCCCGGCCGCGTTATGTGCGGCCCCGAACAGACGTGGTCCCGGCCGCGTTATGTGCGGCCGGGAAAGTGATTAGAAATCGCGACCTTCCAGTGCGAAGATGGCCTCGATCAGGGCTTTCTTATCGGCATCGGCAAGGGCGGCTTGGTACATCGGCTTTACAGCGTCGATGAAGGGGGCGGTGTCTACGTCAACAACTTCAACGCCCATCTCATCCACCGCTTTTTGCAGATCGCGCGCTTCGCCGTCGTCGGAAAATTCGATCGACTTCAGACTGATTTTTTCAAACTCTTCCTGAACGATTTTCAAATCTGCCGGGTCCAGCTTTTCCACAAAACGGTTCGAGGTGACAACAAAGTCAGTCAAACGGGTTTGATTGGTGCGCAGGGCGTATTTTGCAACTTCGCCAAATTTCGCCACATAAAGACCGGCTAGGCCGCCCTCGGCCCCGTCAACGATACCTTGCTGAAGGCCTGCGTAGAGCTCGCCAAAGGGCAGCGGCGTTGGCACGGCACCAAACAATGTCAGCATTTCCGTATAGGTCGGGCTGGCGATTGAGCGCAGCTTGCGGCCCTTCAGGTCTGCAAAACTGGCGGCTGGTTTGGTGGTATAGATGGAGCGGAAACCGGAAGAGATAAACCCGAGTGGCACAACGCTGTGCGCAGCAGTGGCCGCTTGCAGCACGTCACGCACGCCCGCATCGGTCATCACCTTGCCGTATTCCTCGGACGAGCGAAAAACATAGGGCAGGTTCATCACGCCAATTGCGGGCGCTACGTTTTCCAAAGTGCCCGAGTTGACCAGACCGGCATCAATCACGCCTTTTTGGATCTGTTGGAAATATTGCAACTGTTCGCCCAACACGCCGTTGTTGAACATCTTGAATTCGACACGGCCCTCGGTGCGCTCGGCCACAGCTTTGGCGAATTCACCAAGCAGTTGTCCTGCTGTGCTTTCGTCGGACACGTTGGTTGCCATCCGGTAGGTGGCGGCGGTGGCAGATGTTGCGGCCATGGCCACTAGAATAGCAGCACTGGCTGCAAGGCGGGTAAATGCTGACATGATCGTGTTCTCCTATTGATGGCGGCGATAGCGAAATTTTACGAAAGTTTCGTTAGTCGCCGCGCCCTCCCAAACGCTGGCTAGAGGCGTCAAATGCTATTTGAGTGCCCGTTGCTGTCTAAAACGCATAGGTTTGCCGATGCGTCTCGTCAAGAAATATTTTTCGTATTGACGAAAGTTTCTTAATTTGCGAAACATGTGGTGCCGAGGGGGAGGTAGCTTATGCAAAAGACGTCTTATTTTAACGGTGACGTGTCCGTTGCCGGAAAAGACAAGTATCAACAAACGCTTACCCGTTGTGTGGCGCGGCTGCGGGGGCTGCTGCCTGTTGCGGGTTTGCGCAATCCTAAAATCGGTACGGCCAATAACCAGTGGATCTGGTGTGATGGCCCTGATTGGGTGATGGGGTTTTTGTCGGGGCAATTGTGGCTGGCGCATCAACTGACCGCCGACCCGGTTTTCGCTGCTGCCGCCCGTGCCCGCCGCCCACAGTTTCGTGCGGTATTGGATAGCCGCAAGGCGCGTGACCATGACCTTGGGTTTATCTATTCGCTGCATTCGGTCGCTGAATGGTTAAGCACAGGCGACGCGGTTGCGCGTGCTATGGGTATTGAGGCCGCCCGTGCCCTTGTTGCCCGCTTTCGTGAGGATGGCGGCTATATTCAGGCTTGGAACCCCGTCGGCCCACATGACCGCGAGCAAGCTCGTTTCGCCAATGGCAGGATGATTGCAGATACAATTCAAAACCTTGCATTGCTGCATTGGGCACATCGCGAAACCGGGATTACAGATTTTCGTGAGGTGGCCGACCTGCACGAGGCGACCTCGCTGCGCCATTTGGTGCGCGATGATGATACGACATTTCACACCTTTCTGTTCGACACGGCGACGGGCGAACCGCTGCACGGCCAAACACACCAAGGCCATGCCGACGATTCGTGTTGGGCGCGCGGGCAGGCTTGGCTAATCCACGGTTTTGCCAATTGCCACCGTGCTACCGGAAACCCTGTGTCGCTTGATGCCGCGCGCAGGCTGGCCATCAAGGCCAAGGCGTTGATGGGCGAGACCCGTGTGCCGGTGTGGGATTACGCCCTGCCGGCAGACGGTAGCCACCCCATTGATAGTTCGGCTGCGGCGGTTATGGCTGCCGGTGTGTTGATGCTGGCGGATCTGGTTGATGCCGATGAGGCCGCCGAGTGGCGTGATTTTGGCCATTCCCTGCTGGATGCTCTGCTGGCCAAATGTGACCTGACGGATGACGCGGCCGCGCAAGGCATGTTGGCGCATGGGGCAGGGCATGTACCAGCAGGGCGCGCGGATGCGATGTTGCCCTATGGTGATTACTATTTCATGGAGGCGCTGATGCGGGCCCAAGGTCACAGCGATTTCTTCTGGTGAGCGTGTTTGATCGAAAATTGCAACTTTCGTTTGCAGGCTCATGTTTCGTGCAGGTATGCAGGGATAGTATGACACTACCGGAAGGGCCGACGGATATGACCACCCCAATCACGCTAAAAGATATTGCCGAGGCGGCAGGTGTTTCGGTCGCGGCGGTTTCAAAGGTGTTGAACAACCGCGACGGCGTGGGCGAGGTAACCCGCGTGCGTGTGCTGGGGATAATGGATGATCTGGGTTATCGCGGGCGATCTGGCCGCGCAGGGCAGGTCGAGGCGGTGCAACTGCTAACGCTTGAGCAATATGTCACGAATGATGCGTTTTACGGCGAGATTCTGGCGGCTATCACCGCGGCAAGCGGGCCGGTGGGCCTTGATATCGGCCTAACGGTGCACCGCAGTGTGGCCGATATTGCGGCTGCCGTGCGGGGCGGTGCTGTTGATGGGCCGGTTTTGTTGATGGGGGTTGATCACCCCGATATTGTTGACGCGCTGTGCGATCGCAAACTGCCCGCCGCCATTGTAAACGGCATGGACCGAACGATGCGCCTACCCAGCGTGTCGCCCGATTACCATTTCGGCGCTTGGGCCGCGACACGGCATTTAATCGAACTGGGGCATAGCAAAATCTTGCACGTCACCCACCCGTACCGCGAATCTATCCGCCGCCGTATCGACGGCTTTCGCAACGCGATGGAAGAGGCGGGGCTGGGATTTTCGGCGCAGGCGCATTTGCTGGACCTTGGCAATCCTGCAAATATCTCGCTTGCGGCCAAGGATGTTGTGCTGGCGCGATTGCAGCAAGGTGATCTGCCGACAGCGTTGTTTTGTATGAATGATATGGTTGCCGTTGGCGCCATGCAGGCCGTGCAATCTTTGGGCCTTTCGGTGCCGAATGATATTTCGATCATCGGGTTTGATGGCTTGCCGATTGGCAGTTACGCAACCCCTCAGCTGAGCTCGGTTCGGTCAGACAGGGCTGCATTGGGCCGCATTGGCGTGGCCTTGCTGGCCGAAAAGCTGGCAGGCCCCACCGCAGCAACCCAGCGCGTGACCGTAGGGGTTGAGCTTTTAAAACGTAAATCCACCGCCGCCCCGCGCCCCGAGCGCGGCCCCGAGCGCGGCAAAGCCGGGGCATAACCCCAAAAACACTGAAAAGGAAAATACAATGTCACATACCCCCGCAATCGGGCTGCGTCATGCTGTCCACCCCACCCAAGCCGAGGCGATGGGCACCCAAGATCTGCGCGACAATTTCTTGATCGAGCCGATCTTTACCCCCGGCCAAGTCACCGCCACTTACACGCATTACGACCGTCTGGTCGTGCTTGGCATCATGCCGACGGTCAGCGATTTGACCATTCCGGCCGAAGTTGTGCAAATGGTCGGGGCCAGAGCCTTGCTAGAACGCCGCGAACTAGGCCTTATTAACATCGGCGGGCCTGCCGTTGTCACTGCCGATGGTAAGACGTGCGCGTTAGACACGCATGACGCGCTGTATTTGGGTATGGGAATTGTCGAACTTGCCTTTACCTCGATTGATCCCGCCAACCCTGCGCGGCTTTACGGCAATTCGGCCCCCGCCCACGCCACGCACCCGTCGCGGGTGATCCGCCAATCCGAGGCGATTGAAAAGCGGATGGGCGCGCAGGAAACGTCGAACCAGCGCAGCTTGTTCCAGTATGTGCACCCCGATGTGCTGCCGACCTGTCAGCTGTTGATGGGCATGACGCGGCTGGCCAAGGGTAGTGTTTGGAACACCATGCCCGCCCATACCCATGACCGCCGGATGGAGGCCTATTTGTACTTTGACATGGCCCCCGATGCGATGGTGATGCACATGATGGGCCGCCCCGAGGCAACGCGGCACCTGATTATGCGAAATGAACAAGTGGCGATTTCGCCACCGTGGTCCATTCATTGCGGGGCAGGGACTGGCGCCTATAGCTTTATCTGGAGCATGGCCGGCGACAACCAGTCCTTTACCGATATGGACTTTGTCCCGATGGAAGCGTTGAAGTAAGCGCAACCGATGCACATAGTTTGGCGCGCCTTTGCGGGCGCGCCAAACGTTCAACGCCGCATTTTCAATAAGGTTTTGCACATGTCCCACCCGCTTGCCGCATCATCCGACGGGTCTTGGCTAAACGATCCAGCCCACCGCGCCTATCTTATCCGCGACGCACAGCGCCAGTTGGATTTCTTTGACGCAAGCCTTGGGCAAGATGGCGGCCTCGTGACGCTGGATTTTACCGGCACACCGTTGGCAGGCCCGCAAGAGTTGATCACAACAACGCGGCTGGTTCATTCCTATGCCTTGGCGCAGATAGCGGGCAGGCCCGACAACGCAGGAATTATTGACCGTGGGATGGCTGATTTATGGACCCGCCACCGCGATGCCCAGCACGGCGGATACGCTTGGGGCGTTGATGAAAACGGCATAACGGACGGGCTGAAACTGGCCTATGGCCATGCGTTTGTGCTGCTTGCGGCGGCAACTGCCAAGCAAGCAGGCCATCCGGGTGCCGACCGGTTGTTGGCGGATGTTTCTGACATCATCGACCGCCATTTCTGGGATGACAGCGTCGGCCTGATGCGCGATGAATTTACCCGTGATTGGCAGCCGTTTTCCACCTACCGCGGCATGAATGCCAACATGCACTCGGTTGAGGCGATGCTGACGGCCTATGAGGCCACTGGCGATATGCTCTACCTTACCCGCGCCAGCCGCATCCTTGATTTCTTTGTCGGGCGTATGGCTCCCGCTGAAAACTGGCGCTTGCCTGAACATTACACAGACACCTGGCAGATTGACCGCGCCTATGAGGGCAACCCGATGTTTCGCCCAGCAGGGTCTACGCCGGGCCATTCGTTCGAACTGGCACGGCTGCTGCTGCAAATGTGGGATGTGTCGGGGCGTGACGGGTCTGACGCATTGGTGCAGGCCCGCCAGTTGGTAGATCGGGCGTTGGATGATGCGTGGGACACCGCGCGCGGCGGGTTCATCTACACGCTGGCCGCAGATGGCAGCGTGGCGAGAGACGCCCGTTATTGGTGGCCGGTGACCGAGGCGATCGGCGTGCTTGCCGCGCTGATCAAGCTGGACCCGCAACCCCAAGATGAGGTTTGGTATCGCCGCCTGTGGGCCTTTGCCGACCAGCATTTGATCGACCATGCGCGCGGCGGATGGTTTCCCGAACTGGCCGCCGACAATTCCAAAGCGATGGATCAGTTCACCGGCAAGCCCGATATCTACCACGCCTTGCAAGCCGATCTGTTCCCGCTTGTGCCGACCCTAAGCCACTCTGCCAAGGCTTTGGCGGGCAAAAAGCCCTTGGCCGAACGCCTGCTTTGAAAATGAGCCGCGCCCCGCGTTACACTGGGGCGCGGAGCCGAATTTGGCAGGGGTCTTTGCCTTGGTTAGCGGCCCGTTCGGCAATTAGCCTTTGCCCAATCAATGATTAAAGATTTCGTATTTTCCGCAAAGGGCTGGCCTCATTAGGGTTGGGCAACGGCCATTCGGCCCTTGCTCTGCCAAGATTGGATCAGCATGTTACCTGACAAAACAGATACGGTTATTGTGGGCGGCGGTCAGGCCGGTTTGGCCATGAGCGAGCATTTGGCCAATAGCGGCATCGCGCATGTTGTGCTGGAACGCGCCCGCATCGCAGAACGCTGGCGGACTGAGCGCTGGGATAGTTTGGTGGCCAATGGCCCCGCGTGGCATGACCGCTTTCCAACCCTGCAGTTTTCCGACACGGGGCCAGATGCGTTTGCAACCAAAGACAGCGTGGCCCAATATTTCGAAACCTTTGCCAAACAGATCAACGCGCCCATTTATTGCGGCGTAGAGGTGCTGAACGCACGGCGCGATGAAAATGGTTTTGTGGTTGCGACATCGGCGGGGACGATCCAAGCAAACAACATTGTCGTCGCCACAGGGCCGTTCCAGAAGCCGGTTATCCCGCCGGTCTTGCCTGAGATTGCGGGGCTAACCCAAATGCATTCAACGGCTTACAAACACCCTGAGCAACTGGCGCAGGGCGCCGTCATGGTTGTTGGCGCTGGGTCATCGGGCACGCAAATCGCGACCGAGCTGCGCCGTGCGGGGCGAAAGGTCTACTTGTCCGTTGGCCCCCATGATCGCCCGCCACGCCGCTATCGGGGGCAAGATTTTTGCTGGTGGTTGGGGGTGTTGGGCAAGTGGCAAGCCAAAACGCCGCCTGTGGGCAAGGCGCATGTGACCATCGCTGTCAGCGGTGCGAATGGTGGCGAAACGGTTGATTTCCGCAGGCTTGCCGAAACGGGGATCACACTTGTGGGCCGCACGCGGGGTTTTGCCGATGGGGTCTTACAGTTCGGTCCTGATTTGGCGAAAAACATTGCCGATGGCGACGCGAATTACCTGTCTTTACTGGCCGAGTCGGATGCCTACATCGCACGCGAAGGCCTTGAATTCCCAGAAGAACCCGAAGCCCATATCATCCCGCCTGACCCAAGTTGCGTGATCGACCCGATCCTGTCGTTGAATCTGGCAAAGGCGGGCGTTACAACCGTGATCTGGGCCACGGGGTTTACCCAAGATTTTGGCTGGCTAAAGGTCGATGCGTTTGGGCAAGACGGCAAGCCACAGCATGATCGTGGTGTGTCCAAAGCCGAGGGCGTCTATTTTGTCGGGCTGCCGTGGCTTTCAATGCGGGGGTCTGCGTTTATTTGGGGCGCTTGGGTCGATGCCAAATACTTGGCCGAACAAATTGCGCAGAGGCAGGTTTTGAAAGGCGCGTAACGCTGGCTACAGCGGTACATGCATGCCAGGCAGGCCTTGGGTTTGCAGGTGGTCCTGAACATGCGTAAAGAACGCCTGAACGATGCCCGATCGGTGTGCGGATTGCTTGGTCGCCAGCCCCAAAACAACAGGCCGGACCGCACCTGTTAACGGCAGGATGACCAGCCGTTCGCCGTCTGGCGCGATATCGGACCGCGTGCGCATATTCACCAGCCCAAAGCCGAAACCATTGGCGACAAGGCTGCGCGCCATGAACATGTCGGCGGTACGCTCGGTAATATTCGGGCGAAAGCCTGCGTGTTGAAACATCGACAAAAAATACTCGCGGCTGATGGGCAGGTCGAGCAAGACCATCGGTTCGTCTTGCAAATCGGCCAAGGATAAAGATGCCTGCTTCGCCTTGGCGTGGTCGGCGGCCAACATGACATAAGGCGGCAATGACACCAGCGCTTCAAACGCAACATCTTTTGGAATTTCAATATCATAGGTGATGGCGACGTCGATTTCGGCTTGCCCCAACATGCGCAGCAAATCGGCCTGACTGCCTTCTTTCAGCGTCACCAAAGCATCGGGAAAACCCGCCTCAAAGCTGCGGCGCAGTTGGGCGCTGACAACGGGTGCCACGGTGGACAGTGCGCCAACCGAGATTGGCCCGCGCGCCGTTTCGACAATCGTGTTTGCAAGGTCGTTCAACCCGTTGGCGCTGAACAAAATTTGCTTTGCCTCGTTAAACACCCTGCGCCCGCCCGGTGTCAGCGTAAGGCCTTGCGCGTGGTGGCGCACGAACAGTTGCAGCCCCAAATCGGTTTCAAGCTGGCTGATCGCAGAGGAGATGGACGGGGATGAGACGTTCACCCGCTGTGCGGCCAGCGCAATAGTGCCGGCCTCGCCCACCGCGACCAAATATTCCAACTGTCTGAATGAAAAGCGTAAAGGCATGGGGAAATATGGCGCAGAGGATGCGGGGGAGCAAGCCCCTAAGCATCCCCCGGAACGCCATAAGACGGCGCCTCACGCGGGTCGAGCGCGCGTTGCACATAGGCGTCAAGCTGGGGTTTGTAGATGCCCCATGCCACGGCGACCGCCTCAATCGGGCAATCTTCGGTCCAGTCGCAGCGCAGGTCAGCCACGGGCCATTGCACCTTATCGCAAAGCTGCATGCCTGCCGAATGGATCGGCCCCGCTTCGCCGCCTGCGGCCAAACCGGCCCGCATTGCCGCGATAAGGCGGTCGCCCAAATGGCCCTTGGCCTGCACAAACCCGTCTACAATCGCCTGCGGCACATCAGCGTTTGCCAGCAGATTGCCCGCAGACACAACGTCTGGCCCTGACGCTTGTGTCCAGATGCCCAAAGAACGTGGCCCCGAATGAATGGCCGTGCGGCCCTGTGCGTCAATCGCCAGAACTTGCCGGTACTCAATGAACCGCCCTTGATGACGCACGCCCAAAATAGCTTCACTCGCTGACATGCCACCTTGCATCAGGTCAAGCGCAAATGGCCCCAGCGTCGGGTCGGTGATGTTCTGGCTGGACACCGCACCAACACCCGCGCGGGTATAAGAACAGCGCGCCGCAACTGCGGGCGAGGAGGATGCAATGGCCGTGCCAAACATGCCCGTATCGGCGCAGCGGGCGACAAGAGAAAATGTCATGCCGGTATCACCGCCGTCCCATCAATTTCAACAAGCCATTCTGGTCGCGCCAGCGCCTGCACCACCAAACCGGTAGAGACGGGGTGCACGCCTTTGATATATTCGCCCATCGTGCGATACACCGCCTCGCGGTGGCGCACATCGGTGATATAGACGACAACCTTTACCAAATCGGCCATTTCGCCACCGGCTTCTTCGATCAATTGTTTGATGTTTTGCATAACCTTATGGGTTTGCTCTACCGGATCATGGCTTTCGATATTTTTGAAATCATCAAGGTTTTGAGGGCATTGGCCGCGCAGATAAACGGTTTTTCCGCCTTGCGTGACGACAGCTTGGCACAGATCATTATCAAGGTTTTGCTCGGGGTAGGTGTCTTTGGTATTGAACTTGCGAAGGCGGGTGTGGGTCATGATTGGTCCTGTTTTTGGTCTGCGGCCTGAATGCGCGCGTTGATGTATTGCGCAAAATCATAGTTCGGGCGCTCTAGATGCGAAAGATGCCCAGGTTCGGCCGCCTGCGACCGCAGCCCACGATATACCTTTTCGGTGCAGCCTTTGTCTTCGACATTCACAGCATCCAGCAGGGTTTTCAACTGCTTGAAATTATCCTGTGCATCGGGGTCGTTCGCATAGTCGTTTGACATGCCACCACCAAACCCGATTTTCACTTGGCCCACCCCGTGCGGGTGCAGTGTGAGATACCAAAAATAGCCCGGCGTCAGCGTGATCAGCAAGCTGGGATAGATCGCCAACAGATAGGTCATGCGCCGCCGTTCGCCCTTTAACCGTGTGTTGCTGGGGTGGGCCAAGGCGATCCTTAGGGACTCATCTTTCAGGATGGTGTGATAGTTGAACGCGGCCTCGCCCGGTGGGCAGATCATCTCATTCAGCTTGGACAGGCCGCCGATTGTACCTGCATGGCACACTGGCAGGTGATAGCTTTCCATGAAATTCTCGGCCAAGACCTTCCAGTTTGTATCCCAAATATGGGTTTCAAAAAAGGACTCGGAATAGTTGGCCATGTTGTAATCGGCTACATGGTCCAGAACTTGGGCCAATTGTACGGCCACGGGCGGCACAGCGGGGTTCAGCGTCACGAAAACCCAACCTTGCCATTCTTCGCAGCGAATATCCGGCAGGCTGTAATCGGTTTTGCAAAAGCCCTCATTCTGGTCCATCGCAGGGGCGCCACGCAACGAGCCGTCGAGATTATACGTCCACGCATGATAGGGGCAGACGATGCTGCGGGTGTTGCCGCGCCCCTCTAGCAGCGTAGACATCCGGTGGCGGCATACGTTCGACATCGCCTTGAGCGCACCTTGTTTGTCGCGCAAAACGATGATCGGCTGATCGGCCAGATCAAGCGTGACATAATCACCCGCGTTCGCCAGCGCATCGGCCCGCCCAACGCAGAACCATTCATTGGCAAAGATCGACGACGTCTCAAGCGCCAGAAACGCCTCGGATGTATAAACCGATGGCGGCATTGCCCGCGCTTGCGTGAAAGGCAGCGCGGTGTTGTCTCGGAGCTCTTCGGCAGCGTCTTTCATTTAAGGTCCCTTTTAGGTGCAATGCCTGAGCCAAGTTTTGGCAAAGTTGAGCTGTCGCAAGGTGACAATGAACCGAAAAAACGAGGTTTGACAGAGTATCGTACCGCTTTTGGCCCAGCTGTTCCCGCGCGTTCAGAGTTTGACAAAAACCAAGCATAAATAAAGCAAACAGTTACATATGCTTGCTTTGGCTAAACCTAATCAATGAAATCTAGGCAGGGGCTATTCGCGACCATCCTATGCAGCGGGGGCCGCGACCCTGAACCCGCAATTTCCTGTAGAACTATCGGCATCGTTGCGCGTGCGCGAATGCACAAAATAGCGGTCACAATAGCTTTCGTGGCACAGATACGACCCACCACGTTGCACCTTTGCAATGCCTTGCGGCCGACCAACCGGGTCTAAAACAGGGGCGCGGTCGGGTGCGGGCAGGGGGCCAAAGCCATCACTTACCCATTCCCAAACATTGCCGGTCATGTTGAACATTCCAAAGCCGTTTGGCCTGAACGCATCTACAGGTGCGGTGCCGATCCAACCATCCTCGGCACTGTTGTGTGACGGGAAAACGCCTTGAAATGTGTTCATTTCATAGGCGCCGTTGGGCGTTTTTTCATTGCCCCAAGGGAACTTGCTATGGGTCAACCCACCCCGCGCTGCGCGTTCCCATTGGGCCTCGGTTGGCAGGGTCAGGCCCGCCCAGTTGCAATAGGCCAAGGCATCGTACCACGCAATATGCACGGCGGGGTGGGTTTCACGGCCTTGAAAGTTACTGCCCTTCCCCTCGGGCGCGGCCCAGTTTGCACCGTCAACACTGCGCCACCATGGCAAGCCGGGCGGGCTGATCGGGTGCTTGGCGGCATCGGGCAAAAGCAGGTGAAACACATAGCTCCAGCCTTCTGCCTCGGCCACGGTTTGATAGCCTGTTGCCGCGACAAATGCCGCGAAATCGGCATTGGTGACAGCATGGGGTGACATCAGAAACGGGCTTAGCTTTACCTTGCGCCTTGGGCTATCCAGATCGGCGGCAAACGTGGATTTGCGCGTACCCATGTCAAAAAAACCGCCGGGTATCTGGCGCAGCCGGTCGCGCAAAGCCGCCATCACAGCGGCAGAGGCGCGGCCAACATCTTGGGCCCGTTGCAGGTAGGTTTGGTCTGTATGCACAGGCCCCTTTTGCCGCGCACCAGCACAGCAGCCGATTTTTTGGGTCAAAGGTTCCATGTGCAGTCCTTGTCGTAGTCAAAGTGGGGCCTAGGCCTTACAGTTTAGACCAAATGATGCCGCTGTGCAGCCCGCATATCAGTTTCGGCCAATACATCCAGCAGCTTGCGCTTCATCTCGCGGCGTTTTCCCTTATGCGCGGGGTGGTCATAGAGGTTTTCCAGCTCGTCTGGGTCGGTCGCCAGATGGTACAGCTCACCTTCTGTGTCGCGCGCGGTGGCGGGCGCGCCATGCCAAAGGATTAGCTTCCAATCCGCATGGCGTAGCATTGTGGTGTGAATGGGCGGGTCCTCGGGCACACCGGAGTCGCGGTATTCGCAAATCGCCCAATCGCGCCAGCCTTGCGCTGTGCCTGTGGCAAGCGGGATAAGCGACGCCCCCTGCTGCTGGTCCATCGGGGCGGCCCCCGCCACATCAAGGCAGGTTGCCGACAAATCGACCCATTGCACAGGGTTTGGCACAATGCTTTGCGCCGGAATGCGGGCAGGCCAGCGCATCAACAGCGGCACATGTACGGCGACATCATACATCATCGGGCCTTTCATCAACTGCGCATGATCGCCCAGCATTTCGCCATGGTCTGAGGTAAAGATCACAAGCGTATTGTCGGCCTGACCACTGGCATCCAACGCCGCCAGAATGCGCCCGACCTCATCATCTATAAACATGATCATTGCGTAATAGATGGCGCGGATCTCGGCGATTTCCGCCGCACTGTAGTTTTGAAAGCCGACGGCCTTACTGCCGTAGGAGGTTTCTGAATAGCGCCGATGCGGGCTTGGTTTTTCATCCAGCTCGGCTATGCCGCCGATGGGTGGGGGGATTTTGCTGGCATCGATTTTGTCGCGGTACGCCTTTGGCACGCCAAACGGGTGATGCGGGTCAAAGAAATTGGCGACAAGGCAAAACGGTGTATCACGTGGGGTGTCGATGAAATCGATCGCACGTTCAGCCACCCAATGGGTGTAATGGCACTCGGGCGGCACCTCATCAATCGGGGTGCCAGTGCGCGATTGAATGGCGATATGGGTGTTTTGGTTGCCACCCTTTTCGGGGAAGGTGCGGGTATACACCTCGGGGTAATGCTGCCGCAACCAAGTGTGATAGGCGTTTTGCACCGAGCGGTGGTTTTTGCCATGCGACCATTCCCAAACGCGGTAGCCATCATCGCGGCGCGGCTCGGTTTGCCAGCTGTCGCAGGCGGCGAGGTGCTGTTTGCCAACCATGCCGCAATCATAGCCGACATCTGCCAAGCTGCGGGTGAACATCTTGCGGTCTTGCGGCAAGGCAACGCCATTGGCCCATTCCCCGTGGTGGCGGGCATACATGCCGGTGAACAGCGACGCGCGTGATGGCCCGCAAATCGGGTTTTGCACATAGCAGTTGTCAAACCGTGCGCCTTGGGCGGCCAGCCGGTCAAGGTTGGGCGTATGCGCACCAATCGCGCCATAACAGGTCAGGCTGTTCCAGCGTTGCTGATCGGTGCACAAAAACAAGATATTTGGACGGTGTGACATGCTGTTTTCCCTTAAAATCCGCCAAGCCGTGGCTGGCTGAGATCTTCCCGCGCGACAAGGGCTGACAGCAGCCGGTCTGTCATCGTCTCTATCCGGTCGGCATGTGCGGGGTCGCCCGCCAGATTGCTGCGCTCATCCGGGTCATGGCGCAGATCATAGAGTGCGGTCTGCCGGTTGGTATGGTCCAAGATCAAACGGTAGCCATCAACACTTATCGCGGTGTTGGCGCGGGTCAGGTGATCGTGGGTGCCATCACGCAGGGTTGTGATGTCGTCATGGGCCTGCGCCGCCTGCGCACCAAACAGCGAGCGGCCTTGGTGCCGTGCGCGCAGGGTCAGGCCCGCCGCGGCGCAAAGTGTGGGGGCAATATCAACCGGACTCGCATTTTTCGCCGTGGTGGCAGGCAAATGGCCAGGCCAATTTACGATGAACGGCACCGACAGGTCTGCGGCAGTGCGTGCCTCTCCGGTTGCGATGTCTGTGGTCAGCAGGATTAATGTATCGTCATGCAACGCGGGGGGCAGAGCCGCAACAAGCCGCGCCACACCTGCATTTAAATCGGCCAAAGTCGCCGCGTTATGCGCGCCAACAACCTGAAACCCCGCCACAAGGAACCAAGGCTGATGGGCGGGGCGGGGGGTGTTGATAAAGGCGAGAGAGCTGTCAGAAACCCAGCGGTTAAAGCCAAACTCTTCAGGCAAGGCGGCCAATGCGGCGACCAAAGCGGGGTCGGGGGCCGCCTCATCCGGATTGCCAGATTTGGCAAATAATTGGTCATGTATTTCGGGATGATGGGCCTTTAATGCCGCGATATAGGCGTTTTGCCGCGACCTATGGGCCGGGTCATGCGCCCAGTTCCAAACGCGAAACCCGTCATCATCGCGGCGGGCCTCGGTACGCCAACCGGCCACTGGTGCCAGATGGCTGGCGCCCACCAACCCGCAATCATAGCCCGCAGCGGCAAGCTGTTGTGAAACCAATTCTTCGCGCAGCGGCAAGGCCGCGCCATCAGCCCAAAGACCATGCGACAGCGGCCAGCGCCCTGTCATCATCGTGGCCCGCATCGGGCCAGAACGCGGATCTGGCAGAGTGCAATCAAAGCTTTGACCGGTTTCGGCCAGCGAAGACAAAGCGCTTGTCGCCTCTGGAAAATGCAGCAAATCCTGCGCAGACACCCCTTGGCAGAGGATCAAAAGCAGGTTTGGGCGGCTGATGGTCGGCATATCAAAATCCCGTAGCGAATGGATAAATTGCGTTTGGCACGTTCTGCCAAACGCCTTTTTACAGGGTCAAGTACGGCGGCTTTCGGTGCCGGCAATCACGTTCAGAAAGCGTTGGGTTCTAACATCGCTTTGAATCCGCCACCGCAAAATCCGGCTGATAAGCGCGTTCTTTTTGCCCGCGCAGTCGGGGTCGTCCCAGCGATTGCGCCGCTCGCCCGGGTCGGTTGCCAGATCGAACAGCTGGCCTTCATCACTGTCGACGAAATGGACTAGTTTCCAATCGTCGCACAGCACCATCGTCATAAACTCGGTACCTGTCAGGATCGCATCACGGGCATGTTCGGCAAACACACAGTCGCGGCGCGGTGGTGCGGTTTCGCCGAAATAGGGGCGCAACGATTGGGCCTCCATCCAGTCGGGCGGCGTCACCTCTGCAAATTCCAGAACCGTTGGCCCGATGTCCATCAAGGACACAAGGTCAGATACTTTTTTCCCTGCCGGAATGCCCTTGCCCCAGAAAATACAAGGCACATGGACCGATTGTTCAAACATGTTCCACTTTTGCGAATGGCCATGGTCATTCAGGCAATCGCCGTGATCTGACGCAAAGATAATGATGGTATTGTCCAACACGCCGCGTCGCTCCAGCGCGTCGATCACCAGCCCCACCTGTTCATCAATCATCGTGATATTGGCAAAGTAATGCGCGCGTTGGCGCTGGGTTTGCGCATCCGTCGGGTTTGCCAAATGCACCACGGCGTCATGATCATTGTCCAGATGGTTGCGGCGCAAGTCGCGCAGCGGTTTGGGCTGGCTGTCCAGATCATAATCGCGGATCGGCGCGGGGAATTCGCGGCCTTCATATTGGTCAAGATAGGGCTGCAACGGGTCATAGGGCGGGTGCGGGCCGGGAATGCCGATCTGCAAAAAGAACGGCTCGGCCCCGCTGTAACGGTCCAGCCACATGCAAGCCGATTGCGGCACAAACACATCAGGATGCAGGTTTTTCGGCAGCTCCCACGTGAACGACCCCAACCTGTCGGTATAATCGGGCAGGTGCTTTTGGTTCTGGCGGCTGGGCTTTTCAAACCCGCTGATCCAAATCGCCTTGTCCCAATTATCAAGGTAGAACGGCAGGTTAGGGTGCGCGCGATCCTTATTTTCGGTCACATGGCGTTCATGGAACCCAAAGGCCCCCTCAACCGGCCAAGTGTGCATTTTGCCGACATTCACGCAGCGATAGCCTGCTGTGTTCAAATCACTGACCCAGCAATAATTCCACGCCTCATCATTGCGAAACACGCCATTGGTATGCGGATAAGTGCCCGAAAACAGCGACGCCCGCGATGGGCTGCACGATGGCGCGGTGACATAGGTGCGATCAAAACTCGTGCCTTCCTTCACCAGCCGGTCAAGGTTGGGCGTATCCACATAGGGAAACCCCAGCGCGTTGATGGTGTCGTATCTTTGCTGGTCGGTCAGGATAAAAACGATATTCGGGCGGGTTCCCATTTTGGGTTATCCTTTCACAGCACCACTCAGCGAGTGGACGATATACTTGTTGGCAATGATCATCAGCGGGATCGTTGGCAATGTGACACAAATAGATGCCACAGCAATCGATCCCCAATCAACACTGTCGAACGAGATGAAGTTCATAATGGAAACCGGCGCGGTTACCGTCGCCCGCCGTGTGATGACCAGCGCATAGAAAAAGTCATTCCACGCGATCAAAAAGCTAAGGATCGCGGCCGCCACAGCACCGGGGCGGGCCGCGGGCAGAACGATCAGCAAAAGCGTTTGGCGCAGGGACGCCCCATCCATCAAGGCGCTTTCAATCAATTCATTGGGGATTTGTGAAAACGAATTCCACATCGACCAAACCACAAGCGGCAGCGTTAGCGTCATATAGGCAAAAGTTAGGCCGGCATAGGTATCGATCAGGCCGGTGTTCACATAGACCAAGAATAGCGGAATAACGAAGCCTACGGGCGGTGCCATCCGCAGCAACAGCAGCATCCATGACGCGCCAAATTTGCCGGCCATCCGGCTTTTGGCCAATGAGAACCCCGCGGGAATGCCGATCAACATTGACAGGGTTGTTGAGGCTGTGGCCGCGATAAAGCTGTTCATAAAGGCGCGCGGAAAGTCCGAGCGCAGGATAGATCCAAAGTTGTCAAAGCTCAGCTCTGACAGGGATTCCCAAAATGGATCAAACAGGGCGCTGGAGGGGCGCAGCGACAAGATCAGAACCCAAATCACCGGAATAAGGGCAAAGGCCAGAAAACTGAGCATCATCAGGACGCCAAAGGACTTTTTAGTCCGATAGGCAAGGCTGGTATCACGCATCGGAAATCCTCGCATTCAAACGGGCAACGTAAAAGCTGACGACGGCGGCAAAGACGAATAAGAACACCGCGATTGACGCACCGTAAGCGACGTTAGAGTTTTGGAACGTCTGCACATAGGCATAGAAATTCGTAACCTGGGTGGACCGTCCGGGCCCGCCTTTGGTCATCACGAAGATCAGCGGAAAGTGTTTTAACGAGTCGATAAAGCGAAACAAAGTCACCATCAGCAGGGCTGGCATCAACAGCGGCAGAGTAATGTAAATAAAGGTTTTTACCCGGTTGGCACCGTCGAGTGCGGCGGCCTCGTCAAGGTCGCTGGAAATGCCGTTCAATGCAGCCAAGATCAGCAACATGACAAACGGATAGGTCGCCCAAGTATCGGCAATCACAATCGCCGCAATAGCGCCGTTTTTGGTGGTTAGCATCGCCGGAACAGTGATGCCGAAGACCTCAAAAAATGAATTGATCGGCGACAGGGTGGGCGTGAACATTGACAGCCAGATCAACGCCACAGCGATATGCGGCACCGCGTATGGGACCAAGAAAAGCCCGCGTGCAATCTTCCAGTTTGCGACGATTTTTTGCAGGCCAACCGCCACAGCCGTGCCAATTATAACCTGAAACGTGACGCCAAACCCGCTGAGCGCCGCCAAAACATAGACCGAGTCGATAAACCGACGATCATCCATCAGCTTGAAAAAGTTGTGAAATCCGATCTTTCCGCTCCAACCCTCGACCAGATTGTAATCGGTCAAGGACAAAGCAAACATCCCAATCAATGGAATGATTGCAAAGACACCGACCGCGATGAGGGCGGGTATCAGCAATCGGACATAGTCGCGCTCCACGGTGGCCGTGGCATTTCTTGTAGTCGCCATGAGCTGTTCCTTAGGTGAAGGTTCGGGCAGCAGGCTGTGCCGCCCGAGAGGCAAAAGGGCTTAGAGACCCATGATGCTATTCATCTCATCTTGTGCGAGCTCCAGCGCTTCTTCGGGCGTGCTTAGCCCGTTCAATGCGCCGTTGACGTTTTCACCGACAGAAGAGCCAATCTCGCCCCATTTTGGCACCAGCGGGCGGTAGTGCCCAATGGCCAGATCCAGCGCATCGGCCTTCAGCTTTAGCAGGTCAGGCTGCGCCGCACCGTATTTTGCCATGACGTCTGTGTCGGTGGTCAGCGGTTTGTTGACGAAATCAATGAAGGGTTCGCTGAGGGTGATTTTGCGCACAGTTTCGGTGCTGGTCGCCCAGCTGATAAACTTGGCCGCCGCATCGGGGTTGCGCGAACTGGCCGGAATGCCCAAGCCGTGAACCGCAATCGCAGGTGAACGACCCACAGGCCCTTTAGGTGGCAAGGCAATGCCCATTTGCTCGGCAAACTTGCTCTTGCTTGGGTCGATCAGCTGGCTGACAATGCCCGTGCCCTCAACCGTCATTGCCAGTTTGCCCGCCTGCATACCGGCCACAATTTCAGCAAAGTTATAGGTGCCAACACCCTGTGGCCCAAAATCATTCAGCAGCTTGATATAAATCTTCAAAGCCTCAAGGTTTTCGGGCGAATTGATCGCGGGCGTCAGGTCGCCGTTGACATAATCGGCAAAGAACTTGCCGCCATAGGCGCGCATGATCATCGGGAAAATGAACATGTTGAAGCCTTGGCCGGGGGCTGCGCGCAAGGCAACAGCGGCAACATCATCCGAGTTCACGGCAGCGGCCACATCTAGCATATCTTCCCATGTGTCGGGCGCAGATTTACCGGCAGCGTCCAACAGGTCCTTGCGGTAGGTCATCAGGCCCGTGCCCGCGCCAAACGGCATCCCCCAGTTTTCGCCTTTTAGGCGGTAGGTATCAAGCGGGCCTGCCAGAATGTCATTGAGGCCAGCCATTTCGGGCAGGTAATTGGTCATAGGCAGCAACCAGCCAGCCGAGACCCATTTTTGGTACTGGATTGCCGGCGTGTGAACCACGTCGATTTCGCCGGTGCCGCCTGTAAAGGACAGGTTGATCCGGCTTTCAAAAACATCCTGACCGACCACATCGATATTGGCGCGAATGCCTGTTTGGGCCTCAAATTCGCCAGCCAGCTTTTGCAACCCGTTGTTATAAGGGTGCCCGAACAAGGCAACGTTGATTTCGCTGGTTTGGGCGAACAGTTTTGCCGGTGCCGCCAGCGCTGTTGTTGCGGCGACCATACCTTTTAAAGTGCTGCGTCGTGTAAAGTTCATGTCGTATTCCTCCCTCTGGTTGAACCGGGCCTCCTCGCCCGGCAAAATGCCAAACCTACATCGCTGTCGATCTGGCAAGACTCACGTATTTTTCGGAATGGTGGCCACCCTCATCGGCCACCCCGGTATCCAACCGCTCTTTGACCGCGCGCAAGCTGTCGACATAGCGCTGCGCCAGGGCCGCCTCGTCCTCATCGGGGCGAACCTTGTCGGCGATCGAAATCAGATGCATGAAATCGCCATTCGGCCGCGTCACAACCGCAGCAAAGCGACGAATGGCTTGGTGGTTCGGGGCCACATCCGCGGCCACATCGCTTTGCCCGGCATGGCGGATTTGTGCTGTGGCATCGCTTTCGCTCAGCATGACCATGCGGCGGGCGCCATCAAATTCCGTTTTGAAAAACCCTTCCAAAAAGAACCGATCCTTCAGTTCCGCTTTTGAAAGCCGTCCAAGATACAGCAACGACAGCGCATCCAGTTCATAAAGGCCCCGCCGAAACCCAACCTTGGCCCGTATGCGGACATCGGGGTCGGGGTGGGCCGAGCAATTTAGCCACAGCAGCTCTTGTCCGGCCACCACAACAACCTCGGCGGAAACGCCCAGATCCTGCGTTAGGGTTTTGATCTCCCGATCAAGAAGCGAAAGGTAACGCCCTGACATCGGAACATTCCGTTCCAGCCGGAAATTGGGGACGCAGTATTTTTCACTGGTGCGGAACAAATACCCGCGATCAGACAATGCCTGAATAATCCGGTTCAAGGTTGCAGGCGCGATCATGCAATCGCGCGCGATATCAACCTGCTTTACCGGCCGTGAACCGGCCGCCACCAAATATTCTAGAACCTGCAAGGTTCGCTCTGTCGGGACGGATGTCATGTTGCGCAATCCTCCATATATGGAATATATAATTACCATAAATGGAAGTTTCACGCAACGATTCATATTACTTTAAGTGGCGACAGCTTTGTGTCACGCAGTTTTCAAATCAAAAAATCGCGCTAAACCATTATAGTTAATGGCCTCGCGCGATTTCTTTGATCTTGGAGAATTTGTGGTGATTGCAGCTGGTACGCCCAGCTAGGCAGATGCCAAAGCTAAAGATATCGCAACATGCGTGCGTTAGTCTTCGTCGACCAACGCCGTGCTGCGCGTTTTTTGAAACGACGGAAGCAGGACCAAGCCAAGGGCTACGGCGGCCAAGATAAGCAAAGCCGCGCTAATCGGTTCACGGAAAAAGGTGAAAACATCACCGCGCGCGATCAGCAGGGCACGTTGCATATGCCCTTCCATCATCGGGCCCAAAATGAACCCCAAAATCATCGGCGCCGCTTCGCATTCCAGCTTTTTCAGGATGTATCCGAACACACCAAAGCCTGCCATTGTGGCCACGGCAACCGCGCTGTTGCCCATGCTGTAAACCCCGATGCAGGCAAATATAATCACGATGGGGAACAGGAACTTGTAAGGAATAGAGACGAGTTTCACCCACAGCCCAACAAGCGGAAGGTTAAGAACCAATAGCATCAGGTTCCCAACCCACATCGACGCGATGATGCCCCAAAACAGTTCGGGATGCTCGGAAATCACGGCTGGGCCGGGCTCGATGCCCTGAATGACAAGCGCGCTGATCATCAAGGCCATAACCGGATTGGACGGAATGCCCAAGGTTAGCATCGGGATAAACGAGGTTTGCGCGCCTGCGTTATTGGCGGCCTCGGGGGCTGCGACGCCCGCAATCGCCCCTTTACCGAATTGTTCGGGCGTGGCCGAGATTTTCTTTTCTAACGCGTAGGCGGCGAAGGACGCCAACAATGCGCCCCCACCCGGAAGAACCCCCAAGAAAGACCCCAGCATCGTGCCGCGCACCATTGGCTGGAAAATATCTTTTAAATCTTGACGGGTTGGCATCAGGCTTGTCACCTTGGAAACCTGCATAGATCCGCTTTTGACAGACTCTAAGTTGCGGATGATTTCACCCAGCCCGAACAGGCCCATGGCGATTGCGGCAACGCTTAAACCGTCTGCCAGTTCTGGAATGCCAAAGGTAAAGCGTTGCAATCCGGTTTGGCTATCGGTGCCGATAATGCCCAACAGAAGGCCCAGCACCATCATGCCAAAGGCCTTTACCAACGAGCCGCTTGCCAGCACAACCGACACGATCAACCCGCAGACCATAAGCGAGAAATACTCGGCGGGGCCGAACTGGAATGCAAGTTTTGCCAGCGGCGGGGCAAAAAGCCCGATGATGACCGTGGCCACGCAGCCCGCAAAGAAGGACGCGATGGCGGCGGTGGCCAGCGCCTTGCCGGCATGCCCCTGCTTCGCCATCTCGTGCCCGTCAAGCGTGGTCACAATCGAGGATGCCTCACCCGGCAGGTTGATCAAAATCGCGGTGGTCGAGCCGCCGTATTGCGCGCCATAAAAGATACCCGCCAGCATGATCATTGATGACACCGGATCAAGGGCAAAGGTGAATGGCAACAACACCGCGATCGCTACTAGAGGCCCGAGGCCGGGCAGCACCCCGATCAGCGTGCCCAGCAATACGCCAAAAAATGAATAGGTCAGGTTTTGAAAGGTCAGGACCGTCGTGAACCCTAGGCCGAGGTTGTTAATCAGTTCCATGCGCGTGTCCTTAGAATGACCAAAGGTCGATGGGGAGGCCGAGCAAACCAATGAACAAAACCGCGCTGAATCCGGCCAAGGCGGCAGCCGTTATCAGCCGTGCGGCCAACCCAAAGTTGGTCTTGGCCAAACTTGCAGTGATCGTGGTGGCAATCACCGAGGGGATAAGGCCAAAGCGATCAATCGACAGTGCAAAAATGACAACGGCGAGCGTGACATAGACGAACGGCCGCCAGCCGATTCTTGTATAGTTTACAACAGGCCTAAGCAGCCCGATCACCGACACGCCAAGCCCGATCAGGATGAGCAGCGTGGACAGGACTGTCGGAAAAAATCCGGGGCCGGGGCGTGCTGTGGCGCCAAAATCAAACTGAAGCGACAAGCCCAAGCCCAAAGCCCCCAAGGCCAAAAACATCAAGCCCGAGACCACATCTTTATCATAGAGGTGCTTCATCCCCCCATCTCCCGTTCAAATGTAATGATGCTGTGCAAAAAGCCTGCCGCAGTGCAACAGGCTCTTTGTTGTTAGGTTACTTTGCCAAAATTCCGGCCCAATCGGCAACTTCGGCTTTGATGACGGCGGCGAAATCTTCGGGGGTGCCGACGATTGGCTCTAGCCCCGCCTTGGCAAGCGCTTGTTGGAACGCAGGCGTTTGGCTTTGGCGCGTAATTTCGGCGTTCAGGCGATCGATAATGTCGCGCGGGGTGCCAGCAGGGGCGATGATGCCAAACCACGAATTATACTCATAGCCTGCGACGCCCAGATCGGCGATGGGGGCCAAATCTGGTGCGCCTGGATTGGGGGTAAGCCCAGTGACGCCCAAGGCTGTCAACTGCCCGTCTTTTACAAACTGCATCCCTTGGCCGGCAGACACGAACACCGTTGAAACGCGGCCCGCGACAACATCCAGCACGCCAAGGTTCAGCTTTTCATAGGGGATTGCCGTCATCTCGATACCGGTTTTTGTCTGGAACAGCTTTGCCGCAAGGTTGGCCGCGCTCGCCTCACCGGCTGTTGCAAAGGTCACCTCGCCCGGGTGGTCTGTGGCGTATTTGATGAACTCTGCCTCGGATGTGATGCCCAAGTCTTTGTTCACATAATGTACCATCGACGCACCGGCAACACGCACAACGGGGACAACATCGGTTTCTACATTATATGAAATTTGATACAGATAGGGCAGGGTTGTCAGGTTCGCAGGCACAAACCCAAGCGTATAGCCATCAGCCTCGGCGCTGGCGATTTGGCCAATGCCAATCGCCCCACCGGCACCGCCCACGTTTTTAACGATGACTTGCTGGCCCCACTGCTCGGTCATGCCTTCGCCGATCAGGCGCGCCAGAATATCGACGATGCTGCCCGGTCCTGTCGGGGCGATCATCGTGATCGCTTTGGTCGGGTAGTCTTGTGCGGTTGCCGACAGTGGCAATGACGCGATGCCAGCAGCCAAGGCCGCGGTAAACATCAGCTTTTGGATGAATTTGATGATAGGTGTCATGGTCTCTCCTCCCCATGTTTCGGTATGTTCGCAAGCGTTAGTAATATGTTACAGCTTCGATCCCCTTGCCGGCTGTTACGCAATCAACGGCCTTTCCAGATGCCAAATCAACACGGGTAAACAGCCCGCAATCGTGATTTGAGATAAGGGTGTGTTTGCCGTCTGCGGAAAACGCAATGCCTTGCGGGCCTTTGGCGATTGGGATCAACACGTGATCCGCCAGATTTTCGGCATCATGAATATGCATCACGCCCGACGCATAATTGGTGCTGACCAAATACTTTCCGTCAGGGGAATAGCGCAGCCGGATAAGGCGGCTGGTTTTAGGATTGCTAAGAACGGCACCTTTCAGCGCGATTGTTTCAACAATCTGATCCGTTGCGGTGTCGATCACCAACAGATCTTGGCGGGAATTTTCTGCCGCGACAAGCCGGTCGCCGTTCGGGCTGATGGCGATGCCTTCGGTGCCCTTTGGAACCGCAATCTGCGTTAGAACCTTGCGGCTTTGCGTGTCGAAAACGATGATGCTGCCCAGCTTGCAGGATACATAAATCTTGCGGCCATCGGGCGTGATTTCAATGAACGGCGGGCGGCCATTCTCTGCGCCGATTTCATAGGTTTGGACCAGTTCCATCTTTTGGGTGTCAACCAAACCCAACTCGCCCGTCTCTTCAAAGATCACCCAAAGATTGCCATCCAGATCAAAGCGCATGGCATGTGGGCCCTTGAATGGCGCCGTCGGAATACGGTGAATGATTTCCTGACGTGCCAGATCAAGCACCGAAATATGCATGCCGGATTCAATAAAGTTACCGGCGAAAAACTTACCGAACTCGGATGCGTAGGCATGTTTGTGGTCGGGTGAAATGGCCAGTTCATGGTGGTTTTTGTGCGGGATAACCTTTTGTTCGACAAGGGTTTCCGCGTCAAAAAATCGAATGGCATCCCCAAGCTTGTCAATACCGAGTATGCCGCTTGTCCCCGTCGGGTTATTTACGGCCCACAGGCCTTGTTGAACGCTCATGATCTAACCTTTGCACGGGGTGTTTCTGTCTTGGATGTCGAAAAACACTTGCAAAACGGTAATTCAAAAACAAACATATAAATTGCATACATTATTCGGAATGGGACTATCGATGCGATACTCGCTGATCCAAATACAATCGATTGTCGAGGTCGCCCGTTGCGGCTTTCATGTGTCCAAGGCGGCGCGCCGTTTGAATACATCACAATCGGTCGTCAGTAAGCATCTGAAATCCTTTGAAGATGTCTTTGGACGGCAGGTGTTTCGCCGCGCCGGCAAACGGCTTATTGGCCTGACGCCCGAGGGTGAAAAAATCATGGAATATGCCGAAAGGATCATTCGTGACCATGACAGCATCGGGAAAATCGGCGCTGAAGCCGACAGCACCCAACGCGAAAGCCTATCACTGGTAACGACCCCGACTTTGGCGCGCTATCTGCTTGCGGCTACGGTCAAAAAGTTCACACAAATGCACCCTTTGGTTCACCTCCACATCCAAGTGGAAGAGACTGACAAAGCTATTGAGGGGCTGCGACATGGCCTGTACGACTTTGCCATTGTGCCAATCGGAAAACTGCCGGTTGCCGATTTTATAGTGACCCCTCTAACCGACTGGCATCGCTCGTTGATTGGGTTGCCGGAATGCCCGTTGTTTGACGGGCGTGCGCTTACGTTGCAAAGCATTTCGGCCGAACCGATCATTGCTTTTAAAACACCTACAATTTCGCTGCATGATACATTTGAGAATGGCGGGGTTCAGATCAACACGACCCTGACCACAAGCAACCCCGAGGTTATGAAAGCCTATGCCAAGCTTGGCTTGGGTGTCGCCGTTGTCGCCAGTCCGACCTTCGACAAGGCCCAAGATGCCCCCCTCATTGCCCGTGATGTTTCGCATATATTTCCACCCGTCCGCATTGCAGCACTACAAACGCCTGCGGCGTATCAGAGTGTAATGCAGTCCAAGTTTCTGGACTATCTAAAGTTGAGTGTTCAAAGAACACCGTGACAATGTCGAGCTATGACTGAATCTGGTGTTTGGGCGGTTTGAAGGTTGGCGGCGTATCTGGTTGATTTGTTGTTGCGAGACAGCAGCCCAGCCAAAGGAGATACACCACCATGGAAACGACTAACATTGTTGATTTTGCGCGTCGAGACGGGATAACGGACGCGCTGA